>CACPCD010000001.1 GCA_902632315.1 uncultured Pelagibacteraceae bacterium
GGGATGCAGCTTTTACATTGTTTGATGGAGTTCCAACTTTAAAAGACATTAAGAGACTTAAAAATGAGGTTCCAAAGCAAGAGGTTGGAAGATTGTCTTTTAAAGAGCTTACTTTATCAAGAGCAAATAAATCTGTTAGATTATTTAATCATGTAGTTGAAAGTTTGAGCAATGGATACCAACCAAATTTAGATTTACTTAAAAAAGTTGGTTATCTTTATAGAACTACAGCAGTATATGGTTCTGGAAAATTTGGTTTAGCAGATCGTTTTAGAATTAAAGATCGTGAAGAAATTAACGGACCTTTTAGGCTTGAAATGATGTTGGTATATTTGGTAAGACAATTCACTTTTGATCAAGTTAATCATGTTTCAAAATCAAAGAACCCAGAAAAAGCAATAAAATTAGACTTAAATATATGTAAAAACCTTGGCATAGGAAATTCAACAGGTTTAGGTATGGCACCATTTATTGTTAATCATCCAACACTACTTAACAATTGGATTCTTTGTCGAGAAAAAGCTCTAAAAAAAATAAGAGAGATAAAGAAAGTAGATCCAGATCATTATAATTTATTCAAAGACTGTGTCAAAAGTTCAATAAAAAATATTATTAATTGGAATACAGAAAGTGAATATCAGCTTAAAAAAATTAAACTTTTATTCAAAGATCTCAAAAAGTTTATTGATTTTATTGAAAATAATTTCAACTTTAAAATTGATTATCCTTTTAATGAAATTTACTTATGGTTAGAGAAAGAGACTTCAGATGAATGCATTGAGTACATTGTATCAATAATGATGGAACCGTATAATGAAATAGTCAAACCTTTAATTAAAGAAATGAGCTCTGATGAGGAAAAATACTTTGATATACCAACAAACAGAACTGTTAAAGATTTAATATTTATTCTTGAAAACAAATATAAGAATATCTTAGCTATTAATTTTGATGAAAAAAGAAATAATGATAAATTTTGGTTTATCTCAAAAAATAAGGAGGAGCCAAGATTGGCTAGTCGCTTTGAGGAGAATGGCTCTGAACTTGAACAACCACTTGCTATAGCCAGGGATATTAAAAGACTCTATAAAAAATTATTAAATATTAAAGGAAAATTAACAATAGACAAATTTTTATTCGAAAATTCAGATCTTCGGCACGTAGTGAGAAGAGCTTTTATTGTTGAAAAATTTCCATACTCTGAAATTCAAGATAATACAATAAGTGAAAATATTGTTCCAATAGATATGTTGCGTTTAAAGCTATCTTTTTTTGGAGCTTTGAAGTTTGATCCAAGATCTGATAAATGGCTTCGAATATGCATGTTTCAAGGAGCACCTTTACCTGAAGAGCTAAAAAATTTTGACGAACAATGGATCTATAAATCTAACTTATAATTTATGAGATCTTTAAGTGAAATAGAAACCACATCTAAAAGGGCAAGTAAAGCAGTTGGATTTTCCTGGGGAGAAGCTGAAGAAGTTGGAAAAAGTGTAAGATTATTAGAATTGTTCGGATTTCCAGGAATTCAAAATTTAATTCAGTATTATCAAAAAAAAGAAAAGAAAAAATTTGAAAATATATCGGCCATTAATAAAAACAATAGACCATCAAAGAATCCTTTTTGTCCTATTTTGTTGGGTATTTGTTTATTGGATCAAATTAGATCACTTGAGAATTCAAAAATATATGCATTTAACAAAGTAGCTTTTCCAATTTTACTTCTTCCTTTTTTAAGCAGAAGTTCACAAATTATCGGAAAAAAAATTTTATTTACATTTGATAAAAATAATTTTTTGTTGAATTTTAATTTAAATATCTTTTCTAATTCTTTTCGGGGAAAATTCCCATCTTTAGCAAAAAAGACTAGAATTTATTTTCTAGATAATAAAGATAATTTTTCTACGAAAGATTGGAATAAACTTTATCGATTATCCGAGAATACATTTGTGGAAGAAACAGATAGTCTAAAAAAAGGTGCAGCGGGAGCTGGTCTTAATGACAATGACTGAATATCAAAAAATACCAAACGAAAACTTAAAAGATTTAGACAATATATGTGATGAGTGTAAAAAAGAAGATGAAAGCGTAACACAAAATCTAATTTTGACTGGTTTTAAGATTTGTAAATCTTGCAGAATAGCCAAAACTATTTTTCCTATTTAACTTACAACATTAGCTTGACCTTGAAATAAAGACAAAACATACAAAAAAAATATAATTTGTGGTGCAAGAGAGATCAATGTGGTTTTTATGTAATTATTATAATTTAGGACTATATTTAATCCAATGATTAGTGAAATGTTGTACCAAATATATGTTGCTATAATGAAAAATAAAAATTTTTCATTGAAAACAATAAAATTTAAAAGAAGTGGTGCTTGAGCAAAAGCAACCACAATTATAATTTTTCTAAAATTACAGTTTGTTTTTTCGTTTGGAAATAAAATAATTCCAACAAAGTATAAGTAAGTCGTTTTTATCAACCACATTATAAATGATGATATAATTATAGTTTTTAAAGATGGCCCTTTAATTGGCCCTAAATCAAATCTTAAATTCATATAATTTAGGAAAGAACTATTAGGAATTATACTTATTATTGAACCAAACAATATAATCAGAAGAGCATAGTATATAGATGCCTCACCAAAATTTTTTGTATCACTATAAAGAGATTTATCTAACTTTATAGATCTAATTACAATATTGATAAATTCACTGAACATTTATTTGTTTTTATTATTTTGCTCAATATATGAAACTATTAAAGGAAATATTATTAAAATAATAACTATTAAAATGCAAATTACAATCAAGAGTGTTTTTGACATCAGGTAAATTTTAAGGGGAGAAAATCTCCCCTTAATGAATATTTAGTTAACCTTTTACTACTTCTCTAGTGTTTGCGTTAAAAGATTCTTTGAAAGGTATATCAACCACTACAGCATCTACCGGTTCTCCGGCTTTATTTGAGTATTTTTCTGGAAGGTGTACCTTAAACTTAGTTCCAATTTTTCCTTTTGGAAAACCATTTGCATTTAAGGTTCCATCAAAAGGAACATACCCCATTGCAATATTCTGACCTTTTTCTGGGTGATACCATGGAGAGGTTATAAAACCAACCGGATCACCACCATTCTCATTGGACACTAACCAAAAATCTGGTGCATATTCTTCAATTGGTTTTCCCCCCAATTCTAAACCAACTAATTGAAGTTTATATGGTTTTTTTCCATCTTTAAGTTCTTTACCCATTTTTTCAAGAGCTGCTTTACCAACATAATCTCCTTTTTTGTTCCATTCACCTTTTCCTGATAATGAAACTTGGTATCCAAGATTACATTGATATGGATTGTGTTGTGCATCCATGTCTTGACCCCAAGACAAAATTCCAGCTTGAATTCTTCTATGGTGAGCAGGGGCAATTACCATTAGATTATGTTTTTTACCTGCATCAAGGACTGCATTCCACATATCTTCAGCATATAAAGTTGAGTCTCTCAAATAAATTTCATAACCAGCTTCTCCAGAAAAACCAGACTGTGAGATTACACAACTTCTACCACCAACTTTTACTTCAGCTAATCCATAAAAAGGCATGTTATCAAAATCAACTTGATCACCACAAAGATCTTTCATCAGTGCTTTGGATTTTGGTCCTTGAATTTGAACTGGGCTGACATCTATTTCATCAACTGTGCAATTAAATCTGCCATCCGCATTCACACCTTGTAGATACATTCCTATATCTGAGTCTGATAAAGAAAACCAAAATTCGTCTTTTGAAATTCTTAAAAGAATTGGATCATTTAATACTCCGCCATAAGCGTTGCATAAAATTACATATCTAGCTCTCATTGGTGAAATTTTTGTTGCATCTCTCGTTATTACATAATCAACAAACTTTTCAGCATCTGGTCCTTTTACTTGAATTTGTCTTTCGACAGCAACATTCCACATTGTTACATGATTTACTATTGCATCATATTCAACCATTGCTCCACCGTCTTCAGGTTTTACATAACCTCTAGGATGATAAATACGATTGTATACTGTTGCTCTCCAACATCCTGCTTGCATTGATAAATGCCAATAAGGTGATTTTCTTACCCTTGTTGAAATTAACATTTCAACTTTTGTTGGACCACTTTGTCTTAAATTATATGGTACTTTCCGATCTGATTGATCAACAGAAGTAACATGCTTTAGTTTAGTATAGTCAAATTCTTTAGACATAACTGTTCTCCTTCAACCACTTGTTAGTTTCCTTCAAGCCGCCGAATGTATAAATGTGGAAGAAATCTGTATGCGATTTAACTTTCCCAATTAAATCATTAGGGTCTTTAGGTTTCAATAAATCTAACGCCTTAGTAAAATTAGATTTAAGAAAGTTAAGGGAATTTTTTGCTCCAACAATATTAGCAAATTTAATTAAGCTAGATATTTTTAGAGGACCAGTAATTCCCACATGCACTGGTACGCTTTGTTTAGAAATAAAATCTATAATAGGCTGGGGATCTAGTAACCATTGAGTTACAATATAGTCAGCGTAAGGCTTTTTATCTATCATAGCTTTTTCTAATTCTGAATCGGATATATCAGGACTCCCCTCTGGGTGTCCAGCAATTCCTACAGTCATCTTCTCAAAATAACCAGTCTCTAAAAGCTGAAACGAGCTGTCAAATTTTCCCATTGGTTCTCTTCCGCCACCGATCACCAAAACTTGTTTAACCCCACCGTCTTTACATCTAGAAACATAATCTTTTAGCTGTTTTTCATCTTGCATTGATCTTGCGGGAAAGTGAGGAACAGGATTAAAACCCTTTTTAACTAACTCAACTGCCTGTTGAGCTGTTTCTTTATAGTCACCTCCAGGCAACATTGTAATGTAAATATCCTTAACGGAAGGGACAGTTTCTAAATCAGTTGTTGGTCCTATTTCTAAAGAAAAATTCATTTTTCAGATAATTATCTTTTTTCAAAAAGCTGTCAAAGAAATTCATCACGCAGCTTGCTCGAAATATCTTGCTCAAAAATTGTGGTCGTGATAATTTTTTTTGTGGATAGTAATCTAAAAAATACAAAGCTTTCAAAATTAATTGATTTAAAAAAACTTGAGCGAGTAAATAAGCCAATTGAGGCAGCAAATGGCCTCCCTAATGAGTGTTACACCAAAGAGGATTATTTAGCTTTCGAGAGAGAAAAAGTTTTCTTTAATAAATGGACTGTTATTGGAGTTGGTAGCTCAATTCCAAACGTTGGGGATACTATTCCATACAATCTGCTCGGGATTCCATTAATAATCTTGAGAGGAAAAGATATGGAGATTCGAGTTTTTCATAATGTCTGTAGTCATCGGGGTTTTAAACTTATTGATAAACCCTGTAATTTAAAAAACGTAATTAGATGCCCCTATCATTCTTGGTCATATGATTATAAAGGAAATTTAGTAGCAACCCCACACATTGGAGGCTTAAATGTTCATCATTCTGAAAAATTTAACAAAAACAAAAGTAGCCTAAAAAAAATAAAAACAAAAATATGGATGGATATTATTTTTGTTAACATCAATTCAAATGAAATTGAGTTCGATGATTATATTAAACCATTAGAAGAAAGATGGTCTAAATTTATAAAAAAAGATGATCAAAACCTTATAGTTCACTCAAAGGACTTTGGATATTTCAATCTTGATGTTAAAAGTAATTGGAAATTTGCAATTGAAAATTACTGTGAAAGTTATCATTTACCAACTATTCATCCAGAGTTAAATAAAGTTTCTAACATTAATGATCATTATCATATTCAAGGATTACCCAATAGATTTGCTGGTCAAGGCAGTAAGAAATATGATCAACCAATGAAAGGTAATAAAAAATTTAATACCTTTCCTAATTGGGATAAAGATTGGTTAAAAAACTCAGAATACGTAGCACTATTCCCAAATGTTATGATCGGTTTACATATTGATCACTTTTATGTTTTTTGGTTAGAACCAATTGCTATAAATAAAACTATAGAGCATATGCATATGTACTATATCGGAAATGACAGTGCAAATGGAGAAGATTTAAAAGAGTTAAGAAAACAAAATGCGAGGTTTTGGAAAGATGTCATGATTGAAGACATTAGTGCTATTGAAGGAATGCAAGATGGAAGAAACTCTCCAGTATATAATGGTGGAAATTTTTCACCAGTAATGGATCAACCAACTCATCAATTTCATAAATGGGTTGCTGAAAATTTAATATAATATGAAAATAATTCTAATAATGGGCTTACCTGGTTCTGGCAAAACAACGTTAGCAAATGAACTTGGTCCCTTGCTTAAAGCAAAAAGATTGAATGCAGATGAAGTAAGGAAAGAAGCAAACGATTGGGATTTTTCTGAGGAAGGTAGAAAAAGACAAGCAAAAAGAATGGCAGATTTTGCAAAAAAACTTAAGGATGCAGGAAATTTTGTTGTAGCAGATTTTATTTGTCCAACACCAGAGGCTAGAGCATTATTTCCTGCTGACTATATAATATGGATGGATACAATAAAAGAGGGGAGGTTTGAAGATACTAATAAAATGTTCGTCAAACCAGAAAAGTTTGACTATCATGTAACCACTATGGATGCTAAAAATTGGGCACCAAAAATTTTAAAGGAGATAAAATAATGTCATATGAATGGGATAATAAAAAACCAACAGCACAAATGCTTGGTAGATGGCAGCCATTTCATGATGGGCACTACACTTTATTCAAAGAAATAATAAAAAAAACTGGCCAGGTATGTATTCAAATTAGGGATGTTCAGGGTGTTGACGATAACCCTTTTGATTTTGAAACTGTAAAAAAGAATATTGAGGAGAGATTAGATCCAGAATTTAAAGGAAGATTTAAAATTATGTTAGTGCCAAATATTACAAATATTTGTTATGGAAGAGGTGTAGGTTATAAAATTGAAGAAATTATTTTACCTGAGGAAATTCAGAAGATCTCAGCAACTAAGATAAGAGCAAAAATGAGAGAAGAGGGTAAACTAAAGTAGTTTCTGATGAATATAAAAATCATTAACTTTGATAAAGCTATAACTAGAGTCATAATCGATGAAGCAAAAACATACAATTCTCTCTCATTTAAAAATTTGAATGATTTGATTAAAGTTTTTAAAAAGTTAGATAAAGATCAAAAAGTTAAAGTTATTATTCTTGAAGGTGCTGGAAAAGGTTTTAGTGCAGGACATAACCTAAATGAGGTTAAAAAATTAAAAACTAAAGAGAGATACCAAAAACTCTTTAATCTTTGCTCAAAATTAATGCTTCAAATAGTTGAAGGTAGAAAACCAGTAATTGCTAAAGTTCATGGAGCAGCATATGCTGCGGGCTGTCAATTAGTTGCTAGTTGCGATCTTGCATACAGCACTAATGATGCTCTTTTTGCAACACCTGGAGTAAATATAGGATTATTTTGTAGCACACCAATGGTAGCAGTAAGTAGGAAGATAAATCGAAAACCAATGATGAAAATGCTTTTAACAGGAGATCCAATTAAACCAAGTTATGCAAAAGAAATTGGATTGATAAATGATTTTTTTCCAAAACAAAAATTAAATAGTGAGGTTTTTAAAATTGCAAAAAAAATTGCCTCAAAATCTAATTTAACAATTAAAATTGGTAAACAAGCTTTTTATAAGCAATTAGAAATGCCACTAAAGAAAGCTTATTCATACACTAGTAAAATGATGACACTTAACATGATGTCCATGGACGCTAAAGAGGGTATCTCGGCTTTTATAGAAAAAAGAAAACCAAAATGGAAAAATAAGTGAAAACTAAAAATATTCTAACTATTATTTTTATACTAGTTGGTCTTTACTTTATTTTTAACTTTAGAGATCATAATTTTAAAAGAGCGATTGATGCATGTGTTGCAGGAAGTCAAAAATTAGAAAAGCCTATGACAGTATTAGAGGCCAAAAAATTTTGTGAAGATAAAATTAAAAATAACAAATAAACTTAATGAGTAGCACTAAAGATATTTTATCTAAATTTAAAAGGATTGCACTAGTTGGAGCGAGTAAAAACCTAAAAAAAACATCTTCAATTGTAATGAAATTTCTACAAGATTGTGGTTTTAAAGTTTATCCGGTTAATCCGTCCATGAAAGGTGAAAAAATTTTAGGTGAGGAAGTTTTTGGGAGGATTTCAGAAATAAAAGATCAAGTTGAAATTATTGATGTTTTTCGGCCATCAAATGAGGCAACAGAAATTGCAAAGGAAGCTGTAAAGGTCGGAGCAAAAGTTTTATGGTTGCAGCTTGATATTAAAAATGAGGAAGCTAGAAGAATTGTTGAGGCTAATAATATTATTTATATTGAGGATAAGTGTACTAAAATTGAATTTGAAAAATATTTAAACCAATGAAAAAGATTATTTTTTTTATTTTTTTAATTCACTCATCATTACATGCCCAGGAAATAGAAAAAGCATATTTTGCTGGCGGTTGTTTTTGGTGCATGGAGGAGTCTTTTGAAAAACTTGAGGGAGTTTCAGAAGTCATATCAGGATACTCTGGAGGTAAAACTGAAAATCCAACTTATGAGGAAGTGACATATGGAAACACTGGACATCTTGAGGTTATCGAAATTATCTATGATAAAAATAAAGTTACTTTTTCAGAATTACTTGATCATTTTTGGATAAATATTGATCCATTTGATAAATATGGCCAATTTTGCGACAAAGGTTATAGTTATAGGTCTGCTGCATTTTATCAAAACAATGAACAAAAATATTTGATTAAAGATAGCATTAAAAAACTTGAGAAAAAATTTGAAAAACAAATAGTTACTTATGTAAAAAAATTTGAAAAATTTTACATAGCTGAGACATTCCATCAAGACTATTATCAAGTTAAATTTTTAAATTATTTGAGGTATAAAAAAGCATGTGGTCGAGAAAAAATGTTAAATAAAATTTGGAATTAATGAAAAGAATTTTTATTGTTTATGGTCATTATAACGAGAAATCTTTTAATGCTGCAATTAGAGACACTTTTATAAAAAAAGTAGAAGAAATTGGACATAGTGTTGATGTTGTTGATCTTTATAAAGAAAAATTTGACCCAGTTTTTTCAGGAGAGGAACCTGATGAAAAGGTATTAGATCACAGAAAAAGAATAGAAAATTCAGATGTAATTGTATTAATAGCTCCTATATGGAATTTCAGAATGCCAGCTATTGTTGAAGGCTGGATAGATAAAGTTCTTGCTCCTCCATGGGCTTTTAGATTTAAAAAATTGTTTGGAAATTATGGTTATCCTCTTGGAAATTTGAAAGGTAAAAAAGCAGTAGTTTTTTGCACTTACGGATCACCACAATTTGCAGTGAGGACATTTTTTTTAAACATGCCTACTAAAAGACTTAGAAGAGGGGTATTTAATATATGCGGCATAACGGATGTTATATATAGAAGATACTTTGCTGTACCATTTGTTAAGGATGAAAAAAGAGAAAAATTTTTAGATGACGTTAAAAAAACTGCAAGTAATATTTAAAATTTCTATTATATCAGCTTTTTTTATTTCAACATCTTATGCAGAAATATTAAAACCTAGGAGTGATATTAAACCTGCGGAGGTAATTGGAATTCAATTAGCAGGACTTCAAAAAAATGACTATAATTTTAAAGATAGTGGAATTGAACAAACTTGGAATTTTGCACACCCTAAAAACAAAAAAGTTACTGGACCTTTGGAAAAATTCAAAAAAATGATAAAAAGTGCCTCATATCAAATGATGATAAATCACCTTAGTCATACAATTACAAAGATTGAAAGTGGGGACAACTGGGTTCAATTTGAGGTAATTATTCTAGATAAAGAGAAAATTTATCATAAATTTAATTGGCAAGTTGAAAAATATTTAATTGAAGGTCCTTTGAAAGACTGTTGGCTCACAACTATGGTATCAAGTCCAATACCTTTAGGTAGTTCAATATGAAAGTAGTTTTACAATTTTGTTTCGTTATGAATAAAAATTTAGTAGGAATCGCTTAATGAAATCAAAAACAAAAGTTGTCGTTGTAGGTGGTGGGGTAGTAGGGGTTAGCGCACTTTATCACTTAGCAAAAAAAGGCTGGTCAGATGTGGTTTTAGTTGAGCGAAAAGAATTAACTTCAGGATCCACTTGGCATGCTGCAGGATTATTACCACTTTTCAATATGAGTTATTCAGTGGGACAACTTCATAAATACGCTGTAAATCTTTATAAAAAATTAGAAGAAGAAACAGGAAAGAATGTTGGATTTAGTGTTGTATCTAATATTCGTTTAGCAAGCACAAAAGACAGAATGGATGAATATCATCAATATGCTGGAGTTGCAAAAACAATAGGTGTTGATGTTAAATTTTTAACACCCAAACAAGTTAAAGAAATTTGGCCTTTGTGCCATACAGATGATTTAGTTGGAGCTATTCAACATCCAGAAGATGGTTATATTCAACCCGCAGATTTAACACAAGCACTTGCAACAGGTGCAAGAAATATGGGAGCTGAAATTTATAGAAATACTACTGTGCTTGCAATGAAGCAAACTAAAGATGGATGGATAGTTGAAACTGATAAAGGTTCAATTGAGTGCGAACATGTAATTTCTTGTTCAGGAAACTTTGCAAGACAAACAGGTGAGATGGTTGGTTTAGATATACCAGTAATACCTGTTGAACATCAATATATTGTAACTGAACCACACCCAGAAATTCAAAAAAGAAAAAAAGATGGGCTACCTGAAATGGGAGTTTTAAGAGATAGTGATAGTAGGTGGTACATGAGAGAAGAAGCTGGTGGATTAATTTTAGGACCGTATGAAGATGGTGCACCCGCTTGTTATGTAGAAGGACCATCAAAAAATTCAGAATATGAATTGTTCCAAGAAGATTTAGATAGACTTGCACCACATATTGAAGGTGCAATACATCGTGTACCAGCTTTTGGAGAAGTTGGAGTTAAGAAAGTTTATAATGGAGCAATTTGTTATACTCCAGATGGAAATCCAATAGTTGGTCCAGCGTGGGGTTTAAAAAATTTTTGGATTAATGAAGGACACAGTTTTGGGATAACAGCAGCGGGTGGAGCAGGTTGGCAATTAGCTGAATGGATTGTAGATGGAGAACCAACTATTGATATGCTTGGTGTTGAACCAAGAAGATACGGAAATTATGCAACCAAATCTTATTTGAAAGCAAAAAATGAAGAAGCTTACAGTCATGTATTTATTGTTCATTATCCAGATGAGGAAAGACCAGCCGCAAGGCCTTTGAGAACGGCGCCATGTTATGAAAGAATGAAAAAGCTTGGAGCTGTTTTTGGTCAAAAATTTGGATGGGAAAGACCAAATTTTTTTGCAACAGATGGCATGGAACAAAAAGATGATTGGTCATTTAGAAGATCAAAATGGTTTGATGCTATTAAAAAAGAGTGTGAAAATGTAAAAGAAAATGTTGGTCTTTTAGATATGACGGCTTTTGCTAAGTGTAGGATTAAGGGTCCAAAGGCTGAAGAGTTTTTAGACTATTTAGTTGCTAATAAGCTCCCTAAAAAGATTGGCAGAATAAATTTATGCCACGCTCTTAATACTAAGGGAGGTGTTCACTCTGAGTTTACAATTATGAAAGAATCAGAAAATAGTTATTATTTAGTTTCAGCAGGAGCTAACCTAAGACTAGACCATGATTGGATACAAAAATGGATGCCAACAGATGGATCAGTTATTTTTGAAGATCTAACTAATAGTACAGGAGTTCTTGTTGTAGCAGGTCCTAAGTCTAGACAATTAATGCAAAAAGTTTCTAAAGATGATTTTTCTAATGAGAATTTTAAATGGTTGACAGCTAAAAATGTTAATGTTGGTTATGCACCAGTTAATGCAATGCGAGTAAATTTTGTTGGTGAACTTGGTTGGGAATTACATCATCCTATCGAATATCAAAATCATATATTTGATAAACTCATGGAGGCAGGAAAAGATCTTGGTATTAAGCCATTTGGAATAAGAGCTATGAATAGTTTAAGGGTTGAAAAATCTTATAAACTAGTTGGCACTGAATTATCGATTGAATACTCACCTTATGAGTCTGGACTTGATCGGTTTATACATCCTAATAAAGGAAATTTTATTGGTCTTGAAGCTTTAAACAAATGGAGAGAAAAAGGTTTTAATAACAAACTTGTTACACTAGAAGTTCACAATACTGAGGATGCAGACGTTCTTGGAAATAATCCAATTTATAAAGATGATAAGGTTGTTGGTAGAGCAACTGGTGGGGAATATGGTTTTAGACTAGATAAATCAGTAGCTTTAGCAATGGTGAGACCTGATCATGCACATGTAGGAGAAAAACTTAAAGTAGATATTTTGGGAAAAATGTTTGAGGCAACAGTCTTGGAAGAGAGTCCTTATGATGCTGAAAATAAACTGTTGAGAGCTTAATGAAAATTTTAGTAGCTGTAAAAAGGGTAATTGATTACAACGTTCAGATTAGGGTGAAAGATGATGGCTCAGGTGTAGTTACAGATAATGTAAAAATGTCAACTAACCCTCCTGATGATAACGCGATTGAAGAAGCTGTCAAAATAAAAGAGGCAGGAAAAGCAAATGAAGTAGTAGCAGTAACTGTTGGTGACGATAAAGCGCAAGAGACAGTCAGAAAAGCTCTTGCAGTGGGTGCTGATAGAGGAATTCTTGTTAAAGTTGACGGCACAATTGAACCATTAGCTGTTTCAAAAGTTTTACAAAAGATTGTTGAAAAAGAAAAACCAGATTTAGTATTTATGGGCAAACAAGCAATTGATGATGATTGTAATCAAACTGGTCAAATGTTAGCTGCTCTACTTAATTGGCCTCAAGCAACCTTTGCCTCAAAAATAGAAATGAAAGAAAAATCCTTGGAAGTTACAAGAGAGATTGATGAAGGGCTAGAGACAATAGAAGTAAATGTTCCTGCAATTGTTACATGTGACCTAAGATTAAATGAGCCAAGATACGCATCTTTGCCAAATATTATGAAGGCTAAGAAAAAACCAATCGAGCAAATTAATGCTTCAGATCTAGGTGTTGACGTAAAACCTAGAATCGAGCAAATTAAAGTAGAAGAACCCCCAAAAAGAAAAGCTGGGATAAAAGTCGCAAGTGTAGAAGAATTAGTTCAAAAATTAAAAAATGAGGCTAAAGTTATATAATGTCAGTTTTATTAATAGCAGAACATAATAATAAAGAGCTAAAACCTTTTACATTGAATGCAATTTCTGCTGCGTCACAAATAAATGAGGATGTCCATGTTTTAGTTTTAGGATCCAATTCTGACGCTGTAAGTAAAGCAGCATCAGAAGTACCCAACGTAAAGAAAGTAATTCATGTGAATAACCCAATTTATGAAAATTATCTAGCAGAAAACTTTACGTCTGTTGTTGTGAAACTCTCCGACAATTATTCTCATATTGTTTGCTCAGCAAATACTTTTGGTAAAAATTTGATGCCACGTGTTGCAGCTTTACTTGACGTTTCTCAAGTAAGCGATATTACAAAAGTTATATCTGAAGATACTTTTTTAAGACCAATTTATGCAGGAAACGCATTTGCAACTGTAAAAAGTAATGACAAAATTAAATGTGTCACCATAAGACCAACTTCATTTGACCCAGCTCCAACTTCAGGAGGATCAGCAGAGATTCAAAATAGTGATGCCGGAGATGCAACTGATCTATCAAAATTTATTAAAAAAGAAGAAATCAAATCAGACAGACCTGAGCTTGGAACAGCTAGAGTTGTGATTTCAGGGGGAAGAGGTATGCAAAGTGGAGATAATTTTAAATTAATTACTGCTGTCGCAGATAAGTTAAATGCTGCAATTGGTGCTTCTAGAGCAGCCGTTGATGCAGGCTATATTACAAATGATCATCAAGTTGGACAAACTGGCAAGGTTGTTGTGCCTGACTTATATATAGCTGTTGGTATTTCAGGTGCAATACAACATTTAGCTGGAATGAAAGAGAGTAAAGTTATTGTCGCAATTAACAAAGATGGTGAGGCACCCATATTTAGTGTTGCCGATTATGGCTTAGAAGCAGATCTTTTTGATGCGCTGCCTAAGTTCTTAGAAGAATTAAACAAATTAAACACTATACAAAAATAATTTAATCTGTAAAAAATTAGAATATGTCCAGAGAGACAATGGAATATGATGTAGTTATAGTAGGTGGTGGACCATCAGGGCTATCTGCTGCTATTAAATTAAAACAATTAAATTCTAATTTAAATGTTTGTATACTAGAAAAAGCTTCTGAAATTGGTGCACATATATTAAGTGGTAATGTTTTTGAAACCAGGGCTTTAGATGAGTTATTACCGAATTGGAAAGATTTGAATTCTCCAATTAAAACAAAAGTGTCAAAAGAAAAATTTTTATTTTTAGGTAAAAAAAGATCATTGAGTTGGCCAACATGGTTGCTACCTTCCGTCCAGCAAAATCATAAAAACTATATAATAAGTCTTGCAAATTTGTGTAGATGGCTTGGTGAACAAGCAGAAGCATTAGGAGTTGAAATTTTTCCAGGGTTCCCTGCAAGTGAAGTTTTATATAACGATGATGGATCTGTTAAAGGTGTGGCCACACAAGATATGGGCATAGATAAAAATGGAGATAAGAAAGATAGTTTTGAACCTGGTATTGAGCTCTTAGGAAAAGTTACAGTCTTTGCAGAAGGTTGTAGAGGTCATTTGGGAAAAGAATTAATTCATAAATTTGATTTAAGCAAAGGTAAAGATCCTCAGCAATATGGAATTGGGTTTAAAGAAATCTGGGAGATAGATGAAAAAAATCACGAGGAAGGTTTAGTAATGCATACTGCTGGATGGCCATTAGACAATAACACTTATGGTGGAAGCTTTATGTATCATGCGGAAAATAAGCAAATTTTTTTAGGTTACGTAATTGGTTTAGATTATAAAAATCCTCATTTATCTCCTTTTGATGAATTTCAAAGATTTAAAACTCATCCTGCAATTAAAAAGATAATTGAAGGCGGAAAAAGAATTTCTTATGGTGCAAGAGCCTTAATTGAAGGTGGGTTCCAAAGTTTACCAAGAATGTTTATGCCAGGAGCTTTATTAATTGGATGTGATGCTGGTACATTAAATATGCCAAAAATAAAAGGATCTCATACTGCTATGAAGAGCGGGATAATTGCCGCTGAAGCTATTAATGAGCATGTGACCGAGAATAAAGATTTATCAATTTTCGAGGAAAAACTTCAGAAAAGTTGGCTTTATGAGGAACTATATAAAGCTAGAAATGTTAAACCAAGTTTTAGTTGGGGACTTATTTTAGGAATAATATTTACTGGTATAGATCAAATCTTATTTAGGGGGAAACTACCTTTTACTTTAAAACACAAGCACGCTGATCACGAAACATTAAAATCAGCTGAGGAAATGCCAAGAATTGATTACCCTAAGCCAGATAACGTTATAACTTTTGATAAAACAAGTTCTGTTTATTTAACTGGAACCAATCATGTTGATAATCAACCTGTACATTTAAAACTTAAAGATCCAAATTTACCAATTCATTACAACTTAAAAAAATTTGATGAACCAGCGCAAAGATATTGTCCCGCTGGAGTTTATGAAGTGCAAAAAGAAAATGAAATTTATAAATTTGTTATAAATTCTCAGAACTGTATTCATTGTAAAACTTGCGATATCAAAGAGCCGTCTCAAAATATTACGTGGGTTACTCCAGAAGGTGGTGGCGGTCCTAAATATGGGAATATGTAATTAAGATATATCTATTGCAAATTTTTTTAAAGTTTCAATAGGTATTATTTTAAGGGTATTCTCATGAGTTCTTTTTAAGTATATAGGGCATCCTTTTCCAGCATCTACAGCTTTAGCATACCAACTTGCACATACACACCAACCATCACCATCTTTTAATCCGGGAAAACCGAACTCAGGGTGAGGCGTTATTAAATCGTTACCTGCTTCTTTGCACCACTCTAAAAATTCAGTGTTAACTTTTGCACAAACTGTGTGTAAACCATGGTCATTTTTATCAGTATTACAACAACCATCTCTATACCACCCAGTTAATGGATCTAATGAGCATTCCTCTAATTTTTCACCAAGAACATTTTTTTGAATTTTATCCATGAAATACATCAAAAGTTTTTTTATCAATATCTAAATTAAAAGAAAAAGATCTTCTTTCTCCCTCACGTTTAAATGGATAAGCTGTATGCATTAAATAGTTTGGAAAAATTATCATATCACCAACTTTTGGATTATGATTGTACAAGCTATTACTCAAAAAAGATTTTGAACCATGAATAAAGTCTATTGTTCCATTTGTTTTTAATCTTTTTTTACTTTTTGTGATATTTTTTGGAATCTTGAGATACCCTACTGCAGATATATTTCCACTATGAAAATGAATTGGATTATATTCATTTTTGAACTGTCTTACTATCCAAAAACTTTTTAAATTTATTTTAGTTGCGTTTTTATTTAAACATTTCTTTAAATATTTTTGAATATTCGATCTAATAAATCTTAGAAGAAATTTATTAACGAATCTATTAGATAACCTAATTTCTTGTTTTACTTGTCCTACTAAGTTAGATGAATAATCACTTTTTTTTAGCCTAGATTTGCTTGAAATAATTTTATCAACCTCTTTATTTATTTTTACAATTATATTTTTTGGAATTTTAATGACAGCAATCTTAGGACCAAATGGATTTAATATTTTCATTAACTCTTAAACTTTTGTTGGATTTGGTTGCCCTTTATAAACTTTTTTTGGATCGAATTTTTTTTCTTTTTCTAAAAATTTCATTTCAACCTTTCGGCCATTTTCAATTGGACCTAATGGTATAGATCTATAAAAACATGATCTGTATCCAACATGACAACTCGCCCCATCACCAATATCAACAGTAAGCCAAACAGAGTCTTGGTCATCATCTATTCTGATTTCAATTACCTTTTGAGTGAAACCACTTGTCTTGCCTTTATGCCATATCGTATTTCTAGATCTGCTGAAATAATGAGCCTCTTTTGTTTCAATAGTTTTTTTTAATGCTTCAACATTCATATACCCATGCATTAGTATTTCTTTTGTTTTTGAGCACATTGTGATGACAGGTATAAGACCATCATTATCAAATTTTGGCGAAAGAAGATTACCTTCTTCTATTTCAACGACATTCTCTCTTTTTTTGAACATAATAAGTGATTATGTAGCACATATAGGTATATTTTAAATATTTTAAAATAACTAAATTATATGTATAAAGCTTCACAATGAAATTAGTAAAAGAGACAAATACTGATCAAGACCAAAAAAAGATTTCTGATAAAGAAGCTGAAGAAGCATTTAGAACAATTTTATCATGGATGGGTGAGGACCCAGACAGAGAAGGTTTATTAGAAACTCCAAAAAGAGTAGTAAAAGCGTTTAAAGAATACTTTAAAGGTTATAAAGAAGATCCAAACCAAGTTTTAGACAAAACTTTTGGAGATGTTGAAGGATACGACGATATGGTCGTTCAAAAAAATATTTCAGTTCAAAGTCATTGTGAGCATCACATGGCACCAATAATCGGAAAAGCTCATGTTGCTTACATTCCAAAAAAAAGAGTTGTTGGTCTAAGTAAATTAGCAAGAGTTGTAGAAGTATTCTCAAAAAGATTGCAAACCCAAGAAAGATTAACTATGCAAATTGCGAATACCTTAATGGAGTCTTTAGATGCAAAAGGTGTAGCAGTAACTATCGACTCTACTCATCAGTGCATGACTATGAGAGGGATTAAAAAAGAACAAGCCTCAACTGTAACAAATTATTATTTAGGACAGTTTAAAGAAGACTTAAGTTACCAAAATAGATATTTGAGATTTATAAGTATCGTAAAAGAGTAAAGTGTCAGATCAATTTAAAGCTTTAGTATTAAATCAACAGGGTGAAAGTTTTTCTAGAGAAGTAAAATTAATAGAAAAAAACTTTTTAAAACACGGCGATGTAACTGTAAAAGTAGAGTTTTCTGGATTAAATTATAAAGATGCTTTAATTTTAAAAAATGGAGCAAGACTTGTAAAAGAGTTTCCTCATATTCCTGGCATAGACTTTGCAGGAGTTATCGAGGAAAGTAATCACAAAAATTTCAAACCTGGTGATGAGGTTATTTTAACTGGCTGGAGAGTGGGAGAAATTTACTTTGGAGGTTACTCTCAATATGCAAAGGTCAATGGAGAATTCTTAGTAAAAAAACCAAAAAACTTAAATTTAAGACAATCAATGATATTAGGCACAGCTGGTTTAACAGCGCTCATGTGCTCATTTACTACTAAAGCCACTAGAGAAGAATTATTGTTAGGTGACAAAGTAGAAAATGTGATTGTAAGCGGTGCATCTGGTGGTGTTGGCAGTATGGCAGTTATGATGTTAAGCAAGCTTGGTTGTAATGTAACTGCTGTAACAGGAAAAGAAAGTAATGAAGAATACGTTAAGTCAATAGGTGCAAAAAACATTATAAAAACTAGTGAATTAACAAAAGACTCGAGACCATTAGACAAAGGTCTTTGGGATGGCGCAGTTGATACGGTTGGAGGAAAAGTTCTCGAAAATATTTTAGCTCAAACAAAAGATGCTGGTATTGTTTCTGCATGTGGAAATGCTGCTGATATAAAATTAAACACAACTGTAATGCCATTTATTATAAGAGGTGTTAAGCTATGGGGAATAAATTCTGTAACTGCTTCAATAAAAAGAAGACAATTTCTTTGGAATGAAGCTGGAAAATTAATTGATTTTGAAATTTTAGAAAAGTCTATTAAAGAAATAAAGTTAGAGGAGGTTATTGATATTTTTCCAAAAATGTTAAAGGGTGAGACATCTGGAAGATATATTATTAATTTGAGTAAATAATGGATTGGGACAAATTAAAGATTTTTCATGCTGTTGCGGAAGCTGGAAGCTTTACTAACGCAACAGTCAATTTGAATCTAAGCCAGTCAGCTATAAGTAGACAAATTCAATCGTTAGAACAAGATTTAAAAGTTCAATTGTTTGAAAGACATGCAAGAGGACTGACCCTTACAGAAAATGGCGAATACGTTTTTAAAACTGCAAATGAAGTTATAAGTAAATTAAAAGAAGTTGAGACTTCATTGGGGGATCAAAAAAATAAACCTACTGGTAAATTAACGATAACAACTGTTCGAAGCTTTGGAACTCATTGGCTTACACCAAGGATTCAAGAATTTATGCGTTTAAATCCTGAAATTGAGATTGAATTAGTTTTTGATGATAAGGAGTTAGATTTAAGTATAAGACAAGCAGATATTGGAATCTTCATGAGAAGACCTAAACAATTAAATTATATACAAAAAAAGTTAGTTGATATTAAATATTATATTTATGGATCAAATAAATATCTTGAGAAAAACGGTATGCCAAAAACAATTAATGACTTAAATAGGCATAAGTTTATATCTTTTGGTAAAGGAGCTCCATCACCAGTTTATAATCCAGACTGGGCACTAAAATTAGGTATGCATGATGGAAAAAAAAGAAAATCAATAATGAAAGTTAATAGTGTGATGGGATTGCTATTGGCAGTTGAGTCCGGAGTAGGACTTGCCGCTTTACCAGAATATCTGGTCTCAAATTCAAACAATTTAATTAAAGTTTTGCCAAAATCAGAAGGTCCAATTACTGAAGCACATTTTGTATACCCTCAATCTTTAAAAAATACTGCTAGAGTGCAAGCTTTTAGAAATTTTCTTTTTAGCAAAATAGGCGATTGGAAAGCCTAAAATCTTAAATTATTGGCTTTTATTTGTTGCTGCGACATAATTGCGATTGATAATCATTATCACTGAGAATAGTTATCATTCTCATTAACAATTAACAGGAGATAAATGAGAAAAATATCATTATTAGCATTGATTGCGTCTTTATTTGTATCGAGTATTGCGATTGCAGCTGAAGTAAACGTATTTAATGCAAGGCACTATAAAGCCGATGGAGAACTTTATTCTAAGTTTACAAATATGACAGGAATTAAAGTTAATCTTATTAACGGTAAATCAGGTGCATTAGAAAAAAGAATCATCAGTGAAGGAGCGGACTCTTCCGCTGATCTATACATCACAGCAGATGCTGGAAGATGTGGTGCTATGGATGCAAAAGGTACACTTCAAGGTGGTTTAACATCTGCAGCAATTAAAGATGCTGTTCCAAAAAGCTTTAGAACAAGTAAGTGGGTTGGAATCGCTAAAAGAGCTAGAATAATTTATTATTCACCTGAAAGAGTAACGGGTGCAGAATTATCTGGAATGACTTATGAAGGTTTAGCTGATCCAAAATGGAAAGGCAGATTAGTAATTAGAAAATCTAGTAACATCTATAATAAATCTCTTGTAGCATCATTGATTAAAAACAATGGAAAAGCTGCAACAGCTAAGTGGGCTGAAGGAGTTGTTTCTAACATGGCAAGAACACCAACTGGTAACGATAGAGCTCAGATTATGGCAGTAGCAGCTGGTGAAGCTGACATTGCTGTAGCTAACACTTATTACTTAGCTCTTATGTTGTCTGGCAAAAAAGGAGCTGAACAACAAGCGGCAGCTAAGAAAGTTAAAGCTTTCTTCCCTAATCAAAACGATAGAGGAACGCATATGAATGTTAGTTGTGCAGCTTTAGTAAAAGGTGCGCCAAACAAAGATAATGCTATCAAACTTGTTGAGTTTTTATTAACTCCAGAATCTCAAGAGCACTTTACTAATAATACTTTTGAGTTTCCAATGATTGATGGTGTTTCACCAAGTCCATTAGTTGTAAATAACTTAGGATTAGATTTCAAACAAGATATGAAAACTAAACTAGCTTCTTATGGAAAAAATCAAGCTGCTGCAGTAGAAGTAATGACAGCTGCTGGATGGAAGTAAGTGTGAAAGAAAAAAAAAAATTTATTTCTGATGTTGATTTAAATAAATCTTCAAAGGCATGTTCCCCATGTAATCTTGAAGTAGAAAGAATCAATAAAAGAATAAATAAAAGAAAACTTGAAGAAATTAAATCTGAGGAAGTTCCGCATCTCCTTAAGGTATTTAATTTTTGATTTTTCTTAAACTTTGTGTCCATCATGGATGGGGATTTGTGGTGGACACACTCAACTGGAATTTATTTTCCTCTGTTGAAGGAGTGTTCACTGTGATCAAGTTGTCTCCTTAATTATATTGGACACTCTTTGAACAGAATAAAATAAATAGATAATCCCATACAAAGTCGAAATTCTTATATAAGTGTTTTAAATAAAATTTGTTAGAGTAATTTCTATTAAAAAGTGAAAATTGTTATATAAAACAATTATGATTAGAAATTTAAACTTTTGGTTTTTTTCATCATTTATAATTTCATTAGTAGTTATAATTCCAATAGTAACGGTGTTTTCTAGTTTCTTTGAAAATACATCTAATTATTTTGAAATTTTAAAAAATACTTTTTTATTTGAGTATACTTTTAATTCATTTGTTTTGTTAATAAGTGTTTTAATGTTAACTTTTATAATAGGCACTTCCTCTGCTTACTTAGTTTCATTTTACAAATTTCCATTAAGTAATTTTTTTAAATGGGCACTCATACTTTCCTTTGCAGTACCACCATATATTTACGCGTATTCTTTGACTGCTTTTTTTGAAAATTACGGAACAGCATATACAATTTTAAAAAATTTATTTGGTGAAGGAAATTATAATCAGCACATACCGAAATTTGATGGCATGTTTGGTAGCATACTCTCTATTTCTTTCTCATTATTTGGATACGTATACATATTAACAAGAGCATCATTCTTATATCAATCTCAAAATTTTATTGACTTAGGAAAAAATCTTGGGTTCTCAAATTTTAGATCATTTTATTCAATAGTATTACCTGGAGCAAGACCTGCAATAGTAGCTGGATTATCCTTGGTAGCCATGGAAACATTGGCTGAATTTGGAGCTGTTGATTTTTTTTCAATAAATACACTTACGACAGGAATTTATAATTCGTGGATTGCTTTTGATGATTTAGCGTTTGCTAATCAGTTATCTTTCTTTCTTTTGTTATTTATTTTTGCATTATTTGTTTTAGAAAACTTATCTAGAAAAAAAGCAAAGTATCATTTTAATTCAAGAGGTGGGTTCAAGCAAAAAGAAAAAATTAGACTTACAAAAAGCAAATCTTTTTTAGCCTTTGGATTTTGCTTTTTTATTTTTTTTATGAGTTTTTTATTTCCATTATGCCAAATGTTTTATTGGACAATAAAATTCCCAGAAAATTTATTTGATTTAAACATATTTGATCTTTTTCTAAATACTGTTTATTTGGTGGTTTTATCTAGCTTTGCTTTAATCGTATTTTCCTTAATATCTAATTATGGAAACAGGGTTTCTAACAATAAAGTTTTAAATTTAATGTCGACTTTATCAATTTCTGGATATGCAATCCCTGGTGTAATTCTTGCTATAGCTTTTATAACCTTTGTTGTATGGATTGATGAAAGCATGATTAAGAACATGGGTTTATTGTCTATTAAAAAAATATTTATAGGATCAATTTTTGGGTTAGTGATAGTTTACTTTGTAAGATTTTACTCTTTAGCTTTTAATGGAATAAAATCAGGATATGAAAAAATAAATATTTATGTTGATGAGAGTGCGTATCTTTTAGGATATTCAAAAAGAAAAACTTTCATGAATATTCATGTTCCTTTTTTAAGAAACTCGCTTTTATTTGTGGGCATTTTAGTTTCATTGGAAATAATCAGAGAGCTGCCAATAGCATTAATTTTAAGACCCTTTAATTTTGAAACTTTTGCGACTACAGCTTATATTTCCGCATCTGAAGATTTATTAGAGGCTGCGGCTGTTCCCTCGTTATTTTTGATTTTAATTGCTACAATATTTATTATGATTACATCAAAATATATTTTAAGAGATACAAATGAGTAAAAATTTTTTTGAAATAAATAATGTCACATTTTCAATAGGAGGTAAGAATAAGGTAAATGATGTAAATATTTCTATAGCAAATGAAGGGGATGTTATTTGTATTTTAGGTCCCTCTGGAATTGGAAAAACTACAATGCTACGAACAATTGCTGGTCTTGAAAAAATAAATAAAGGTGAAATAATTTTAAAAGATAAAGTGATATCTTCAAGTAAAATTCACATTGAACCAGAAAAAAGAAATATAGCGTTGTCTTTCCAAGAAAATTCTTTATTTCCTCATTATACGGTTGATAAGAATATTCACCTCGGCATAAAAAAAAATTCTCCAAGTAATAAAAATATCAATGCCAAGGAAATAATTAAGATTTTAAATATTGAAAGTATTTTAAACAAATATCCACATCAAATTAGTGCAGGAGAAGCTCAAAGAGCATCATTAGCAAGATCTCTTATCGCTCAACCAGATCTTTTGTTGCTTGACGAACCTCTTTCAAATGTTGATCAAAGTTTTAAGGAAGATATTCAAGTATCTTTAAAACAATTATTAAATAAAAATAAGATTTCAACAATTGTGGTAACGCATGATTCATATGAGGCATTTTATTTGGGTAGTAAATGTGCGCTTGTTTTAAATAACGAGGTTAAACAATTTGATGATCCTTATAATGTTTATCATTTTCCAAATTCGGTTGAGGTTGTTAATTTTTTAAATAGAGGAATCTTAATTCCAGCGAAGGTAACAGGTGGAGACTCGCTTGAAAATGATGATCTAGGATTAATTAAAGGCAACTTTATTAAACATTACCCAACCGGGTCTAAAGTTCAATTATTACTTCAACCAGAAGATCTAGAGCATGACGATGATAGCAATTTAAAACTTGAGGTAGTTGATAGAAAATTCAGGGGAACAAATTTTATTTATACTTTAAAAACGCCAAGCAATAGGCTTATACCAGTTGCAGTTCATACTCACCATTGGGAGCAACATGAAGTAAATGATAAATTTGGCATTAAAAGACCTATTCAACTTGAACATATAGTTTGCTTTTAATAAATATATTTTCATAAAAAATGAAAAGTAATTTAGAAATTTTTTTTAAAGGAGTGATTGATGTTAGTCCTTTGATGATACCAGTAATCCCGTTTGGTCTTATATTTGGAATTCTTGCAATAGATATTGGTTTTAGTCCCGTAGCCACAATGGGAATGTCACTTATAATTTTTGGTGGTGCTTCTCAAATTATTCTTCTTCAACTATTCTCTGGAGGAGCATCTTCATTAGTAATTATAAGTTCAGTTGGTGCGGTAAATTCCCGTCATTTACTTTATGGTGCTGTTGTTTCTGAACATGTTTCAGATTTGAAATTAATCTGGAAAATCATAATCTCATATTTTTTGATTGACCAAGCTTTTGCAAGATCAAATGATTATCTAAAAAAAAGCACTGAAAAAAATAAGTATTTTCACTTGATTGGTGGAGGCGCAACCTGTTGGGTTATTTGGCAGTCAACAACTTTTTTAGGAATAATTTTAGGAGCAGCAATACCAGAAAAGCTTGGTCTAAGTTTTGCAGTACCACTAACTTTTTTAGCTATATTAATCGATGATTTTAGAAAAATGAATAATTTAATAGTCATTATTGTTTCAGGTTTAGTTGCTACACTAGGTTTTAATTACATTCCTTACAAAGCTTATGTAATTGTTGCAGCATTCTTTGGTTTAGTTGTAGCGTTTATTTTAACTCAAATTATTAAAAAATGAGTGATTGGGCATTAATAATTTACTGTGGAATAATTACTTATCTTACAAGATTTTCAATGATAGCTATTCTTAAAAAAGAAATGTTTAACGACAAAATCAGAGAAGTACTATCTTATGTACCATCCGCAATATTTCCTGCAATAATTTTTCCAGCAATTTTTTTAGATAATGTTGGATCATTTCAATTCGAGGACAATCCAAAAATCTTAGCAGCTGCAATTGCTATGATTATAGGTATTTTGAGCAAAAATATTATTGCGACAATATTCTCAGGATTAGCTTCGTACTGGTTTTTAATATTTGTAGTATAAGGTTTTATGAGAAAAATTTTAATATTTATTATCTGTCTAATTCCATTTAATGCCAATGCAATGGAAAAGAAAACAACCTTTGATAAAGAGTTGTTTAATAAAGCTCAATCTGAAGGTAAAGTTGTAATAGTAAGTTCATGGATAAAATATTGCTCATCATGTGCAAGCCAAATGAAAGTTTTAAATACAGCAAAAAATAATGGTGAATTATCAGATATTAAATTTGATAATATTGAATATTTTTCATTCAATGTGAGGAATAAAGAGATAGCAAATTTATTAGATGTCCAATATCAAACTACATTAATTATTTTTAAAGGTAATAAAGAAGTTTATAGAAGTGTTGGAGAAACAACTAAGAACTTGATTTACGAGGCTTTAAAAAACTCGATTTAGATTTAGGCTCCTAAATTTATATTTTTTGAAACATTAAAATCAATTTTAGAAGGTTTTTTTAAATTTAAATTATTCATTATTTCCTCATATTCGCTGACACAACTTACTTGTAATCTTGGATTTTGTCTTTTTTCTTTTCCTATTGTGCTTACTTTTTCACCCTTATAATCATGCGCAGGATATAAAAGTGTTTCATCAGGGAGTTTTAAAAGTTTGTTAAAAATTGAATTATATGCATCTCTAGCATTGCCATTCTGAAAATCTGTTCTACCTGTTCCATTTATTAATAATGTATCTCCTGAAAAAAGATAATTATCCATGAGATAACTATAGCTATCTGATGTATGCCCTGGAGTATAAATTGCTCTTATCTTTAAATTATCCAATTTAATTAATTCATCGTCCTTTACTCTAATTTCAACAGCTTCAGCAGGGGAGTGATCACCCATAATTGTAGAACATTTTGTTATATCTTTTAGCTTGGATGCACCTGTTACGTGATCAGCATGAATATGAGTATCAATAACTTTTACTAATCTTAAATTTAATTCTTTTAAGATTTTAATATAATCACCAACATTTTCCAAAACTGGATCAATAATTAAAGCCTCTCTGCCCTTAGATGAGGCAATTAAGTATGTGTATGTACTAGATTTTTGATCAAAAACTTGTTTAAAAATCATAACTAAATATTATCATATAAAAATGGAATCCACTACATTTGACTGGTCCTGTAAATTTACATGGAAACAAAGTGCTAAAAATACAGCCTGGTGTTTACTAGGTTGTTCTATTGGAGATTTTGGAACTATTTTATTTTTTCAATTATCAAAAATACCATTTCCAGTTTTAGGAATTATGATTTTAGCAATTATAAATGGATTAGTTACCAGTATTATTCTTGAAACTATTATTTTAATGAAACAAAAAATGGATTTTAAAGATTCTTTACGAACAGCTATGGGAATGAGTTTTATTTCCATGATAAGCATGGAGATAGCAATGAATTTAACTGACTATATTTTCACGGGAGGTGCAATACTTAATTGGTGGATAATTCCATTAATGCTTATAGCAGGCTTTATAACACCATGGCCATATAATTATTGGAGATTAAAAAAGTTTGGTATCAGCTGTCATTAAAAATTGGGATAAAAAAAATTGGCTCTCATCTAGAAATTATATTCACAAATTTAATAATTTCTTACTAAAAGCAAAAAAACTAAACTCTAGTTCAAAGATTTTAGATATAGGATGTGGTCGAGGTAAAATTTTAGGTCATCTGAGCTCTAAATTGAGACTTAAGAACAAACCAATTGGTATAGACTTAGTAAGTCACAAAGACAGGGATAAAAGAATAAATTTTAAGAAAATTGATGCTTTATCTTTTTTTTCTACTAACAAAGAAAAATTTGATCTAATTTTAGTAAAGCAAACTATTCATCTTATGAAATTTAATAAGATTAAATCATTGTTGGTAAAAATGAATGAAAATCTTAAGCCTAATGGAGAAATCTTTATATTAACCCTAGATCCACATAAAAATGAAATACCCAATTTCTCTTTAATGAAAATAGAATTATTAAAATCTCTTAAAAGAGATCTAAAAATCTTAAAATTTATTTCAAAATTGTATCCTAAAAGAATTATAAAAAATTTTTCCTATAAAGTAGAAATAACTAAAAAAAAGTATATCGATATGGTCTCTGAGAGATTTATTTCAACACTTCTAGGTTTCAATAATAAGCAAATTGTCACTGGTATTAAACAAATTGATCTAAAATATAAAAAGAAGTTAAGATTTAACGATAAATTAGTTTGTATAATTATCAAAAATATTTAAATATTAATCATGAATCAATTCTTTGAGAAATTTAATAATTTTTTTTCCAATTTTGAAGCTTTAGGTCCACTCTTATTTAGATTAGGAGTAGGTATTGCATTTATTATTTATGGTCTTGGTAAATTTCCTTTGCCACCAGAAGGTCTTACAGAGTATTTTGGACTTTCTCCATTTCTAGCAAGTTTAGTTGCTATATCTGAACTATCAACTGGTATAGTGTTAATAATTGCTCATTTTGTCAAAAACCCAATTGGACATACTTTAACTAGGTTGGCAGGTTTAAATATTGTTATCTTAATGGTGTGTATATTTGCTGTAGCTCATAGAGACTGGTTCATTACAAAACAGCTATTTACTAGTATACAAACTTTTCTTTTAATTGGTGGTCTATACTTTTTAGTTAAAGGAAATAAAATATAATAAGATTGGAATTTCTATGTATTTAAAAAAGATATTTGCTCTAATAATTTTTACTATTTTCTCAACCACAGCATATTCTGCATCAATGAATATGATAGGTGAAAAAGGTGATCCAAACAAGATTGATAGAGTGGTTAATATTAAGATGTACGATAACTATTATGAACCGAATGTTATAAAAATAAAAAAAGGTGAAACAATTAAATTTGTTGTCGAAAATTTAGGTGATCTTGTGCATGAATACAACATAGGAACAAAAGAAATGCATATTAAGCATCAACCAGAGATGCAAAAACTAATCGATCATGAAATTTTATTAGTTGATAAAATTGATAAAGTTAAAATGAAAAAAATGTCAAAGATGGACCATTCACTTGGTCATTCCCATGCTAACAGTATTATGCTTGAACCAAAAAAAACCGGTGAAATAATCTGGAAGTTTACAAAAGATATTAATCTAGAAATGGCATGTAACATTCCAGGACATTATGAAACTGGTATGGTTGGAAATTTTATTCTTAATTAAATATTTACCTAATTTTGAGTTTTGAGAGGGTCGCTCTTTCAGCCTATAAACTAAAAGAGCTCCTCTAATAAGCCTCATAGGCAATTAAATCCAAATGGATTTTAATTTTAAATTGATTTTTTTGATTGTTTTTTCTCAGCTAAGTATCAGGTGGTGATAAATTTAACATGCTACCTCCTTATTAAGTAGGCTAATAATTTTTTATTAATTTATCAATAAATTTGTTTTCATTTATTTAAAATAAATTTATTGAATACAACCTGATCAAGTTGTAGATTCCAGCAACTTTATTAAATTCTCCTTTTAATAGAAATTGTTCAAACTAAACCAGATCAATTTTGATATGTCTTTTTTTTCCGATAGAAAGTTTTAAAAAATTATTTTTAAATAGATTAATTTGTATATTGAATTTATCATCTTTAATTATTTCATTATTTATTTTTATAGCATTACCTTTAATTAATCTGCGAATTTCACTTTTTGAATTTTCTAATTTTGAAATAATTACCAAGTCAATAATATTAAGATTATTATTTATTACATCCTCTTTAATTTGAATGGATGGTAAATTTGAACCAGAAGAATTATCAGAAAAAGCCTCTTTTGCAGCAGATGCCGCTGACTGTGCATCTTTTTTTCCATGAAGCATTTCAGTTGTTTTATTAGCTAGTAAAATTTTTAAATCATTAATATTATTTTGATCCAAACTATTTATCTCGTTATTGCTCAAGTCTGTAAAAAATTTTAAAAATCTTATTACATCTCGGTCATCTGTATTTCTCCAAAATTGCCAATAGTCATAAGATGATAAAAATTTCTTGTCGAGCCAGATTGCCCCATATTCAGTTTTACCCATTTTTGCTCCAGATGCTAAAGTTATAAGTGGTGTAGTTAATCCAAAAACATTTTTATTTGAATGTCTTTTGATTAACTCAACACCATTAATAATATTACCCCATTGATCTGATCCACCAATTTGTAAGATACATTCCTTTTTTTTATTTAATTCGAGAAAATCATAAGCTTGTAAAATCATATAATTGAACTCCATATAGCTTAAAGATTGCTCTCTCTCTAACCGAGTTTTGACACTATCAAAAGTAAGCATTTTATTTATAGTAAAATGTTTTCCAATATCTCTTAAAAAAGAAATATAATTCAAATTTTTAAGCCAAGAGTAATTATTTACAAATATTGGTTTTGTTTTTTTATCTTTTGTATCCAAAAATTTTTTCAATATTTTTTCAATATTTTTTGAATTTTTCTTTATATCTTTCTCACTTAAAATTTTTCTTGTTTTGTCTTTTCCAGAGGGGTCACCTATTCTTGTAGTTCCGTCACCCAAAAGAACGATTGGTTGATGACCATGTTTTTGAAATAATCGTAAACACATTATTTGTAATAAGCTGCCTACGTGTAAGCTTTCAGCTGTACAGTC
This sequence comes from uncultured Pelagibacteraceae bacterium, assembly GCA_902632315.1. Taxonomy (GTDB): domain Bacteria; phylum Pseudomonadota; class Alphaproteobacteria; order Pelagibacterales; family Pelagibacteraceae; genus Pelagibacter. Next base: position 29,741 of record CACPCD010000001.1, read on the forward strand.
GAATCCAATATAAGCTCGAATTCTTTTTTTATCTAATAAACCAGATAGGGCATTTTCATCTGTACATTGATAAAAAAAACCTCTTTCTTTAAATTCTTTTAAAAATTTATTCATAAGTTTATAGTTCCACAATATACAAAATTTATTAAAAAAAAATATTAATGAAAAAAAAAGTGTATACAGCTATTGGTCTTATGACCGGAACCTCAATGGATGGGGTTGACTTATCTCTTATTAAATCAGATGGAAATAATGAATTTGAGAGTATTTTAGACAACTATTACGAGTTTAGCGATGAGATATACGAAAATCTTATTAAAATGAGAGAAAGAATTAGGTCTAAAACTGACCTGAGTAAAAATTCTAAGGAATTAAATAAATTAGAACGAGAAATAACAATATTTCATAGCAAGATAATAAGTGAAATTTTAAAACAATATAATAATGAAGTTGATCTAATAGGATTTCATGGCCAAACAATCTTTCATAATTCTAGAGAAAAAATTTCAAGACAATTAGGTGATGGAAATTTATTATCACAATTATCTAGAAAAATAGTAATAAATAATTTTAGAGAAAAAGATTTGCAAAATGATGGCCAAGGAGCACCTTTAACTCCAATTTTTCACAAATTAATTTCAAATAAAATTTACAATGATAAGAAAATTAACTTCCCAATCAATGTTATAAATATAGGTGGTATTACAAATCTTACTTGTATCACAAATGATTCAAACTCCCTGGGATCTAATTTGATAGCTTATGATATTGGTCCAGGAAATTGTCTAATTGATGAGTGGGTTAGAAAAAATTCAAAAAAAAAATTCGATGAAAAAGGAAATATCGCTAAGTCTGGCAACGTAAATGATTTAATTCTAAATCAAGCTATAGATAGTTTTTCATCGGAAAAATATGATAAATCTTTAGATGTAAACGATTTTGATTTATCTTTTGTGAGAGGCTTAAATCTAGAAGATGGTTGTGCAACACTTACTCATTTTACAGCTTATTTAATTTTTAAAGGAATCGAAAACATGATGAAAATTAATGAAAAAGATAATGGAACCTTCTTACTATGTGGTGGAGGAAGAAAAAACGATTATTTGATAAATAATATTGAAAAATATATTTCTCATAAAAATATAGATCTTAAAAATATTGATGATTATGGGTTTGATGGAGATTTTATTGAGTCGCAATCCTTTGGTTACTTAGCGATTAGATCGTTTTTAGGATTGCCAATTTCTTTCCCGGATACTACAAGATGTAAAACGCCAACGGTTGGTGGAAACATAAACAAAAACTTTTAATAAAGAGCAGTTTCTTTTTTAATATATTTATCTAAATTCTTTACTAATGCATTTTCACTTTTAGAAAAAAAATGATTTGCCTCTGGAACTGATTGAAATTCAACTTTTATTCCTTTTTGTGCACTTAATCTTTTATCTAATTCATTTATGAATTCATTTGGAACTAGTTCATCTTTTTTTCCACAAATCATTAAGCCTGATGTTGGGCAAGGTGATAAAAATGAAAAATCATAAACATTTGGTTGGGGCGATATAGCTATGAATCTATTTATTTCTGGTCTTCTCATTAATAATTGCATTGCAATTAATGAACCAAAAGAAAATCCTGAAACCCAGCATTGAGAATTATCAAAATTTTCTCTTTCTAGCCAATCTAGTGCAGCTGCAGCATCTGCAAGCTCTCCTTGTCCGTTATCAAATTCACCATCACTTTTTCCAACTCCCCTAAAATTTACTCTGCAGACTGAAAAATCATTTTCCATAAAAGTATTAAAAGTTTCTACGACTACTTTATTATTCATAGTTCCTCCGTATTGAGGATGAGGTTGTAAGACTAAAGCTATAGGTGAGGTACTTTTTTTACTTTTAAAATATTTCGCTTCTAGTCTTCCAGCAGGACCTGGTATAAATATTTCTAAAATTTTGTTATCCATTATTGTTATTGATTATCATTCTCAAAAAAAAATTACATTTATCACAACTGCGTGACAATATGTTAGCTTTTTTTTACCCAGTATACTTGACTATTTTAGTCAGGTTTATATATACCCTGTAAAATAAAGGTTTTATGAAACTTACGACTAAAGGCAGATATGCGGTAATGGCTTTAGTAGATCTGGCAAGATTTAATAATATCAATCCAGTTTCTCTTAGAGACATATCATTAAGACAAGGTATTTCCCTTGATTACTTAGAACAAATTTTTTCTAAACTAAGAAAAAAAGAAATTGTTCAAAGTGTTAGAGGTATCCAGGGAGGGTATATCTTAAACAAAAGGGCAAAAGAAATCAAACTTACAAATATTTTTGAGGCAGTTGATGAAAAAGTAAAAACTGTTCAATGTAAAAAAGAGTCTAAAAAAGGATGTAATGGCAGATCAACAAAATGTTTAACCCATAATTTGTGGGATGAGCTTGAAAATCACATAAATACTTTTTTTGACCAAAAAAGTTTAGAAGATCTTATTAAAGATAACATCGAAAGAAGAATTTAAAAAAATGGATACTAGAGAAAAAGATATAGAAAAATTAAAAGATTACAAATACGGTTTTACCACCGATATAGAGAATATTAGAGCTCCTAAAGGCCTAAATGAAGATGTGATCAAGTTTATTTCTAACATAAAAAAAGAACCGAAATGGATGTTAGACTTTAGATTAAAAGCCTATGAGCGATTAAAACTTTTAAAAGAACCTAATTGGCAAAAACCAAAATATCCTAAAATTGACTATCAAGATTTATATTATTACTCAGCACCAAAAAGTATGAAAGATAAACCAAAAAGTTTAGATGAACTTGACCCTAAACTTTTAGAGACATATAAAAAACTTGGCATTCCACTACAAGAGCAAGCAAGACTAAATGGAATTGCCGTAGATGCTGTATTTGACTCTGTCTCAGTTGCAACTACTTTTAAAGGTGAATTGACTAAACATGGTATAATTTTTTGCTCAATGTCAGAAGCGATTCAAAAACATCCTGAGCTTGTAAAAAAATATTTAGGTACAGTAATTCCAGTAACTGATCATTTCTTTGCCACACTAAACTCCGCTGTTTTTACAGATGGTTCATTTGTTTATATTCCTGAGGGTGTTAAGTGCCCAATGGAACTATCGACTTATTTTAGAATAAACGCGTCAGAAACAGGACAGTTTGAAAGAACATTAATTATTGCTGATAAAGGAAGTTATGTTAGTTACCTCGAGGGATGTACTGCCCCAATGAGAGATGAAAATCAATTGCATGCAGCAAATGTTGAATTGATTGCTTTAGACGATGCAGAAATAAAATACTCAACTGTACAAAATTGGTACCCAGGTGATGAAAACGGTAAAGGAGGAATTTATAATTTTGTAACTAAAAGAGGACTATGCAAAGGAAAAAATTCTAAGATTTCTTGGACACAAGTTGAAACAGGTTCAGCTATAACTTGGAAATATCCAAGCTGTATATTAAAAGGTGACAATTCAATTGGTGAATTTTATTCTATAGCAATTACCAACAATCATCAAAAAGCAGATACTGGAACAAAGATGATTCATTTAGGAAAAAATACAAAAAGTAAAATTATATCTAAGGGTATAAGTGCTGGATTTTCTGATATGACTTACAGAGGTTTGGTAGATATTAATTCAAAAGCAAAGAATTCAAGTAATTATACACAATGTGACTCTTTATTAATGGGAAATAAATGTGGTGCACACACAGTACCTTATATTAAAAACAAAAATTTTGATTCAAATATTGCACACGAAGCTACGACATCAAAAATAAGTGAAGAACAACTACACTACTGTCAACAAAGAGGATTAAATCCAGAAGAAGCTGTAGGATTAATTGTTAATGGTTTTTGCAAGGAAGTGTTACAACAATTGCCAATGGAGTTTGCAGTAGAGGCTCAAAAACTTGTAGGTATTAGCTTAGAGGGGAGTGTTGGATAATGCTCAAGATTAATAATTTAAATGCAAACGTTGAAAATAAGTCAATATTAAAGGGATTTTCATTAAACATTAATCCTGGGGAAGTCCACGCAATTATGGGTCCAAACGGGTCAGGAAAAAGTACATTATCAAATATTTTATCAGGAAAAAAAGGGTACGAGGTATCAGGCGAAATCTTATTTGAAAATAAAAATTTATTTGACCTTGAGACTGAAGAAAGAGCACATAAAGGAATATTCTTAGCTTTTCAGTACCCATTAGAAATTCCAGGTGTAAATACAAATATATTTTTAAAAACATCTTTAAATGCAATTAGAAAAGCGCGAGGTGAAAAAGAATTAGACGCAATTGAATTTTTAAAACTTGTTAAAGAAAAAGCTAAAGAATTAAAATTTGATGAAGAAAAACTCAATAGACAATTAAATGTTGGGTTTTCTGGTGGAGAAAAAAAGAAAAATGAAATTTTACAAATGTCAATGTTGGCACCAAAATTATCTATTTTAGATGAGACAGACTCAGGCTTAGACATAGATGCGCTAAAAATAGTTGCAGATGGAGTTAATACTTTAAGAAATAAAAATAATTCTTTTTTAATAATAACCCATTATCAAAGATTATTAGATTACATTAAACCAGATTTTGTTCATGTCTTAATGAATGGAAAAATAATTAGATCTGGTGGTCCAGAATTAGCGATTGAATTAGAAAAAAAAGGATACGAAAGTTTTAATTAAATGAGTGAACAACTACAGTCAGATTTTGATAAAATAATGAAAAATTCAAAGATTTCTGAGGAAGAAATTTTAGTCAAGAAAAATTTTTTAAATAAGTTTATCAAAAGCGGTTTTCCAAATAGAAAACAAGAAGATTGGAAGTTTTTAGATATTAGTCAAATCATCAAAAAAAATATTAGTGATCTAAGTTTCTTTAATGATTATTCACAACCAAATATAATTGATCCCTTTATTTTTATAGATAGTTTAGAGCATAATAAAATTATCTTTATAAATGGAAGAATTGAAAAATTTGATTTTAGTTATGAGGATCAAAATAAAATTAAAATTAAAGATGAAATTGGAAAAGATATTTCATTCAATTATGAGAACTCATTAATTGATCTTAATAACGCATTTGCACATAAAGTTTTTAAAATTTCAATTAAAAAAGATTATTCTTTAAAGAAGCCTCTGATAATTTATCACTCAACTAATGATAAAATAAAGTCAACAAATATTAATTTGAGATTAGACTTCGAATTAGGTGAAAATAGTTGTTTAAGGCTTATTGATTTTTTTAATAACAGTAAAGCAAAAAACTTTATAAATATTTTTTATAACTTTAATTTAAATAAAGGCTCAATTTTAAAAAATTTTAAAATTGACAAATTTAAAAGTGATAATCTAAAATATTCTTTCAATAATATTGAACAAGATATTAGCAGTATTTCTGAAACATTTATATTATCGGCTGGCTCAAATTATTTCAAAAATGAAATTAATTGTAATTTAAATGGTGAATATTCTTCTGCTTTTATTAATGGAGTTTTCTCACTAAAGGAAAATCAACAGCATGAAATTAGAACTACAATAAATCATTTAGTTGAAAACACTAAAAGTTATCAGCTTATCAAAAGTGTTCTTGGAAAAAACTCAAAATCTGCATATCAAGGAAGAATATTTGTTGACTCAAAAGCTCAAAAAACTGATGGATATCAACTGAGCAAAGCAATACTATTAGATGAAACATCAGAATTTAATGCAAAACCAGAGTTAGAAATTTACGCTGACGATGTAAAATGTTCACATGGTTCAGCATCTGGAAGTTTAAATGAAGACTCAATTTTTTATTTAATGTCTCGTGGTTTAAATTACCAGCAATCTAAGGAACTTTTGATAAATGGTTTTTTATTAGATGTTGTTGAAAAGATTACAGAAGCTGAAATAAAAAAATTAATCAAAAATATTATTGGATTAAAAGAATGAATATAGACAACATTAAAAAAGAATTTCCAATATTTGACGAAAAAATTCAGAATAATGATTTGGTTTACCTAGATAGCGCTAATTCATCTCAAAAACCTAAAGTAGTTTTGGATAGAATTAATGATTTTTATTCTAAACAATTTTCAAATGTAGGCAGAAGTATTCATTATTTAGCCGTTGCAGCTACTAATTTGTATGAAAATACAAGGATTTCTGTTCAAAAATATATAAATGCGAAAGATAAAAATGAAATCGTATTTACTAAGGGTGCAACAGAGGCTTTAAATTTAGTTGCTAATACTTTGGGTCAAGCGATCTTAGAACCAAATGATGAAATTTTAATTACAGAATTAGAACATCATTCAAATTATGTTCCGTGGCATTTTTTGAGAAAATCAAAAAATATTAAAATAAAGTTTGCAGAGATTAATGAAGATGGGGATATCCCTATTGAAAATATAGAGAAAGAAATTACAAACAAAACAAAAGTAATAGCTATAACCCATTTATCTAACGTAACTGGTGCAGTTTTACCAATAAAAGAGATAACTCAATTAGCTCACTCAAAAGGTATTGTTGTTGTTGTAGATGGATGCCAGGGTGGACCACATTTAAAATTAGATATGCAAGACTTAGATTGTGATTTTTATGCTATTTCATGCCATAAAATGTATGGACCAACAGGACTTGGTGTTTTATACGGAAAAAAAAAATGGTTAGAGCAACTTCCACCATACCAAGGAGGTGGAGGGATGATAAATGAAGTAAAAAAAGATAGAATTTCTTATGGTGAACTTCCAAACAAATATGAAGCTGGAACAATGGCTACAGCTCAAGTAATTGCTTTCGATCAATCAATTAAATTTTTAGAAAGTATTGGAATTGAAAATATAATTAAACATGAAAAGGAATTAATAGAATACGGGCAAGAAGTTTTACAAAAGAATAATTCTGTGAAACTAATAGGAAATCCTAAAGAGCGTGGTGGAGTATTATCTTTTACTGTTGAAGGAGTTCATCCCCATGATATTGCAACAATCTTAGATGAAACTGGAGTTGCTATAAGAGCTGGTCATCACTGTTGTCAAATACTTCATGATAAATTAGGTATTTCTGCAAGTGCAAGAGCATCTCTAGGAGTTTATAACTCTAAAGATGATTTAGACAAATTAAATGATGGAATTAATAATTGTAAAAAAATTTTTGATCTTAAATGAACTTAAAAGAATTATATCAAGAAATAATCTTAGAACATGGAAAGAATCCTAGAAATTTAGGAAAAACAGAAAATTTTAATAAAGATGCGAAGGGCAATAATCCTTTGTGTGGTGACAATGTTCATGTTTATTTAAAACTTAATGAACAAAGAAAAGTTGAAGATATATCATTCGAAGGCAGTGGTTGTGCTATTTCAATGGCGTCAGCTTCAATTATGACTGATTTAATCAAAGGAAAAAGTGATAATGAAGCTAAGGAAATAATAGAAGATTTTTTAGGAATGATAAAAGAAAATCCAGAATTAAAAACTAATTTGTTAAAAGAAGATGATAAAACAAAGCTAATGTGTTTATCTGGTGTTAAGCAATATCCAATGAGAGTTAAATGTGCTACTTTATCCTGGCATACTTTAGTTTCTGCAATGGAGAATGATGGAAAAGAAGTAAGCACAGAAAGTTGAAATATTATGGATGTCAAAGAAAAAATTATTGAGGAAATTAGAAAAATTTATGATCCAGAATTACCAGTGAACATTTATGATCTAGGTTTGATATATGATGTTAAGATAAATGATCGAAAAGCTGAAATCAAAATGACATTAACTACACCTAATTGTCCTGTTGCTGAAAGTTTACCTAAAGAAGTTAAAGAGGGAGCAATGCAAGTGGATGGTATAGATGAAGTTGATTTACAATTAGTTTGGGATCCTCCTTGGAATAAAGATATGATGTCAGATGCAGCAAAATTGGAGTTAAATTTATAATGAGCCAAATAATTAAGGTAAGTGAAAATGCAGCTATTAAGATTAAAGAAATAATGTCTAAAGCTGAAAATGATGCTACAGGTGTAAGAGTATCTGTTAAATCGGGAGGTTGTGCTGGAATGTCTTACGTAATGGAATACTCTAATAAACCTAACCCAACCGATGAAATAGTTGAGGATAAAGGAGTAAAAGTTTTTGTTGATTCAGCTGCCGTGATGTACTTGCTGGGTACAGAAATGGACTATAAAAAAGAGGAGTTTTCCTCGAGTTTTGTGTTCAATAACCCTAATGAAACCGAGAGATGTGGTTGCGGTGAGTCCTTTAAAATTGATTAATTTATAGTATCCTAATAGTTGCATATCAGTATTGCATAATATGCATATCTAGTGTATAAGATTCTCATGAATAAATTTGAATTTAAAAATCTTGTAAAGGGACTTAAAAATTCTTTAAAAGAAAAAAAATTTTTTAAAGATTTACGTAAGGAAGTCGAAACCGGTGCTAATGGTACACAAGATTATGTTGTAAAAAAAGGTATCAACAAAGATACAGTTGCTACAACAAGACAATAATTAACTACTGTAATACATCTCAAACTCTACTGGATGAGGTGCATGTTCAAATTTGTGAATTTCCTCAAATTTTAGTGCAATGTAAGCATCAATTTGATCGTCAGTAAATACTCCACCTTGAGTTAGAAATTCTCTATCTTTATCTAAACTTTCCATAGCCTCTCTTAAAGAGCCACAAACAGTTGGAATAGCTTTCACTTCTTCTGGCGGAAGATCATATAGATCTTTATCAAATGACTCACCAGGATGTATCTTATTTTTAATTCCATCTAATCCTGCCATCAACATTGCAGCAAATGTAAGATAAGGGTTTCCTGATGCATCTGGAAATCTTATTTCACATCTTGCACCTTTTTTACTTAGAGTAATTGGTATTCTACAAGATGCTGATCTGTTTCTTGCAGAATAAGCAAGCAAAACTGGAGCTTCAAAACCAGGTACTAATCTTTTATAACTGTTTGTTGTTGAGTTAGCAAAGGCATTTATTGCTTTAGCATGTTTTAAAATTCCACCAATATAATGCAGTGCTGTTTCAGATAAACCAGCATAGGCATCTCCAGAAAATACAGGCGTGTTACCTTTCCAAATTGATTGGTGTATGTGCATTCCTGAACCATTGTCACCGGCAACCGGTTTTGGCATGAAAGTTGCTGTTTTTCCAAAAGAGTGTGTAACCATTTGCACTACATATTTGTAAAGTTGTACATTATCAGCTTGATCTACCAATGTTCCAAAATACATACCAAGCTCATGTTGACTTGGTGCAACTTCGTGATGGTGTTTTTCTACTTTAATTCCAACTTCTTTTAAATTTTTAAGATATTCTCCTCGCATGTCCTGCTCGCTGTCAACGGGTGGAACAGGAAAATAACCACCTTTTACCGGAGGTCTATGACCCATATTTCCATTTTCGTATTCTTTGCCTGAATTATATGGACCTTCTTTACTATCGATTTTAAATCCACATTCATTCATATCATTTTTAATTCTTACATCATCAAAAACAAAAAATTCTGGTTCTGGACCAAAAAATGCTTTATCACCAATTTTTGAAGATTTTAAATATTCCTCTGCTTTTTTAGCAATACCTCTTGGATCTCTCTCATAAGGAGTTTTTTTAATTGCATCTAAAATATCACAAAATAAAACAACTGTGTTATGAGATGTAAAGGGATCTAAAAAAAATCTTGAAGGATCAGGCTTTAAAATCATATCTGACTCGTTTATAGCTTTCCAACCTGCAATAGAGGAACCATCAAAGAAAACACCATCATTTAGCATATCTTCATCCACAACAGAAGTATCCATTGTTAAATGTTGAAGCTTACCTCTAGGATCTGTGAACCTTAAATCTACGAATTCTGCTTCTTTGTCTTTTATAAACTTTAAAACATCTTTAATACTCATTTTTACTCCTTAAAATCTGATCGTTGTATTACCAAAAAAAGACTGATAAATAATGCTCTTTTACTAAATATCACCTATGCAATTATCACATAAGTGTATAGTTAAATATTAAAGAATTACTAACAATTAAAAGTTGAATAATGAACTTATTAGACAAAGAACCAGTCAAAAAAGTTGAGAAACTTCTTAAAAAATTTGATGAAAGTCAAAAAGTTATTGTTTTAGAGACCTCAGCGAGAACAGCGATTGAAGCAGCCTCATCTTTAGGTTGTGAAGTTGGAGCAATTGTAAAAAGTTTATTATTTAAAACTGAAGACATTTATACTCTATGTTTAGTTAGTGGTGATAAAAAAGCTTCTCTCAATAAAATTAAAAAAAAACTAAATAAAAAAGATGTTTCTATGGCCTCTGCAGATGAGGTTAAAAATATAACTGGATTTACTATTGGGGGTGTTTCACCAATAGGACATTCAATTAAAATTGATATTTTAATTGATAATTCTTTAGATAGATTTGAAATATTGTTTGCAGCTGCTGGACATCCAAATTGCGTTTTTAAAATAACTTTTAATGATCTTGAAAAAATATCAAATGGTTTAGTTGGGGATATTGTAGAATGAGACAGCCAAAATTAATAGATTATTTGTTATTAACTTTTCTGGCTCTTATTTGGGCCTCAGCATTCTTTAATATTAAAATTGCCACTTACTCATTTGGACCAGTAACGATTGCTTTTTTAAGGGTTTTTTTTGGCGCAATACCAGTTCTATTACTTTGCTACTATAAAGATATTAAAATTGAGGCATTTTCTAAAGACTGGTATTGGTTCGCTTTAATTGGATTTATAAATCTAGTAGCTCCATTTTTTTTAATCGCTTATGGGGTAAAATCTGTTCAAAGCAACTTAGCTGCGATTTTGATGTCAACCACCCCATTAAGCTCAACGGTCTTAGGTCACTTTTACACAAAAAATGAAAAATTCAATTTTATAAAAACTTTTGGAATTTTAATTGGTTTTTCAGGAATACTTTATTTATTTTCTGACAATCTTTTAATTGACGAAAATAATTTTTTTTCTGCAATTTTAATTTTGTTAGGCTCTACTTGTTATGTAGTAGGTGGAGTTTTAACATTAAAGATAAGTAAGAAAAAAAATGAAAATGTTACTGGGTCAATACTAATATGGGCTGTCATTATTTTAATCCCATTAGTAAGTTTAATTGAACAACCTTGGAATACTGTTCCAAGGTTAGATTCAACAATCTCAGTTATTTATCTGGGGCTTGTATCAACTGGACTTGCTTGGTTATTGAGATTTAAAATTTTAGTTAATAATGGTTTAATTTTTCAATCCCAGGTTTCTTATTTGATACCTATTTTTGGAACTATTCTAAGCTATATATTTCTAAAAGAATTAATAACAATCAAAGTATTAATTTCTTTAATTGCAGTTGTTGTTGGTATTTATTTTGTAAGAAAAGCAGATAACTAAAAACTATTTAAGTTTTGAAAATGCTTGAATATGTGATGGCCTTGTTTCGCAACAACCACCAATTATTGTAGCACCTGCATCTTTAAACTTCTTTGCAAATTCATACATTTTTTCAGGAGTTAAATCCTTACGCACTCCGAGAAACTCATTTGGGTTTCCAGTTTTACTTTTATTATAAGCACCTGTATAATTTGGTTTTGGATTAGTTGTAACAAAGGCATTTAATTTAAAACCGAATGGGACACCTAATTTTTTTATTTCCTCTAGATTAAGTTCGTAATTTTCTGGTGACACACAAGATAAAATTAATCCTAACAAGTTTTCGTGCTTAATATCTTTAATGATATTAGTAACTTTTTCTCCACTAGGTAAATTTTTACCCTCTGAAATATGTGCACCTACAAGGTAAGGTTTGCCAAATTCTTTAATACTATCAACAGCAATTCTGACCTCTCTAACACTACTTAATACATCAAAATAAAAAAAATCTATATAGGGGTTTAATAACTTTGCTTGGCTGTTAAAATTCTCCTTAATTTCATCTTCATCTCTGTCATCTGCTTCATACGTCAAATTTTGTGGAGGCAAACCACCAGCTATTAAAACTTTGGGATAGATTTTTTTTACTTTTTGAGCGATCTCACCAGCTTTTTTGTTTAAATACTCATATTTATCTAAAACTTTATTATCCCTCAAACGAGATTTTCTAGTTGTGAAAGTTGTTGTAACAATAATTTCAGCACCCGCTCTAATAAAATCTAAATGAATATCCAATATAAGTTTATGATATTTCTCATGAAGCAAAGCGTTTGTGCTCCATAGAGTTCCACTTGGTTCCATACCTCTAGCTAGAAGTTCTTGACCCATTCCACCATCTAAGATTGTTAAATTTTTAAATATATTTTTATCCATTTTTTTTATTTTTAATCGGGAGAAAAAATATTATTCATTTAAAGGATTAACACAATATGTTGTATTACATGCAATTGCAGGTAGAAAATAAAAATTTTATCAAATAGACACGAGCAATTATTCTTAGTTTAATGCACTTATGGCTACTAAACGAAAGAAAAAAACTAAGCCAAAGACCAAGAGAAAAAAAAATAAATTGGTCAAATCATCTAGAAAAAAAATAAAAACGAAAAAAAAAGTCGTCAAAAAAAAGTCTGCGACTAAGAAGCGTTCTAAAAAATCTAGAAAAAATAATAAGCTCAAATCAACAAAAAAAACAAGAGGAGTAAAAAAAATGAGTGCAGAAGCTATGAAAGTGTCATCTGTATTAGATACTTCTCATTTGAAAGTAAAATTCCCGTTTAAATCAAAGTATGGGAATTACATTAATGGTAAGTTTGTCGAGCCAAAATCTGGAAAATATTTTGACAATACTTCACCAATTTCAAATGAGGTGATCTGTTCGATTGCACGATCAAATGAAAAAGACGTGGATGCAGCATTAGATGCAGCACACGCAGCTTTCCCAACTTGGGGTAAAACTTCAATTACGGAAAGATCAAACATTCTTCTTAAAATTGCTGATGTGATTGAAAAAAATCTTAATGTATTAGCAACAGCAGAATGTTTAGATAATGGTAAGCCAATAAGAGAATGTATGGCTGCTGATTTACCTCTAGTAATAGATCATTGGAGATATTTTGCTGGAGTAATCAGAGCAGAGGAAGGTTCAGTTGCTGAAATAAGTAATAGCGAATATTCTTATCATATTCCTGAGCCACTTGGTGTAGTTGGACAAATTATACCATGGAACTTTCCATTATTAATGGCAACTTGGAAACTTGCACCAGCTTTAGCTGCAGGAAACTGTGTAGTGCTAAAACCAGCTGAGCAAACACCAGCATCAATTATGTTACTTATGGAACTAATTGGAGATTTATTACCTCCAGGAGTAGTAAACGTAGTAAGTGGATATGGTTTAGAAGCTGGTAAACCACTAGCATCATCAAAAAGAATCAAAAAGATTGCTTTTACTGGTGAAACAACAACTGGTCGTTTGATTATGCAATATGCATCTCAAAACTTGATACCAATTACGTTAGAGCTAGGTGGAAAATCTCCAAACATTTTCTTCGAAGATGTCATGGCAAAAGATGATGATTTCTTTGACAAATGTTTAGAAGGTTTTGCAATGTTTACTTTAAACCAAGGTGAAGTTTGTACTTGCCCAAGCAGAGTACTAGTTCAAGAGTCTATCTATGACAAGTTTATGGAAAAGGCTATTGCTAGAACAAAAGCTGTTAAACAAGACAACCCTCTAAAAATGGAAACAATGATTGGTGCGCAAGCATCACTAGAACAGATGGAAAAAATCAAATCTTATCTTGATTTAGGTAAGAAAGAAGGTGCCAAGGTTCTTTGTGGTGGTAATGTTGCAAAAATCAATAGTGGTTTAGAAAAAGGAAACTATATCGAACCAACTATTTTTGAAGGTGACAACTCAATGCGAATCTTCCAAGAAGAAATTTTTGGACCAGTAGTATCAGTAACTAAATTTAAAGATGAAGCAGAGGCATTAAAAATTGCTAATGATACTCTTTATGGTTTAGGCGCAGGTGTTTGGACTAGAAATGGAAATATCGCATACAGAATGGGTAGAGAGATACAAGCTGGTAGAGTGTGGACAAATTGTTACCATGCTTATCCTGCTCATGCTGCATTTGGTGGTTACAAACAATCTGGTATTGGAAGAGAAACTCACAAGATGATGTTAAATCATTACAGACAGGTGAAAAACCTTCACGTGTCTTACAGTGAGAAAAAATTAGGCTTCTTTTAATAGATAACTTATATATAATGGCCCGTGAGGAATCACGGGCCATATTTTTTTATGAAAGTTAAAGCAACAGACTCAGCGTTAAAATTAATTGAAGAGCTAAAAGCTCAACATGGAGATGAACTATTATTTCATCAGTCTGGCGGATGTTGTGATGGAAGTGCCCCAATGTGTTACCCAAGAAACGAATATATGGTTGGTAACAGTGATGTTAAATTAGGTGAAATAGGAGGTGTCCCTTTTTATATGAATGATGACCAATATGAAAAGTGGAAACATACTGATTTAACAATTGATGCAGTTAAGGGTATTGGTGGAATGTTTTCTTTAGACAATGGCACTGGAAAAAGATTTTTAACAAAATCTGAAATTTGTTTGGTTGTAGATAACGACAACAAAAAGAATTAATCATTTAAATTTTTAATGTCTGTTTACCTAAGTTCTCAAAAGGTTATTAAAGACTGGATTGATTATAACGATCATATGAATGTTTCATATTATCTCTTAATGTTTGATAAATATGGCGCTGATACGTTAAATAATATTTTTCAGATGGGTGAACAATCAGCAAAAACAACTAAGAAAAGTACAATGATCGTAGAGTCTCATATAACTTATAATCAAGAACTCCAACTAAATGATGAAGTAGATATTAATTGTGTTTATTTTGATCATGATAAAAAAAGACTGCAATATAAAATGGAAATGATTCACAAAGAAAAAAAATTCCTTGCCTCAACAATTGAAATTCTTGCTTTATATGTAGACCTTAATGAAAGAAAGGTTGCAGAATTTGAAGTAGAAAAAGTAAAAATAATGGATGACTTTATTGATAAAAATAAATCTCAATTTAAAAATGAAAACCTTAAATTCTCATCAAAATTAAAAAAATGAAAAGAACACTAACAATTTTAGTGTTTAGCATATTAGCTACAAGCAATCTATTTGCTGAGGATTTTAAAATTAGAATTTTTGATGAGTGGCTTTTCAAAAATGGATATCATCAATATTTAAATCTTGAACAAAACCCAATATGTAAAGAAGAGCCAAAATATAGTAATAATTGGTATTATAATAATTGCGATAAGTTTCAAGGATCTAACAATCTAAATATTAAGATAAACAATAAAGAATTATCAGGTACTAATATTGCTTATCATTCAAACCCAAATAGGGATACGCTAATTTATTATTTATGGAAATATTCTTATAGAGATAGAAGTTCACACTTAAAGGAGTTTAAACCCTCAAATAATCCATACGATTTTAAATTCAACTTAATTGAAGATAAATATTTAAAAAAGCAAATGAAAACTAAAGGCATCTTAAGCTATTTATATTACCAAGATGGTCAGGTTTTAATCGATGAATTTTCTCCAAAAGAAAGGTTGGGAGAGTTTTTGAATAATGAAACAAAATTTTATTCAATGTCAATGGGTAAGTCAGTTACTTCTTATATTTTAGGTCATGCGATATGTGAAGGTTATATTGAGGGAGTTGATGCAACAATGAATGATTGGCCTCAGTTGCAAAATTCGATTTATTATAACCAAAAGATAATTAATTTTTTAAATATGAACACTGGAGATCAAAGATATATCGATGAATTTGAAGATGGCACCAGTAAATTAGGTGCATATGAAGATAGAGACATTCAAACAACTATGCTCTTGCATTTTAGAAACAAAGATACAAAAAAATCTAAGGAAATATATAACTATAATGGATTTGTTACTCAATTAATTTTAAACTATATAAAATTTAAAACTGGTGAAGACTATAACAAACTTTATACAAAGATTTTTAATGATAAAGTAAAGATCAAAAACAGTATTCTTTATGGTTATACTGGTCAGCGAGAAGAAAATGGAAATGGACATCCAAATATAAGCGCGACAAGGTTTGATTATCTTAGAATTGCAAAAGCTATGATGGATGATTATCAAAACGATACATGTGTTGGTAAATATTTAAAAGAAATCCATAAAAGAAGAATACCTAAAAAATATAACGAGAATAAGGGTGAACCAGAATATAATCGTACTAAATCATATGGAGGACAATTCCATATGGATTACCCAGGACTTAAAAATAAAGTTGTTTTTGGTATGGGTGGCTATGGTGGACAAGCTATTTTAATTGATATGGAAAACTCAAGAATTGTCGTTCTTAATTCACTTCATTACAATAACGGTCAATATAAATATAGTGTCAAAAAACTTCTTATAGACCCAATTAAAAACGGTAAATGAGGATTAATATAACCTCCAGTCCGCAGCTGGAAGTTATACTAAAAATTATTGACCGGGTGCTTTATAGCCAATCTTACTTGCTTTTGTCGTAGCTTTTGTAAAATCAATCGCTTCAAGTATTGTAAGATTTTTAACAGCACCTGATGCTTCAACAACAAGCTTAATTGCTGCAAAATCATCAAAACTTGGCACGTCAGTAACGACTACAAAGTCATAAGAACCTCTAACAATATCCATACTGTGCATTGTTCCACCCATAGCTTTTGTTAATTGCTCTACTACAGCTTTTCTATCACTTGTTGGATCTTTCAAGAATCCTTGAAAAGCTTTTTCTGTGTAGTTACCCATTATGTATGCTTTCATAATTAACTCCTTTTTTTAATAGATTAGAGTATCATCAATATGTAATTACTTGATGTGTAAAAATTACATAGTAGACACAACCTATAGTAATGTTAAATTAAAATTATGTACGAAAAGTTTGGCCAATTTATTGATGGAAAGTGGTGTCAATCATCTGACAAGTCAACATATGACGTTATTAATCCTGCAAACGAGGAAATTATTGGCCACGCGTCTAAAGCAACACCGCAGGATGTTGATCGAGCATTAAAATCAGCAGAAAAAGGATTGGAAATTTGGAAAAAAACACCACCTTGGCAAAGGTCATACGTCATTAGACGAATTGCAGATAAAATGAGAGAGAAACAAGATGTCTTAGCTAAATGGATGACACTAGAAGTTGGCAAACCTTTTGCAGAAGCTAAAGGTGAAGCAAATGGGGCTGCTGATATTTTTGAATGGAATGCTGAAGAAACAAAAAGAATTTATGGTCAGACTGTAGAAAGTAGATTTGAGGATACTAGAGTTCATGTTTATTACCAACCGGTAGGTGTTGTAGCAGCATTATCTCCGTGGAATTTTCCAGCAGTTTTGTCGGCAAGAAAAATCTCTACGGCTTTGGCAGCTGGGTGTTCTGTTATTATTAAGCCAGATGTTATTACTCCAGGCGTTGTAATGGAAATGGTAGATATTTGCAGGGAATGTGGGGTACCAGCAGGTGTTGTTAATCTTTTATCTGGCGATCCTCCAAGTATAGCTCAACAATTAATTTCTTCAGATATAATCAAAAAGATTTCTATAACTGGGTCTTCAAGAGTAGGAAAATTAATCTTAAAGCAAGCAGCTGATAAAGTTCAAAGAGTGACAATGGAGTTGAGTGGCCATTCACCTTTTATAGTTTTTGATGATGCTGATATTAAAAAAGCTACCGACATGGCTATAGCTGCTAAATTTAGAAACAATGGTCAAGTTTGTATATCTCCCAATAGATTTTATATCCAAGAAAGTAAAAAAGATGAATTTGTAAATTTATTTATAGAAAAAACAAAAAAGTTAAAGATTGGTGATGGAATGGACCCATCAGTTCAGCTGGGTCCTCTTACTACAAAAAAAAGATTAAATGAAGTTGAAGAGTTGGTAGAAACTACAAAAAAAGAGGGGGCAAAAGTTCTTTTAGGTGGAAAAAGACCACAAGGTTTTAATAAAGGTTTTTATTATGAGCCAACTATATTTGACAATGTTAAAGATGATTTTACAATAATGAAAGTAGAACCTTTTGGTCCATTAGTGCCAATGTTATCTTTTAAAACTTTCGATGAAGTAATTGAAAGAGCTAATAATCATGAATTAGGTCTATCAAGTTACATTTGTACTAATTCAATGGATAAAGCACACAAAGCTTCTGAGCTTATGGAAACAGGAACAGTAGCTGTAAATACTCCACTCGTTGCTATAGCTGAAGCGCCATTTGGTGGAATTAAACAAGCCGGTTATGGAAGAGAAGGTGGTTCAATGGCAATTAAGGATTATCTTAACGTAAAGTACACTCATCTAGGCTTAAAAGGATAAATCTAAAAATTAATGATAGAATTAATTGTAGCATTCGGAGCTGGTTTAATAAGTTTTTTATCTCCATGCGTCCTACCTCTTATACCTGGATATATTTCCTATATTTCTGGAAATTCATTAAATGAATTGATTGAGAATAAAAAAGTTAATATTTTTCCAATTATTTTATTTACAGTTGGGTTTTCAATAGTCTTTATAGTTTTTGGGGCAGCTTCAACATTTCTAGGCCAAGTCTTACTTCAGAATTCTCATGAATTAAGAATAGCCGCAGGATTAATTATAATTATACTTTCGCTTCATATTATTGGAGTAATAAACATTAAGTTTCTTAATTATGAGAAAAGAATACAAACAAACTCTAATACAAATTTTTATAGTCCTATTTTAATTGGTATGGCTTTTGCTTTTGGATGGACCCCTTGTATAGGTCCTATACTTGGTTCAATTTTGGTTCTTGCAGCTACCGAAGAAAGTTTAAATAAAGGTATTTTACTGTTGTTTTCTTATTCATTAGGTCTAGCAATCCCATTTATATTGTCAGGATATTTAATACAAAAATTTCTAATATTTTCAAAAAACTTCAAAAAAAATATTACTTTAGTATCCAGAGTTGGGGGAATAATTCTTTTAATTACTGGAGTTTTAATATTAACTAACCAGTTACAAGCTTTGGGATATTATTTATTAAATATTTTTCCATTCTTACAAAATTTTGGATAAAAAATAATGAAAATTTATCAAATTGACTCAAGCGCTAGAAAAGAAGGTTCAACCTCCAGAGCTCTCGCAAAAAAATTATTAGATAAAATAAAAAAACCTGGTGATGAAATTGTTTACAGAGATTTAGATGATGAAATGGTTTTTGTTTCAGGTTTGACGGAGTCTGGTATGAAAATTGAAAAAAAAGACCAAACAGAACATCATAAAAAAATGTTTGATTTATCTGACACTCTTGTAAAGGAGCTCAAGGATAGTGATATCATAATTATATCTGCTCCAATCTACAATTATGGTCCACCAGCAACTCTTAAAGCGTGGTCAGATCTTGCAGCAAGAGTAGGAGAGACATTTAGATTTAAGCCAAATGGGAGAAGAGAAGGCTTATTAAAAAATAAAAGAGCTTATTTAGTAATTACATCTGGAGGCACCAAATTAAATAGCAATGAAGATTTTTTAACTCCATGGTTAAAATTTATTTTAAATTTTTTTGGGATAGAAAAAATTGATATTATTTGCGCTGATCAAATGGCGCTAGATTATAAAAAGTCTATTAGAGATGCAGAAAAACAAATTGAGAATATTTCTAGAGATTAAATTTTCTTTTTAAATGTTTTAATTTTCCTTCGGTGCTATCATAGTCAATATAGCATCCTTGTAGAAAACGTTTACCCTCATTTGCATCATAAACGGTTCTTCCATGAAGCAATCTATGATTATCCATCATCAATAAGTCACCAGGTAAAAGTTTAAATTCAATTCTAAACTTATCTGAATTATAGAGTTCAGATATCTTTTTTCTCGCAGCATAATATAAATCTAGTTTTTCTTTATCCATTAGTGGGACAAAATCTAGTCTTGGACTAAATCTTACTTGTTTGAATTCACCGTATTCATCTAACTGTATCATTTCTGCCCAATCTTCTAAAACAACACTGTCATCAATAAATTGAAATCTTACTTTTACTTCGGTAAGAATTTTATAATAATCAGAAAAATCTTTTTTTAGTTTTTCTGTAACAGTAAAACCATCGACCAAAGTTGAATGGCCTCCATTAACTTCATTTTCAATACAATGTAACATTTGAATACACGGCACTGGATTTCGGTAAGGATTATCTGTATGTGGCGCTAGTGGCAATGAAGTGTAAGCTAAATCATTCGGATTGGGTTTAGATTTTACATTAAAAAACTCTCCAAAATTAGTTCTTCTTATACTTCCAATAGAATTTGCAAAATTTACGATATAATTATTTTCTGTTGGAACATTTTTAAAAATAACAAATCCAAATTTATAAAAACTCTGTAAAGCTTGATACATCTCTTCGTTATCAAATAAATTTTCGCTAAAGTTAAAATTGTTAAAATTTTTTAATGAGGAATCCCATTGAACTTTATTAATATATTTCACATCATTAACGTTTGAAAATTCTTTTAAAATATTTGTTATTGCTAGTTTTGTGAAAGTTCCATCTTTAAATTTTACTTCTAAAAAATCTTTAGATAAGTCAATATTGTCTATTTCAATATTTTCTTGAAGATTTGTAGGATCAAATAATCTTTGTTGTGTACCTTTATCTACATGAGCATCACCATTTACTCTTTCTCTAAGCCAAAAGGGGTGAATTTCTTTTTTCGACCCGTGATTTTCGAAAAAAACCTTGTTATCTTTTAATTCTATTTTCATATAATTCTTAAATGATTATTTAAAATTTTGCTTTAATCAATAGGAATTAAATAGTATTAGTGCCCTGTGCTAATAATGAAACCTTCAGATTATAGAGTTTATTCAAAATTTATGGAAAATTTGGCCAAGAAATTAACCAAGTTTTACTATTCTAAATTAGATAAACCTTTTGTGGTCTCTAATAAATTAAAGGGTAAAGGCTATGACCCAGTAACAAGTGCCGATAAGTCTTTTGAAAAATTTATTAGAAAAGAAATAAAGAAAAAATTTCCAAATCACCAAATAATAGGAGAAGAATTTGGACATCAAAAATCTAAAAGTGATTTTTCTTGGATTATTGATCCAATAGATGGAACCAGATCTTTTGTAATTGGAAATCCAACTTGGAGTAACTTGATTTCTTTGAATTACAAAGGAGAACCAATATTAGGTCTTGCAAATTTTCCAATTTTGAAAAAATATTATTTTAACACATCTGGTAAATCCGCTTATGTAGCTGAAAATGGAAGAAAAAGAAAAATAAAGGTAAATAAAAATATTTTATTTCCTAATGTAAAATTATCGTGTGCATTTAATGGAGGGCTTTCTCTTAAAAAACAAAAAAAAATTCCTTACATCTTAAAAATAATGCAATTTCCTTGCACTGATGCACTTAGCTACGCACATTTAGCTGAGGGAAAAATTGATGTTGTAATTCAAGCGGTAAATAAAATTTGGGATATTCATCCTTTAATTCCAATTATCAAAGCAGCTGGTGGAATAGTCACAACTTGGAATAATCAAAGTGCTTTAAAAGCTGGAAATATTTTAGTTTCGACTAACAAGAATGTGCATAAAAGGTTTTTAAAACTTTTAAGACCTGTTGCTAAGTAGTTTTGCCAAGAGTATTTAATAAAATTACACCAATTATTATTAATGCAATCCCTATCACTCCATAAATATTTGGTACTTGGTTATATTTGAACACCCCAAACAAAGTTACTGCTGTGATAGTTAAACCTCCATATGTAGCATAGGTAAATCCAACTGGAATAATATTCATTGCTTTAGCTAAACAAAAAATACAAGCAACTATTGAAATAACACAAAAAATTGTTGGAGAAAAATTTGTAAAGCCATTAGTTGATTTCAAAAAACCATTCGCTGCTATTCCAAGAATTATAGCTAAAAGAAGAAAAATATATCCTGATAAATTACTCATTTTAAAAGACTACGATTATTTAGTTATCTTATCCACAAATTTTTGCACAATAGGAGCTATAATTGTGGTTGCTATCATTGCAACTGGTAAGCTTACAGACCAAGCTTTGAGAAATCTTTTATAATAAAGATGATCGAAACCCGTGTTAATGAATGTAATTATCAGTGTCATTAGCAGACTCATGCCAAGACCCATAAAAAATATGAAAAGTATATTTGAATATTTTTTTTTAAACATTATTAAATACTCTCTTTTTTAATTTGCATTTGCAGTTGTTCAATCATGATTAGTGGAGATTTCATGTTTGGATGAACTTTATGAGCTTCTATATAACTATCGATTGCCTTTTGATAATTTTTTAATGCACTTTGAACTAGACCTTGTCCCGATAATGCTCCAAAGTGTCTTTTTTCAAGCTGAAGAACTTTATCAATATCTGCTTGAGACAATTCATACTTGCCCATTAAATACAAAACCGTTGCTCTTTTATTCCAAGCTTCAGCCCAATTTGGATCCAGTTCTATTACTTCAGTAAATTTATCGTAAGCAGTTTTAAGTTTATTATCCATCATAGCAGATGACCCATCAGCTAATAATTTAGTTAAACCATTTTTAGACGGATGAGTTACCCAAAGTTTCCAAATTTGATCCTCTATCTTTTTTGAATTTTCAAAGTCGATAGCACTTTTTAATTGTATGAATAATCTATCTAACTCTTTTTGGTGATTATCATCAGCAAATAATGATGTTGAAAATATTAAAAATAAAAAAATGATTGAAATTTTTTTCACTTATTTTGATATAGGAGTAGCGCCAGTTTCTAAACTAACAATTTTTCCATCTTTATACCTATAAACTGCCATTACAGCTTCTACATTTCCATCGTTAAATGTAACTAGTGAATGGTGTACACCCACTTCATCATTTTCATAAATAACTCTTGTCTTATCTTGATTGATGTCACCACTCATCGCCCATTTAATTACATCAGCTTTTCCTAAAGAATTTCCAGATTTATGCATCGTGAACTTAAAATCATCATGTAAAAGTTCATTCATTGTTGCTTCATCCTTCTTATCAATTGCATCAGTATATCTTTTTAATATAGACATCTATTCCTCTTAATCGTTAAATATAACTCTCATTTCGTCCTGAATAGTTCCTTCTTTAAAAACACCCTTCATTTTTTTTTGAAGATCAATAAATTTTGGATCTGCAGACATATTTTGATCATTTTGAAATGCTTTGTCTGTAAACTGTTCACCAACAAGAGTTTCTCTTACTGTTCTAGGATTTCCACCAATTTGAAATGAAAAATAAACTTCATGATCAGGATAATGCTTCTTTCTAACTTCAGCTAGACCTTTAGCAATTTCCATTGCTTCATTTAGTTTATCGTCATAAACACCTATAGTTCTGGTGTAGATTGCTTTCATTCTTAACCTTTAAGAATTGTTAAAGCTTTCTTTAAAAAGATTTCAGACATTTCATGACTTCCTTCATCATGAGCTTTTTTACCTTTATCTCTTAAAGTTTGAGCTTCTTCAATTTGAGCAGCAGTTTTACCACTGTCTTTTGCTGTCTTTAAAAGCTCATCTACTTCTCCCCAAAGCATCGGACAAGAATAAGAAAATGCCGACGTTGTAAAAAATACAAAAGCTAATGTTGTTATTATTTTTTTCATTTTTTCTCCTTTTTTTTAATAAGAGTCTGATTCTTCACAGATAACAATTGTACTTTTTGGATCTGTGGCTGCTCTTCTATGAGTAACAATATTTTGATGTGCTTCAGAATTATACCACCCTAAAGCCTTTTCTTTGTTTGGAAATTCCATCACAACTGTAAGAGTGGGCTCGTCTCCTTCTAAGACTAATTTATTTGGAGTTCTTACAAGAAACTTTCCATCAAAAGGTTTAAGTGTGTCCGCAACTTTACTTGCATATTCTTTTGCAAACATATCTTTGTCTGTAACTTTCGGAACTGCTACTAAGTATGCTTTTGGCATTTTATCTCCTTTGTTAAATTAATATAAAGTTTGAACTACTTTTTTTACTCTTTCGGCACCGTTAGGAATCGTGGATGCTATAAATGAATGACATTCTTCAGTTATAGCTTTGTCGTACTTAGAGCCATAGTACTTATCTACAGCTTTATTTACACCTTCATCCCATTCTTTTTCTGAAATTCCAATCTCAAGCGCATATGTTTTCATGACTTTTACAGATGCCATAGACTTTTCTTTCATACTGTACTCAAAGTCTTCACCGGATGGTAAGAAATAGTTTGCCATATAAATTCCGCTACATTCCCATGCTTTAGATTTATCGCTATCACTCATACCTGCATAAACAGATGTGAAAGTTAAAAAAGATAATAATAAAATAATTTTTTTCATAATTTACAATTATTAGTTAAAATTATTCAAAACTGTAACTGTTTTAATACATTACTGGTATGCGATATTATAGCCAGCTTGGAATGGGTAGCTTTTTTTCTTGTAAAAAAGATTTATTAAACATCTTTGAGTTGTATTTATCTGACTTATCGCAAAGAATAGTTACGATTGTTTTACCAGGCCCTAATTCTTTTCCTAACCTAATTGCGCCAGCAATATTTATTCCACAACTAGTTCCTAAACTTAAACCTTCATTTTGAATCAAATCATAAAGAATAGGAAGAGCTTCATGATCATCAATAGAATAAGCATCATCGATTTTTGCGTTTTCAAAATTTTTTGTAATTCTACTTGAACCTATTCCTTCAGTTATCGAACCACCCTCAGATTTTAACTCACCATTTTTAATATAATTGTACAGCGCTGATCCTTTTGGATCTGAAAGGTAAATTTTTACATTCTTATTTTTTTCTTTTAGAGCATTACTTACTCCCGAAATTGTTCCACCAGTTCCTGAAGAACACACAAATCCATCTACCTTTCCTTCAGTTTGTTCCCAAATTTCTTTTCCTGTACCTTCGTAGTGTCCTTTTGCATTGGCTGTGTTATCGAATTGGTTAGCCCAAACTACACCATTATTGTTTGTTGGTTTTAGTTCATCAGCCAAACGACCAGCAATTTTTACAAAATTATTTTCATCTTTATACGGTTTAGCTGGAACTAATCTCAATTCAGCTCCTAAATTTCTAATAGTATCTTTTTTTTCCTGTGTCTGGTTATCATTCATTACGATAATTGTTTTATAACCAAGTGAGTTACCTAAAAGTCCTAATCCAATACCAGTATTACCCGCAGTTCCCTCTACAACTATTCCACCTTTTGTTATTAATTTTTTTTCTTGAGCATCTTTGAGAAGTGCAAGAGCTGCTCTATCTTTTACAGATCCACCAGGATTCATAAATTCTGCTTTACCATAAATGTTACAACCTGTAATTTCTGAAGCTGCTTTTAATTTAATCAAAGGTGTATTACCAATTGAGTCAGTAAAATTATTTCTTATGTGTGTCATTAATCTTCTTTATCAGTAACTGCATAAGGTTTGAATCCTTTTGTAGCATCCCCAATTCTTTTAGCAGGGATTCCAACCATGATTGATTTTTCAGGTACATCTTTTGTAACAACTGCATTAGCTCCAATTAAAGAATTTTTACCAACAACAACTGGTCCTAATATTTGTGCACCAGAACCTACTACAACATTATCTTGTAATGTTGGATGTCTTTTTAAATCTCTTTGTTCATTTGCATTAATACTTGGAGATATTCCACCAAGAGTAACATTATGATAAATTGTTACATTATCTCCAATATCTGACGTTTCTCCAATCACTACTCCCATGCCATGATCAATGAATAAATTTTTTCCAATTTTCGCTTTAGGATGTATTTCAATTCCAGTTAAAAATCTTGAAAACTGAGAAATAATTTTTGCTATTAAGTCAAACTTTGCAACTGCAAAAAAGTTTGCAAATTTATGAAAAAAAATAGCTTTTACTCCTGGGTAAGTTAATATTAAACTTAATTTAGATTTTGCCGCAGGATCTCGGTCAATTATAGATTGTAAATAATCATTCATAATATTTTGTTAGCTTGATATCAAAAATTGATGGATATATAGTTACTTTATTAACTTTTTAAAGGATTTATTATGTACAGAAATACTAATTGTTTTCATTTAGCAATTCCGTGTGGAGATTTAGAAACAGCTAAAAAGTTTTATAGCGAAACACTTGGATGTAGATTAGACAATTCAGCACAAGAATGGGCTGATGTTGATTTTTGGGGTAATGAATTAACTCTTCATGCAAGTGAGCATAAACTAGATAGCGAGAGACATGATGTTGATATGGGAAATGTTTCAGTTCCTCACTTTGGAGTTCATTTATCCAGAAAAGATTTTGATACTCTTAAAAAGCGATTAAAAGAAAAAGGTGCAAAATATTACGATGAACCTTATTTAAGATTTAAAGGTACAAAGTATGAGCAAGAAACTTTTTTTGTCAAAGATCCTAATGATAATATTTTAGAGATTAAAACTTTGACTTCAAATCCAGAATAAATCATAAAAAATTTTTTTGGACTTAAATCAGTATATACCTAGCAGAATAACAATTTTTTTCCGAAGAATGTTTTTTTATTTACTTGGAGAAAAGTTTTATAAAAAACTTAATTATGATTGGCATCAATATCAGAATAGATTTGACATAATTAATAAGATCATAAAAATTAAAAGTTACAAAAAATATTTAGAAATAGGCTGTCAATCTGATGTAAATTTTTCAAGAATTCAAATTGATCAAAGAATTGGCGTGGATCCATATGATGGTGGAACTCATAGAATGACGAGTGATGACTTTTTTAAAGAAAACAAAGAACGTTTTGACATAATATTTATAGATGGTCTCCATGAATATGAACAAGTTTTAAGAGATATAAAAAATTCGGTAAAATTTTTAAATGACAACGGAATAATAATTGTACATGATTGTCTTCCTTCAAAAATATGGCACCAGACAATACCTCAAACTCACTCGAGCTGGAATGGAGATGTTTGGAAAGCTATTGTTGAGTGTAGAACTCTTGAAAATTTAGATACATATACATGCATTGCAGATCACGGCTTAGGGATCATACTTAATAGAAATAATAGAAATAGATTAAAGTTGGAAATAAAAAATTTTAAGGAACTTAAGTTTAAAGATTATTACGAAAATCATAAGGAATTTATGAACACAATTTCAGAAACTGATTTATTCAATCTTATTGAAAATAAGATTTAAATTTAAATCATGGAATATCTTGTATTAGGTTTTTTCACAGGCCTAAGTTTAATTTTGGCTATAGGGGCACAAAACATTTTTGTAATAGAGCAGGGATTAAAAAATCAATTTGTTTTTCTAGTTTGTATAATTTGCTCTATTTCAGATTTATTATTGATTTTCTTAGGAATTTTTTTATTCCATTTTTTTCATCAGTATTTCAACATATTCATTGAACTCACATTGAATATTCTTTTAATAATTTTTTTAATTTATTTCATTTATTCTAAAATAAAAACGTTGCGAACTAATGTTTATTTTAACAGTGATGTAAAAGAGATCTCACAATTAAAGATTTTTTTTAAGACACTTAGTTTTACATATCTAAATGCTCATGTTTATTCAGATACTGTATTTTTCTTGGGAAATTTTTCAAAAAATTTTCTTTTAAATGAAAAAATTTATTTCGGAGTGGGAGCTTCAATCGCATCATTTCTATTCTTTTTTGGATTAGGATATTTATCCACCTATTTCTCAAAATATGCTCAGAGTGATAAGATATGGAAATACATTAATTTATTTATAATTATTTTTATGTCTGTCTTAACAATTTATATAATTAGAGAGACATTATATTTCCTTTGAAAACCTCATCTTTTGAAGACAATTTTGGCACATAGCAATTTTCTGTAGAGTGGTTATTTAAGTTATATGGAAGAATTAAACAAACATTACATGCCTAAAAACCTAAGTGACAAAGTTGCTTTGTCATTTACAAAGTTTTTAAGATTTTTAGCGGATACTTTTTTTAAGAAAAGGTATGGTCATAGAGCAGTTGTTCTTGAAACAATCGCAGCAGTCCCTGGCATGGTTGCAGGTATGCTACTCCATTTAAAATCTTTGAGAAAAATGGAAGATGATCGAGGTTGGATAAAAACTTTATTAGATGAAGCTGAGAATGAAAGAATGCATTTAATGACCTTTATACATGTTGCTAAACCAACTTTTATTGAAAGATTTATAATCCTTATAGCTCAATTTATATTTATAATAACTTATGCAATAATCTATTTAGTTTCTCAAAGAACTGCACATCGAATTGTTGGATACTTTGAAGAAGAAGCGGTGATAAGTTATACTGAATACCTTCATGAATTAGAAAGTGGCACAATTCCAGATGAGCCTGCTCCAGAAGTTGCAATAAATTATTGGAACCTTCCTTTGCATTCAACCCTAAAAGATGTAGTTCGAGTAATTAGAGACGATGAGGCAGGACATCGAGATGTCAATCACAATTTTGCAAATGTAATTGACAATAGAATTAATTCTAAAAAATATAATGAGGAAAAAGAAAGTGCCTCTAAAAAGGAAAATGCTTCCGATAAAGAAAAAACTTTCTCTAATAAATAACAGATAAAATATTATGGAAAATAATTTAAGTATATTATGGGCATCTATGTCAGGTACAGCAGAGAATGTTGCAGACACTTTAAATGAAAAAGCAAAATCAAAAGGTTTTGTAACTAATCAATTAGAATTAAACCAAGTTACTATGAATGATCTTGCAAAAATGAAAAATGTTGCAATAGTTACCTCTACCACTGGAGAAGGAGATTTACCAACAAATGGTGAAGATTTTTGGGATGATCTAAAAAACTCAGATAAAAATTTAAAAAATTTAAGATATAGCGTATGTGCTTTAGGTGACAGTTCTCATGATATATTCTGCGGAGCAGGAAGAAAAGTTGACGAGAAATTAATACAATTAGGCGCACAAAAGATACTTGATAGACAAGATTGTGATGGATCTGATGAGGGTTCAGATAGTTGGGGAAATAATTTTTTAGACAAAATTAAAATCTAAAAATGTTCACAAAACGTAAAACTCTTAAAGTTTTAGGTGCATCTTTTATTTCGTTAATACTTTTACCTATTAACTATTTATATTCAGCAGCAAAAAAAGTTATAAACCCAGAACTAACAGATGAGCAAAAAAATATAATGTTTAACGAAGGAACCGAAAGGCCTTTTACAAGTTCATTACTTGAAGAAAAAAGAGTAGGGTTTTATCATTGTGCGAATTGTGGAGCAAAACTTTTTGCATCTAATGCAAAATTTGACAGCGGTACTGGATGGCCATCATTTTCAGAAGCTTTACCTGGAGCATTCAATACTAAAACAGATTATTCTTTTGGCATGAAAAGAATTGAATATCATTGCGCTAATTGTGGTGTGCATCATGGACATGTTTTTGATGATGGACCTTCATCCACTGGTAAAAGATTTTGTAATAATGGTTTGTGCTTAATTTTTAAGCCAGAAAATTAATTTGAAAATCCGTATTTTCTTAATCTAACATCACCAGTTCTTGCATGAGCTTCCATTCCCTCATATCTTGAAATTCTAGCACAAGCAGCACCAACAGATTTGGTAGACTCTTTTGTCATTCTTTGAAAGCTTAAAGTCTTAATAAATTTTCCTACAAACAATCCTCCTGTATATCTGCCTGCACCTTTAGTTGGAAGAATGTGATTAGTTCCAGAACATTTATCACCGTACGCAACTGTAGTTTCCTCACCAATAAATAGTGATCCATAGTTTTTTAATCTTTTATGAAACCAATCAAGATTTTGTGTTTGCACTTCTAAATGCTCAGGTGCATATTCATCACTGATTGTAGCCATTTCTTCATCGGTATCACACAAAATTACTTCACCATAATCTCTCCATGCTGCCTCAGCACTTTTTCTAGGTAACTCTGGAAGTTCTGAAATCAATTCTGGCACTCTTTTCATTACTTCATTTGCAACTCTATGACTTGTTGTATACAACCAAGCAGGTGAGTTATAACCATGTTCTGCTTGCCCAACTAAATCTACAGCTACCATTTCTGCATCTGCTTTATCATCAGCTATGACTGCAATTTCTGTAGGACCAGCAAATAAATCAATTCCAACTTTACCAAATAAAATTCTTTTAGCTTCAGCAACAAATTGGTTACCAGGACCAACTAATATATCCGCTGGTGGATTTTTAAATAAACCATTTGTCATCGCAGCAATACCAGGAACTCCACCTAAGTTTAAAATTGCATCAGCGCCACATAAATTAGCAGTATATATAATTGCAGGATGAGCACCTACATCTTCTTTTGGAGGACTACACGCAATAATATTTTTTACCCCAGCAACTTTCGCAGTTGTCACGCTCATCACTGCAGAAGCAATATGAGCATATCTTCCACCTGGAATATAACAACCCGCAGTATTTACAGGTATCAATTTTTGACCAGCATAAAGACCTGGTGAAAGTTCAACTTCAAAATCTTGACCGTAATTTTTTAGTTGAGCCTCAGCAAATTTTTTTACTCTTTCATGCGAAAATTGAATATCATCTTTTGTTTTTTGATCTAATTCTTTATTAATTTTCTCAATTCTTTCTTTTGAGACAATTATTTCACCACTATAATTGTCAAATTTTTTAGTCAAATCTATACAGGCTTGCTCTTTTGAAACCTCAACTTCTTTTAATAAATTTTTTACAATCTCAGTTGTTTTAGTGTCATCAGTCGAGGGAGTTTTCGGAGATTTTTTAAGATATTTAATTGCCATAAAATTTAATTTTATTGTTGAATTATTTAAAGCAAATTAGATTTTATTTCAATCAAACAATTAATCTAACGCTACAACTGCTGCTGCTATTGATGCCAATCTTGCAGGCGCTTCATCTGAACGACTGGTGATGACCACAGGTACTTTTCCACCAACCACTACTCCTGCTGCACAAGCGCCACAAAAATAAATTAACATTTTTACTAGAGCATTTCCTGTCTCTACACTAGGCACAAGCAATACATCTGCCACACCCGCAACATCACTTTTAATACCTTTGATTAATGCTGATTTTTTTGAAATACTATTATCAAATGCCAATGGACCAAAAACATCTGCATTTAAATTTTCTTTTTTTGCAAGTCTTGTAATCTCTTCAGCTTCTTTAGAACTTGGAATACTATCTAAAATTTCTTCAGTTGCAGATAATATAGCAATTTTTGGTCTTTCAATTCCAATTCGATTTGAAAAATCAATTACATTTTTTAAAATATGCATCTTAGTTTTAACATTAGGTAAAACATTTAATGCACCGTCAGTAATTATTAATGGCTTATCTTCTTTTCCTAATGACATATGCCAGATATGACTTAATCTTGTTTTTCCTAATAAGTTATATTCCCTTTTAAGAACTTCTTTCATAAGAACATCAGTATGAATATGTCCCTTAACAATTATTCTAATTTTTTCCTTACTTGCAAGTTTTGCAGCAACTGCAGCAGTATTGTTTTCAATAGGTTCGTTAATAATTTCAAATTTTGAAATGTCCCATTTTAAATCATCAGCGCATTTTAAAATTTCTTTCTCATCTCCTATAAATATAGGTTCAATTAAATTTTCATTTACCGCATCCTGAACTGATAACATTGGCAATGGCTTACCAGCATTAACAATTGCTACTTTTACACCTTTTTTTTTGTGAGCTACATTTAATAAATTATTTGGGCAGACAATTTCTTTATTTGAGAGCATAATTAATTTTTTAAAAATTCTAAATCTTTTTTGATACTGTTTGAAATTTTTATATTATTTTTTGAATTCATCTTAAGCCTTTTATATTTATTTTGTCCTGGATAAACAATTTCTTTTACACCTTTAATTTTAGGTAGTTTTTTTATTCTTTTAATATTTTCTTTAATTCTATTATTATAATCTTTGACAAATAAATTTGTTTTAAATGTGATAAACAAATGCCCTATATTTTGAGGGCCTGAAAAATCATCAAAAGGATCTTTTACACGACCAGAATGATTACCACCAGTAAGCACACCACTTAAAATATCTACCATCCAAGCTAACCCAGATCCTCTAAAGCCAGCGATAGGTAATTGAACTCCCAACAATGCTTTTTTTGCATCAGTGGTGGGTTTTCCATACTTATCTAGCGCAACACCTTCGGGAATCTTTTTATTATCCCTCGCTGCTACTCTTATTTTTCCTCTGTTAATCATTGAGATAGAGGTATCTAAGATAAAAGGAATTTTTGATCCAGTTGGTGTACCAAAACAAATTGGATTAGTCCCAAATAAACTCTTTAATGATCCATGCGGTGCAACCGCAGGAGGGGCATTTGTGTAAATCATGGTAACTAATTTTTTTTTGACAGCTTGTTCTGCATAATACCCTGATAGACCGTAGTGACCACTATTTTTCACTGCAACTAATCCAATACCAGTTTTTTGTGCATTTTTAATTGCTGTTTTAATTGCTATATCAGCAGCAACAAATCCAATACTGTCATCAGCATCAATATGTGAAATAGAATTTGAGATTTTTTTTATTTTTATTTTTGGTTTAGGGTTGATTACTTTTTTTTTAATTCGATCACAATACATTTTTAATCTTGCAAGACCATGCCCATACGCCCCAACAAGTTCCGCATTTATAAGTGCGTCTGTTGAAATTTTGGCATGTTCATTTGATAAATCATGTTTTATGAGAATTGTTTTTATGATATTTTTTAACTGACCAGTATTCATAGTGTCTATTAATTCATCCAATCATTAATTAAACGCATACTGATAGAGGATTTTTCTATACCAAATAGATTATTTTTCAAATTTTCATCCATAAAACTTTTGGAAACATTTTCGATTTGATTAGCATAAACTGACAAATTAGATTTTATTTGTTTTATATAAAAATGATTTTTATTGGAAATTTCAATAACAGTCTCTTTATTTGGTAGCCATGGACTATTTACTTTTATTGATCCTTTTGTTCCATGAATAACACAACTATTTTCTAAATTAGATTTGATACTCACTTTAATTTTGCCTTTAAATTTATTATTGTATTCTAAATTTGCTGTTGCCTCATCATCCACACCTGACTTTGCATAACTTAATTTTTTATCATTGAGGGAAATTTTATCCTTGGAGTTAGCAAATAACATAAAAAAACTTATAGGATAACAACCCAAATCTAAAATAGAGCCACCGCCTAGTTCTTTATTATATATTCTAGAAGACGGTCTGAATTTTGCTTTGAAACCAAAACTACTTTCAATAGTCTTAATTTCTCCTATCTCGTCATTTTCAATTAAATTTAGCAATTCTATTGTTTGGGGGTGAGAATAATATGCAATTGCTTCATAAAATTGAATTTTTTTTTCTGAAATAATTTTTTCAACTTCAAACATGTCTTTTAAATTCATAGAAACTGGTTTTTCACATAAAATTTTTTTATTTTTATCACTTAATAATTTAATTAAATCTTTGTGGGTATTATTTAAAGTTGAGATATATACTGCATCAATATCTTTATTATTGATCAAATCTTCATAAGTCTTATTTTCGAAGTCATTAAAAGTTTTTCCAGACTTACTTGCTATGTCTATTAACTTTGAATTAGAGGTTTCATTTATAGCATTCGCAAATGTTGAGCCCATTCTTCCTAAGCCTAAAATTCCCCAATTAATCATTTAACATCTCTCATTAGATTAATGAATCAAATAAACATTAACCTTTACCACGCCATGGGATAGTTTTATCTATAATCTTTCTCAATGTAATATCAAATAAAAGACCAAGCATTCCCATTATAAAAATAGTGATCCAAATAACCTCATATTGGAAATACTTTTTAGCCACGTTTTCAACGAAACCAATTCCTGTCGTTCCCGCTAAAAATTCTGCTGCAACTAAAGTTCCCCAGCACATACCAACAGCAACTCTTATTCCTGTTAAAATTTCAGGTAATGAATTGGGAAAAATTACATACCTTAATATTTGTTTCTTAGAAGCACCTAAAGAGTGAGCAGCATGAATTTTTGATAATTGTGTTCCTGATGCACCAGCTCTTGCTGAAATAATCATAATAGACAACGACACCATAAATAATAAGAAAACTTTACCTGTATTATCAATTCCTAAAACGGAGATAATTAATGGTGCCCAAGCCAAAGGAGGAACTGGTCTGTAAAGTTCAATTAATGGATCAAAAAAACCTTTTGCAAATCTATTTAATCCCATAAATAATCCCAATGGGACACCAATAATGATACCAAAAACTAATCCCAAAAATACTCTCATAAATGAATCCCAAATATGACCGTAGGGAACAGGTATCTTAAGTAATTTAAAGTCACCTGTGACAAATTTAAGAACTGCTCCTTTAAAATTTTGTTTAACTATTCCATCTTTACTATGAACTGGATATTCACCCGGTAAAACATCTGCAATCCAATCTGGCATTATAAAACCGATCCAAGTACTTATATCTACCATCTTGATCCATAAAAGGGGTATATCCTTATAACCAACACTTGGTTTTGACATTAATACAAATTTATTAAAAGTATCAGATGGTTTCGGCAACCATCTTCCAGAACCTTGTTCCGAACAACTTGGTCCACTAGCAACAATTGTACCAGCTGGAAACAAAAAGATATCTATAAATCTTAAACCGCCTTGAGCATTTAATTGAGCGTTATCAAATTTGATAATAGCATTCTGCATTTTATTTAATGCATTAGGTGGATAAATACTTGCAAACTCTATTCTTCGTGCAATTTTGACAATATTCTTTGCGTATGTGGATGCAATTTCCTCACTATCATTTAAATCATTTCTATAAACTTTAATTTCATTTTTAATTTCTTTAATTTTGTTTTTGAATTCTGGATTATGGTTTCTTAATTTAAAAAATTCATCACTTATCAAATTTAACTCTTGAGCAGCTGCATGAAATTTTAAGCCTCTATTTGTAGCTGGCACGAGAGGTACCTCTAATGTATTTTCAATACTTCCAGAACCCGCATCTATTTTTGTGATACCCCAACCACCTTCTTCTTTTACTGCTTTAAGTCTTTCATTTAGTTCTTGCTCAGTTTCAAACGGATAATCTTGTTTTTGAAAATTTTCTGTTAAAAGATTAATTTTACCGGTTATATCATCAATTTTTTGTCTAGTTTCATTTTCAAGTAAATCTTCGTTAGTCAATAAAGGAATTAATTCATTTGTTTTTTTTATAAAACTTAAAAGAATAGTCTTTTGCTCATTATTGAGTTCTTTAGAGTTTTTAATCTCAATAGAGATCTTTTCTAGGTTCTTATTTTCTTTTTTAATTTGAGAAGTACTTTTAAACTCTCTTTCATCTATAGGAAATTGATATTTCAAACCTAATAAAGAGTCATTTACTTTTCCTACTTGGCAAAGTTCATTAGCAGATTTTGGATAAAAACCTTTTGCGATATCCCAAGAATAGTAAAGCCAAATTAAAAGAAGAAAACTACTCCCAACAATAACCCAATGTGTTCCACCCAATGCTCTCTCAGGATTTCCAAAAACCGCATCAATTTTTTCAGTTTTGATAAGACGCCTGCCATAAAGGATACAGCCAATAACAGCAAAAAATATTAAAAATGTTACTATTTGTGTAAACATTTAATTTTCTTTCCCCATAATTTCTTCTTCCATATTCCAAATCATCTCTAAAATTTCTTCTCTCTTAGCAGAAAAATCTTTATTCTTTTTAATTTCTCTTAAATCTTGTTTAAGTCCCATTGATGCAAATGGAAGATTGTATTCTTTATGTATACGACCTGGTCGTGGAGCCATCACATATAATCTTTCACCAAGTAATAAAGCTTCCTCGACTGAGTGTGTAATTAAAATAATTGTTTTTCCAGTTTCTTTCCAAATTTTCAAAACTAAAGACTGCATCTTTTCTCTTGTTAAAGCATCTAGTGCTCCTAAAGGTTCGTCCATTAGAATTAAATCTGGGTCATTTATAAGACATCTTGCAAGAGCAACTCTTTGCTGCATTCCACCAGATAGTTGATAGGTTGGAGTATTTCCAAAACCTTTAAGACCAACAATTTCTAACCATTCGTCTACTCTCTTTGAAGTTTTGATTGGATCTTCTTTTTTCATTCTTAATCCAAAGTTTACATTTTCAGCAACTGTTAACCATTCAAACAAAGCTCCTTGTTGAAAAACCATTCCTCTTTCAACACCTGGACCGTCTATTTCTTTATTATTTAAAGTGATACTTCCAGACGTTGGTCTAATAAAACCTGCAGTGATATTTAATAAGGTTGTTTTTCCACAACCAGAGGGTCCAAGCACAGTCAAAAGCTCTCCTTTTTTTAGAGTAAAATTTAAGTCTTTTAATGCATGAACTGTTTCCCCTTTTGGAGTTTTAAAAATCATATTTAGATTCTGAGAAATAAGATCACTCATAGAATATCTTTATATTAGAGTTTTTATTAAAAAAATAGGCACCAATTTAAAAAATTGGCGCCTATTAAATTTTTCTATCTCTATAAAAATTATAGAGGTAAGAAACTAGTGTCTACGTTTCCTCTTGGTGTTCCCATTCCTTTTAAGAATGCATCAAGATTTCCTTTAGTCATAGAGTGCTTAGTTTCTTCTGGTGTTAAGAATTTGAAACCACTTAACGTTTCTTTCATATCACCAACTTTCATTTCTGAAGCTTTAGCCATAACATTCATGTTGCTTTTACCAGCTTTGTATCTAGCATTTGCTTCATGAGTTACTTCTATAAAAGTTCTTAGCATTTCAGGATTTTCCTTCATAAACTTTGTAGTTACTGAAGTAATATCTATACCTAAGATACCAGCGTCTCTAGCTTCTTGAACAGTAAGCAATCTAGATCCAACTGCAGTTGCAGCTTTAATAGAGTTACCACCAAATAAACATGCCATTACAACATCACCGCTTACTAAAGCAGCAGCTCCTTCTTCAGGATCCATTTGAATAATATCCATTTTTTTTCTGTCAGCTCCAACAACTTTCATACTTTCATCGAAAACATATTCAGCCATTGTTCCTAGTGGAACAGCAACTTTTTTACCTTCTAATTCAGTAGCATTTGCTTTTGTAATACCTGAAGCGTTAGAAGTAACACAAGTTGTTCCTCCCATTCCGTATTCCATAGCAATATCAACTAGTTTAATTGGTGCTTTTGATTTTACCGCATTAATAAAAGGCACTAATCCTTGAGAGTAAGATATATCAATATCTCCCGCTAACATTGCATCAGTCATTGCTCCACCGTTAGTAAAGTTGGTCCATTTTACTGGAACACCTAAAGCTTTAGCAAAATTTTTCTTCTGCATGTCCTCTAAATTTGGACTTGGCCATTCTAGAAAGTAAGCAACTCTAACTTCATTCGCTGCAGAATTCGCAACAGAAATGCTAAGGTTTAGAGCTACAAAACATCCTAAAATAAAACTAATTATTTTTTTCATTTAATCCTCTTTGTTGATTTATATTACTAATAGTTAAAATTAAATTTTGCTGGATGTAAAACAAAAAAGTGTTAATTTTGATACAACTAAGAGTTGCGTCAATTATTTTGGTGGTTAATTATACCTATTTAGTCTAAAGAAACTTAGATTAGTATAATATAAATTTAAAAAAAGATTCTATGAGCTCAGAAAACCGCACTTCAGTTCCAAATTCATTAAATGAACATTG
Source organism: uncultured Pelagibacteraceae bacterium (assembly GCA_902632315.1). Taxonomy (GTDB): domain Bacteria; phylum Pseudomonadota; class Alphaproteobacteria; order Pelagibacterales; family Pelagibacteraceae; genus Pelagibacter. Next base: position 67,469 of record CACPCD010000001.1, read on the forward strand.
GATGCCATTTACGTCTAACAAGGATTTTAAAGCAAATCCGAGATTAATTACAGAAGCAAAAGGTGTTTACCTAAAAACACATCACGGCAAAACACAAATTGATGCGAGCTCAGGGTTATTTTGTAATCCTTTAGGACATGGAAGAAAAGAAATTACGGAAGCGGTTACTAAACAATTAGAAACTTTAGATTACGCTCAACCTTTTCAACAAGGTTTTGGAGGTTCATTTGAATTAGCAACTAAAATTTCAAAACATACTCCAGGAAATCTTAATAAGATGTTTTATACAATTTGTGGATCTACTGCAGTTGAAACAGCGATCAAAATAGCTGTTGCTTATCATAGAGCTAAAGGAAATGCACATAGATTTAGATTTGTAGGAAGAGAAAGAGGATACCATGGAATGAACATTGGATGTGTATCAGTTGGGGGAATGATCAATAATGTAAAAACATTTGCAAGTATCTTAATGCCAGGTGTCCAACATATGAGACACACACATTTACCAGAGCACAAATTCGTAAGTGGGCAACCTGAAACTGGCGGAGACTTAGCTAACGATTTAGAGAGAATAGCAAGTAATTTTGGTCCAGAAAATATAGCTGCATGTATTGTTGAACCAATCGCAGGATCTACCGGAACACTAGTACCACCAAAAGGTTATTTACAAAAACTTAGAGAAATTTGTGATAAGCATGGAATACTTTTAATTTTTGATGAAGTAATTACAGGCTGGGGAAGAACAGGATCTTCTTTTGCAGGACATGAATTTGGTGTTACACCAGATATAATGACAATGGCCAAGGCAACAACAAATGGCGTGGTTCCAATGGGAGTGGTTGCATGTAAAGATGAAATTTACGATGCTGTGATGGATGCATCACCAATGGGTTCAGTAGAACTGTTTCATGGTTATACATATTCAGGAATTCCAGTCGCTGTAGCAGCCGCATTAGCTGTCCAAGATATTTTTGAAAAAGATGATATTTTTAATAGAGCAAAAAACTTAGCTCCATATTTCCAAAAAGGTTTATTTTCTCTTCAAGACCTAGAGTCAGTTGAGAACATTAGAGGTTATGGAATGATGGGTGGAATTGATATGAAAATGAAAGGTAAACCCGGCAAAGCTGGTTATGAATGTTTCAAATCATGTTATGAAGCTGGTGTCAATTTTAAAGCAACAGGTGATTGTTTAATAATTGCTCCACAATTTATATGTGAGAAAAAACATATTGATGAGATTATTGATAAACTACGAACTGGTATCACTAATTATCAAAAAAACCAAAAGAACTAATAATCTTATATTTTTATATCTATATTAATTAAAGAGAAAGATAATGCGTATAGGTGTACCTAAAGAAATTAAACCTCAAGAAAATAGAATTGGTCTAACACCCGATAGTGTAAAAGCTTTGACTTCAGAGGGGCACGAAGTTTTAATTGAAAATAACGGTGGATTTGAAGCTGGTTTTGAAAATGAGCAATACACAAAAGCAGGTGCAAAGATAGTAAATAAAGCTTCAGATATTTTTAATGATGCTGAAATAATTGTTAAAGTTAAAGAGCCACAGAAAGTAGAGGTGGACATGATAAGAGAAAATCAAATTATTTATACTTATCTTCATTTAGCTGCTGCAAAAGAGTTAACAGAAGGATTAATAAAATCTAAAAGCATTAATATAGCTTATGAAACTGTTACTGATGATAATGGTAGATTGCCTTTACTAGCGCCAATGAGTGCAGTTGCAGGACGTATGTCAGTACAAGCTGGGGCACATTGTTTAGAAAAAAATCAAAAGGGTAGAGGTCTTTTATTAGGTGGCGCACCTGGAGTTACAGGGGGAACAGTTGTAATTTTAGGAGGCGGTGTTGTTGGAGAAAATGCTGCTGTAATTGCTACTGGTATGCAAGCAAAGGTGCATATTGTTGATAAGTCGGAGTCAAGATTAAAACAATTAGTCCAGATGTTTGGTGATAAGATCATTCCGCAACAAAGTGATAAGATAGATTTAAATAAATTAGTCGCTGAAGCAGATTTATTAGTTGGTGGTGTATTAATTCCAGGAGCTGAAGCACCAAAATTAGTTACTAAAGATATGTTAAAATTTATGAAAAGAGGATCTGTGATAGTCGATGTGGCTATTGATCAAGGAGGTTGTGTTGAGACGAGTAAACCAACAACGCATGGAGATCCTACTTATATTGTAGATGATGTAGTTCATTATTGTGTTGCCAATATGCCTGGTGGAGTTCCCAGAACTTCAACTTTTGCACTTAATAAGGCAACTCTTCCTTACTTAATAAAATTAGCAAATAAAGGTTACCAAAAAGCTTTGGGTGAAGATAAAAACTTTTTAGCAGGATTAAATGTTCATAAGGGACATGTGACTTATAAAGCAGTTGCAGATGTATTTGGACATCAATATGTTGACCCAGGAGAAGCAATCAAAAATTAATTAAATGGACAAGAAACTACCAAGTAGCACAAAAGTTGTTGTTATTGGAGGTGGAGTAGTTGGATGTTCGGTAGCATATCATTTAGCAAAATTTGGCTGGAAGGATACAGTTCTATTAGAAAGAGATCAATTAACATCAGGAACAACCTGGCATGCCGCTGGACTCGTAAGTCAATTAGGTCCTTCAGCAGCAATAACCAAAATAAGAAAATATACTTTAGATTTATACAAAGAGCTTGAAAAAGAAGTTGATCACTCAGCAGGTTTAAGACTAAACGGTGCACTTTCAATTGCTCAAAACAAAGGAAGATGGCAAGAACTTCAAAGACAAGCAACTACTGCACAACTTTATGATGTTGATGTAAGAATTTTAGATAAAGATCAAATTAAAAAAAATTATCCAATAATTAACACTAATGAAGTAATAGGGGGAATTTTAATGCCAGGTGATGGTGCCGCTGATCCATCAGGTGTAACCCATATGCTTGCCAAAGGTGCAAGAATGCATGGAGCAAAAATTTTTGAAAAATCTCCAGTAGATGAAATTTTGACTAAGGATGGAAAAATTTCTGGAGTAAAAGTTAACGGTAAAAAAATTGAATGTGAATATATTGTTTTAGCTTCTGGTATGTGGTCAAGACAAATAGGGGAAAAAGCTGGAGTAAGCATTCCTTTATATCCAGCTGAACATTTTTATATAATAACTGAGCCAATAGAAAATCTTTCTAAGACTTTGCCCGTTATTAGAGATTTTGATAATAGAACTTATATTAAAGAGGATGCTGGTAAAATATTAGTTGGAATTTTTGAGGGAAATTCAATACCTGCCTGGAACAAAACAAATAAAGTGCCAGAGGATTTTTCTTTTGGTGAGTTTCAGGAAAATTTTGAGCATTTTGAACCTTATTTAGCATCTGCAATTGATAGGTTTCCAATTTTAGAAAAAGCAGGTATTAGAAAATTTTTTTCAGGTCCAGAGTCTTTTACTCCAGATACAAATACTTTATTGGGTGAAGTTCCAGAAATTAAGAACTTTTTTGTTTGTTGTGGTTTAAATAGTATTGGAATTGGAAGTGGAGGAGGCGTTGGTAAAGTTACAGCAGAATGGTTGATGACTGGTCATATAAATCAAGACATATTTAGCTATGATATTAAAAGATTTCAAAAATTCCATTCCGAATTAGGTTTTATCAAAAAGAGAATTACAGAGTCGTTAGGCGACTTGTATGGAATGCATTGGCCATTTAAACAACACAAAACATCTAGAAACATTAAGACTCTACCTCATCATGACGATTTAAAGAGCTTTGGGGCATGTTTTGGAGTTTCAGGTGGTTATGAAAGACCGATGTGGTTTGCACTTGATGGAGAAAAAGCAGAGTATGAATATAGTTATAATTATCAAAGCTGGTACCCTTCCGCAGAGTATGAAACAAATAATACAATTAAAAATGTTGGTTTATTTGATTTAACCCCTTTTTCTAAGTTTGAAATAAAATCAAATAAAGCTCATCAAGAACTGCAAAAAATTTGCACTGCAAATATTAAAAACGAAGCTGGGAAATGTGTTTATACGCATATGCTTAATTCTGATGGTGGAATAGAGACAGATTTAACAGTAGTTTGTATTGAAAATAATCATTTTAGAATAATAAGTTCTGCCGCAACAAGAGAAAGAGATAAGTTTCACATTAAAAAACACATTTCAAAAGATGTAGAGTTAAAAGATATTACTGATGATCTCTGCGTTTTTGGATTATTTGGTCCAAAAAGCAGAGAACTTTTAAAAGTAGTGTCTGAAGATAATTTTGATAATGAGAATTTTAAATTTGGAACAGCAAAATATATTTCAATAGAGGGAACTAAGATTTGGGCGCAAAGATTATCTTATGTAGGCGAATTAGGTTATGAATTATATGTAGAATTTAAAGATGCAAAAAAAATATTTGAATTAATCATTGATAAAGGCAAAGATTTTAATCTCTCAAATTGTGGTATGCATGCAATGGATATTATGCGTATGGAAAGTGGTTTTTTACATTGGGGGCATGATATTTCACCTGAAGAAAATCAATACCAAGCAGGATTATCTTTTACCATCAGTAAAAAGAAAGATGTAAACTTTATAGGCAAGGAAGCATTAGAAAAAATTAAAGAGGATAAGATTAAAAGCAGATTTGCAATGTTTACGTTAAAAGAAAGTGAGCCAGGTAAACCTTTATTACTTCATGATGAGCCCATTTATATTGATGATAAGATTATAGGAAGATCGACTTCAGGTAATTATTCATTTAATTTCAAAAAGAATTTAGTATTTGGGTATATAAAAAATGATCTCACAAATAATGAACTTCAATCTAAAAATTTATATATAGAGGTTGAGAAGCAAAAATATCCAATCTCGATCCAATTAGAGCCCCTAAAACGAACAGATTTTAAAAATTTATAATCAAGTCTGTCTTCTTAAGATAAGTACAAAAATTACAGAAGTTGTCATCATGATCAGAGCGTAAGCTGCAGTTGGCACCATGTAAGTCATATTTGTACCAAATAATTGAGTTCCTACAAAAACAGCTAATGTTCCATTTTGTAGTCCACACTCGAGAGATATACATCTTCTTTGTGCAACTCCAGTTGCAAAAAATTTAGCTACATAAAAACCGACAATCATCATTGTAACATTTAAGATAAAAGCAATGGTTCCAGCTTTGGTTATAAACATTACAATGCTATTCCACTCTTCAATATAAATAGCAACAAAAACAATAACAAATAATCCAATAGAAATTCTCTGAATAATTTTCATATTATTAAGAATAAAATTATCTGCAAATTTTCTTATCAACATCCCTAATATCACTGGTACTGTTACAACAAAAAACATTTTTAAAGATATCCCAAGCATTGAAACTTCTTTTTGAACGTAAGTAATATCGAATATTTCAATTGATAAAAAAACTACATAAGGAACTGATACGATACTAATTAAACTTGTAATCGCCGTTAAAGATATTGATAGAGCTACGTCTCCATCTGCAAATTTTGTAAGTACATTTGAGGTAACACCACCAGGAGCTGCAGCTATTAACATTACACCTAAGGCTAATTCTGTAGGCGTCTTTAAAATGATTATTAATAGATATGCAATTAGCGGAAGCACTACTAATTGACAAACTAATCCTACAAAAAATTCTTTAGGGTTTTGAGCAACTCTTGTAAAATCTTTTACTGTCAATGAAGCACCTAGACCTAACATAATAAGCGCTAAAGCTACCGGTGCAATCGTTGTTACTATTCCCATATTTACCCCAAAAAAATTGTTTCTTCATAACAGAATAACAGAAAAATAATTTAGGAAATAGTTAAAAGATTTAAAACCTTACGCAAAAATTTAGCCTTATTTCTAAAAACTTTTTTTTGATAGGGAAGTATTCTGGAGATATTAAAACCAGTCATTACATATTGTTTTTTGTCATTAAGTTTTAAATAACCATTTGAGACAAGATATTTACATTTTCTAATTACTGTTGCTCGAGGGATGTTTGTCATATCAGATATCGACATCGCACTTACGCCAGTTGAAGGTCCTCCTTCTTCAATAAGACCTTTATTAAATGTCATATAGTCAGGAGTTAAATTGTAAACATTTGTACCATTTAAATTTCTTTTATAGTTAAAAGCTTGGTTCATTGCTACAGTTCCCCATATATGAAATGTTGCTACATCTTCAAACATTTCATGATATCCTATAACCATAGGAATTTGCATTCTATAAAACCATCTCCAACAAATACTAAAGTTTCTTTTCATTGTATATTCAATTAATTTTGCATCTAGATTTTTTGAATAAATTTTATCTTTATTTAATATTTGAGAAACCAAATAAATATATTTAGAAGTTAATTTTAATTGTCTTTCAGGTTTTACTTGTGGAAAGACTGAACGATCTATAATTATTTGTTTTTTTTGTCTTTTTAATACACCTAATTTTTCAAGTTCTAAAACTTTTCGTCTTACAGTTTCTTTAGGCAACTGAAGTTTTTCACAAAGTTCAGAAATACTAAATTTTTCAATTTGAAGATTTGGTTTTGAGTAAAATTGATCAAATGTATATTTAATATTCATCTGATCATAAAATTGTAAGGTTTTTTCAACTAAAGAAATTATAATTAAATATTTATAATGATCTTTAAAAGCAGAGTAAGTATTGGTCATCCAATTCCATTGATGAACTATCCAGTCTCTTCCTAACTGTTCATAGCTATCCATCATGTGATCATAAACTTGATCGTCTGAAAGGACTTTTGTAAAATCTATCTGTCTTAGGCTCATAATTTATTAAAAATTTAATATGAAACCCAAAATGAACATGTGTCAACCAAATAGTGACCCACTTTGAACTTGGTTAAAATTGTATCTTTAAGAGTTTAATGTTTAAATTTGGCATGAGTGATAAAGGCTTTACAGAACAAATGACTAGTATCGAGACCCCAAATGGTGGTAGTTATTCTGAAAAGCCTTTAAAACCACAAAAAGTTAAACCAAATAGAGTCGACATAAACGTTTTAAAATCCAAGCTTCAAGAGTCTGAAAGTAAAGAATTTAAAAAAAATCTATATATTCTTTCATCGTTGATTTTAGGACTTGGTATTCTGGGAATTTATCTTTCGCTCTAAGGTGATTTGCAAAAAATTCAAATTCGTGCTTTAATTGAATTATGAAAAACTTAGGTCAATCCGTAAAAGATAAACTAGTAGCAAAGTATTTAGATAAAAGCTCTCCACAGAATGTACCTAAGAGTACTGATATTAATGTTTTATTAAATAGAGTAAAAAATAATCAGAAAAATGAATATAAGAGAAAACTTTACTTCTCAGCTGCAGCATCGACTGGTTTACTTTTATTTGGGTTTATTATTTTTTAATAAACAAAGCTTTTTAGCAAAATCTAAGTTTTATCTACACTAATTGATATTGAATCAAAATAACAAACGATTATAAATCATTTAAACTAAAATAAGGCGGGGTAGCTCAGTTGGTTAGAGCGCGGGACTCATAAGCCCGAGGTCAGTGGTTCGATCCCACTTCCCGCTACCATAATTCTTAACTTCTTTTAATAAGTCTTTTAAACTCCTTAAAACTGATATTTTTTTTGTCTTTTTTTGAAAGGATTACTTTTTTTGATGGCCACTTGATTTTTAAATCATTGTCATCCCATTTAATACCAGTTTCTGAATTGATATGTCTATAATTCGAACATTTATAATGAATAATGACGTTATTTGTAAGTGCGTACATTCCATGAGCAAATCCAGCTGGTATAAATAGAGACTTATTTTCTCTATCTGAAAGTTTTATAGAAAAATACTTACCAAAAGTTTTTGAATTTTTCCGACAATCAACACATACATCAAATATTTCTCCTTTTAATACAGTAAGTAGTTTTTTTTGACTATTCTTTAATTGAAGATGCAATCCTCTTAAAACATTCTTTTTTGAATATGACATAATATCAAAAGGAAATTTGGTTTTAAAATGCTTTTGAAGATAAAGCTCTCTAAAATAGCCTCTTTTATCTCTAAAGGTATTTTTCTCATAAATAACAAGATCTTTAAATTTTGTTTTTTTAATCATTAAATAAGTTTTTTTAGATATGCAGAATATTCGCAATTACCATAAAATTTTATTGCGTCAAGTATATTTTTTTTATTAATCCATCCATTTGATAAAGCGATTTCTTCTAGACAAGCTATTTTAAAACCTTGTCGATTTTCAACTGCTTGCACAAAAGCAGAAGTCTTGTAGTAATCACTTATTGATCCAGTATCTAACCAGGCACCGCCTCTGCCGATGTATTCTGCTGATAATTTATTTGATTTTTTATATTGATTGATAAGATCAATTATTTCAAGCTCACCTCTTTTTGAAGGCTTTAATTTTTTTGCAAAATGAACAACTTTTTTATCAAAAAAATACAGTCCAGTGATTGCAAAATTTGAAATAAATTTTTTTGGCTTCTCTACAATTTTTAAAATTTTTTTATTTTTTTCATTAATTTTTGCAACACCAAATAACTCTGGATTTTTTACACTATGAAGAACTATTTTTGCACCATGTTTAAGTTTAGCACTATTGTGTAATAATTTGGATAAGCTTTGACCATAGAAAAAATTATCACCTAATATTAAAGCTACATTTGAATTATCAATAAATTTTTCACCTAGTATAAATGCATCTGGCAAACCTTTAGGGCTTGGTTGTTCTTTGAAGCTGATTTTGATCCCAAGATTTTTTTCATTAATAAATAATTTTTTGTATTGACTTAACTGCCCCTTATTTACAATAATTAAAATATCTCTTATTTTTGCTAACATTAAAATTGATAAAGGATAATATATTAATGGTTTGTCATATATTGGTAATAGTTGTTTATTTACAGCTTTTGTTAAAGGACTCATTCTTGTTCCCATTCCACCAGCTAAAATAATTCCTTTTTTTATCATTTATTACCTAATCTCTTAGTGATATCTTTTTTTGAAATAGATTTATAGTAAGTCTTATTATTTTTATACCATTCAAATGTTAATCTAATTCCTTTTTTAAAGTTTGTTTTTGGATGCCATTTTAATGTTTTTCTAATTTTATTACTATTTAAAGCATATCTTAAATCATGACCAGGACGGTCTTTAATAAATAAAATTTTCACTTTATTTCTAAAATTGTCTATTTTTTTCGTTGTATTAATCAAACTTTTACAAACCTCGAGATTATTTAAGTTTATGTTAGAGCCAATATTATAAAATTCACCAAGCTTACCTTTTTTATAAACTTTGATTAAAGCTTCACAATGGTCTTTCACATAAATCCATTCCCTAGAGTTTCTTCCTTTACCATAAATTGGTAGAGGCCTATTATTCAAAATGTTGTAAATTAATTTAGGAATAAGTTTTTCTGGGTGTTGTTTTGGACCATAGTTATTCGAACAATTAGTTACAATTGCTGGAATTTTATATGTTCTTATGTATGAACTTACTAAATGATCTGAAGCAGCTTTACTTGCAGCATAAGGGGAACTAGGATTGTACGGATAGATCTCAGAGGACCTACCCCTTAGAACATCACCATATACTTCATCTGTGGAAATATGAATGAGTCTACTTTTTTTATTTTTTTTTGAGAAATTTCTGAAAACTTCCAATAAATTATATACTCCAACTATATTGCTTTGGATAAAACTCTCGGGGTTATCTATTGATCTGTCAACGTGAGTTTCTGCAGCTAAATTAAAAATACAGTCTGGATTAAAATTAAATATGATCTTTTTAATCTTCTTTTCTTTAATATCACATTTTATAAATTTGTATTTTTTTGATTTTATGTATTCTCTTGTATTATAAAAATTTGATGAATAGGTTACTTTATCAATATTTAGAACTCTATAATTACTTTTTAAAAGTAGATCTATAAGATTACTTCCAATAAAACCTAATCCTCCTGTGACTATTATTTTTTTCATTAGATAAATTATTTTTTACATTAGCAGAAAGTATTAGTATAGTTGAATATACTTATCATATGTCAATATCTAGGCAAAATTTAACGGCTGTAATAGTATCTTTTAAAAGTGATCAAGTAATTGATAATTGTATTAGATCCATTCCAAGTGAAATTAAGATAATTATTGTTGATAATTCAAATGATAGAAAATTTAAAGAAAATATAGAAAAAAAATACCCAAATGTTGAATGCATATTATCTTTAACTAACTTAGGTATGGGATCTGGAAATAACTTTGGTCTGAAATATGTAAAAACTGATTTTGCAATTATTATTAATCCAGATGTAATTTTTGAAGAAAACTCAGTTGATGAACTTATTAGTGAATTAAAAAAAATAGAAACATTTGCAATTTCAGCTCCGATTTCATCAGATGCAAAATACCCTAATTACAAAATTGACAAAAAATTTTTAAGAAATGAAAATAATTTGGAGCCATTTAAGGTAAAAAGTATTGATGGCTATGCAATGGTTTTAAATTTAAAAAAATTAAATGAAATTGAAAACTTTTATTTTTTTGATGAAAATTTCTTTATGTATCTTGAAAATGATGATCTTTGTAAAAGATTAAAAAATCACGGTGGAAATATATTTATTGTACCAAAATCTAAAATAAATCATTTAGGTGGCAAAGCAGTTAATTCAAAATATAATTATGAGATCGAACTTTCAAGAAATTGGCACTGGGTATGGTCAAAATTTTACTTTAATAAAAAACATTATGGTTTCTTATTTGCATTTATAAATGGATTGCCAAGTTTTTTTTCATCTACAATTAAATTTTTTTTGTATTTTTTAATAAAAAGAAATAATGAGAAACAAATTTACTTGCAAAGGATTTTGGGTTTTTTAAATGCCGTGGCTGGAAAAAAATCTTCCTATAGACCGAAAATTTAAAATTAATGACCAGGGAATTCTATTAGATTTTCAACTTTATAGTTTTTGTTAATTAATTTTTCACATCCCCCTAAATCAAATAAATTTATTACAAATATAAAAGCTGAGACCTGACCTTTAGAAATTTCAATTAGTTTTGCTGCAGCTTCAGCTGTACCACCTGTTGCTATTAAATCATCAATAATTAAAACCGTGTCATTCTTATCAATGGAATCTTTATGCACTTCTATAGTCGCTGTACCGTATTCAAGTTCAAAATCTACAGAATGAACATCAGCTGGAAGTTTATCTTTTTTTCTAAGCATTATAAAAGGTTTCTTTAATATATATGAAACTGCAGAAGCAAAAACAAAACCACGCGACTCAATGGCTGCAATTTTATTAAAATTAAAGTTCTTAGATTTTTCAACAATTTGGTTAATTGTTTCTGCAAAAGCTTTTTCATCTTTAATTAATGTAGTTATATCTCTAAATAAAATACCTTTTTTGGGATAATCTGGAATAGATCGAATAAAATTTTTTAAATTCATAATAGCTATTTATTAAAGTATAAATAAATCAAATTTTAAACATGACAATAAATAAATTAGCAATAATTGGAGGAAGTGGTCTTTATGATGTTGAGGAGTTTGAAAGCAGAGAATTTCTTGATTTAAATACCCCCTGGGGAAAACCATCTGATCAAATTTTAAAAACAAATTTTAATAACAAAGAGATCTATTTCTTACCTAGACATGGCAAGGGACATTTTATACCTCCATCCAAAATTAATTTTAGAGCCAATATTGATGCTCTCAAACAATTAGGGGTAACAGATATTGTATCAGTATCTGCAGTTGGTTCTTTAAAAGAAGATTTGCCACCAGGGAAATTTGTAATTGTTGATCAATTTATAGACCGAACATTTGCAAGAGAAAAAACATTTTTTGACGACGAGATAGTTGCACACGTTTCAATGGCCCACCCAACATCCAGTGGTTTGATGAATGCTTGTGAAGAAGCAATCAAAAAAGAAAAAATTGAATATCAAAGAAATGGGACATACGTGGTTATGGAGGGCCCTCAATTCTCAACTCTTGCAGAATCAAATTTATATAGATCATGGAAAGCAGATGTAATCGGTATGACAAATATGCCAGAAGCAAAATTAGCTAGAGAGGCAGAAATTAGATACGCATCTGTATCAATGGTTACCGATTATGATTGCTGGCATCCAGATCATGAAAATGTTGATGTTCAACAGGTGGTAAAAGTTTTATTAGGTAATGCTGCTAAGGCAAAAAATATGATTAAGAACTTAATAGAAAATTTTGAAAATCATATTGATCCTAAAGATCCTACAAATAACTGTTTGGATGTGGCAATTATTACTGCACCTGAAAAAAGAACTAAAAAAACTATAGAGAAATTAAAAACAGTTGCTGGAAGAGTTTTAAATAAATGAAAATTGAAGGAAAAGAATATCGAACAATTTGGTTCGAAAATGATCTTGTTAAAATTATTGATCAGACAAAACTTCCTCACCGATTTTTAATCAAAGATCTTAAAACAGTCAAAGATGCAATTAATGCAATCAAAATAATGGAAGTAAGAGGAGCACCTTTAATAGGAGCAACAGCAGCTTATGGATTAGTTTTGGCTATTATTGAAAACAACGATCAGTCTTTTTTAAAAAAATCAGCAGAAAATTTAATTAACTCAAGACCAACAGCAATTAATTTAAAGTGGGCTGTTGAGAGGATGATGAACAAATTATCAGGTGTTAATAGTGATAAAATTTTACATATAGCTAAGAATGAAGCAAAAGAAATTTGTGAGGAAGATATAAAGTTCTGTAAAAGTATAGGATTAAATGGTCTTAAAATAATTGAGGAAATTTATAATAAAAAAAAGGATACAATAAATATTTTAACTCATTGTAATGCAGGTTGGTTAGCGACAATTAATTGGGGGACTGCAACTTCTCCAATATATCACGCACACAAAAAAGGTATTCCAGTCCATGTTTGGGCTGACGAAACAAGGCCAAGAAATCAAGGAGCTAATTTAACCTCTTACGAATTAAATGAAGAGGGGATTAAAAATACAATCATCGCAGATAATACTGGTGGTATTTTAATGCAAAGAGGTGAAGTTGATATATGTATTGTTGGAACTGACAGAACTTTAGCTAATGGAGATGTTTGTAATAAAGTTGGAACTTACTTAAAAGCACTTGCAGCTCACGATAATAAAATTCCTTTTTATGTAGCATTACCAAGCTCAACAATTGACTGGAATATAAAAAATCATAAAGATATTCCTATAGAAGAGAGAAATTCAGAAGAATTATCTCATATGGAAGGTTTAGATGAAAAAGGAGATATAAAAAAAATACAAATTTATCCCAATAAAAGTAAAGCAATGAACCTTGCTTTTGATGTTACACCTGCAAAATATATAACAGGTTTAATAACTGAAAAAGGTGTATGTAAAGCGTCTTCAGAAGGATTAGAGAAATTATTTAAATGAAAAATTTAGATCAAAGAAATCAAATTATTGAATATTCCTTAAAGCTGAATTCTACAAACCTTTCGCCACTTAGATCAGGCAATATATCTCTAAGATCTAGAGAAAATGGTAATGAGGGTTATTTAATTACTCCTTCTGGAAAAAAATATGAAACTTTAAAACCAGATGATATTGTTTTTATGGGTTTAAATGAAGAAGTAGATAAAAACGACTCAGGTAATAATCCCTCATCTGAATGGAGATTTCACAGAGATATTTATGTTAATAAAAAAGATGCTCAAGCTATTGTCCATGCACATTCTCCACACGCAACGGCTGTATCTTCACATGGAAAAGCAATTCCTCCGTTTCATTATATGATTGCTTTAGCTGGCGGTGAGGACATAAAATGTGCTGAATACGCTACTTTTGGAACTGAGGAGTTGTCTAAAAATGTAATAAAAGCTCTACAAGACAGAAGTGCTTGCTTGATGTCTAATCACGGTCAGGTTGCCTTTGGTAAAAATTTAGAACAAGCTTTTGAACTTGCACAAGAGGTAGAAAATATTTGTCATCAATACACTATTGCTCTAAGGTTAGGACAACCTAAGATTCTTTCATTTGAAGAAATGAAAAAAGTTTTAGATAAGGCTAAAAATTATAAAAAAGGGTAAGATGATTAAAGTTGGGGAGCATATTACTTTAGATATAATTGGTACTTCGAAGGAGTATGACCCTTCTGTTTATGAAAAAGTTATCAAGAAAATTGCTGAAGCAGCAGATGTAACTATCTTAAATATTTCTAAATATAAATTTGAACCTCAGGGCTTTACTATTTTGGCATTATTAGCGGAGAGTCATATTAGTTTTCATACATTCCCTGAAAAGGGAATAATAAGTTTTGATTTTTTTACTTGCGGGAAAATAAGCCCATCGGTGGCAATTGATATCGTCAAAAAAGAATTTAATCATAAAAGAATTGTAAAAAAGAAATTTAACAGAGATACAAGATCTCTTTATCACGATATTTATAGCTCTCCTGGATTACAAAAATCTTATGTCGTTAATGATGTATTAGAAGATTTTAAATCAAAAGTTGGTCAACACATTGAAATTCTTGATTTAGAACAATTTGGTAAATCTTTATTTATTGATGGAGAAATTCAAGTAGCAGCTTCAGATGAACATTTATATAGTTCTACGTTTGTTGGTTCAGGTTTAAAATTAAATAAAAATAATGAAAAGGCTGCAATAATTGGTGGAGGAGATGGTGGTGTTGCAAGAGAATGTATATCTAAAAAATTTAATTTTATTGATTGGTACGAACTTGATCCGGAAGTGGTTGAGATTTGCAATAAACATCTGGGAAATATTGGAAAAAAAGCTACAGAAAAAAATTCTGTTAAATGTGTATGGGGTGATGCTTTTGAAAGTATCAAAGCTGTAAAAGAAGATACTTATGATCATATATTTGTTGATTTAAATGATGATCAATTTTGTATTGATCTTGCTGCGAAAAATATGGACTCGCTAGTTAGGATTTTAAAACCAAAAGGAGTAATCACTGCCCAGGTTGGAAGCCAGGATAAAAAACCCCATCAAGTTGAAAATTGGCTGAATGTCTTTCATCACCATTTTGGTAATACCAAATTATCTAGGGTTTACGTGCCTAGTTTTGACTGTTCTTGGAATTTTTCATCATCAATAAATCATTAATTTTTCCTTTTTATCATCTGCAATTTGTGAAATACTATTTTTTTTATTAAAGGAGAGAATAATGAATATATTCAAAAAATTTATTTTTTCAGTTTTACTTTCTTTATTAGTAATAGGGAATGCAAATGCTGATAAAATAAGAATAGGAACAGAAGGCGCTTACCCTCCATGGAACTCAAAAGATGAGTCTGGTAAATTAATCGGATTTGAAGTGGAGTTAGCTTACACATTGTGCAGATATATTGGACAACAGTGTACGATAGTGGAACAAGATTGGGATGGAATGATACCAGCACTAATTATGAGAAAGTTTGATGCAATAATGGCAGGAATGTCAATTACAGCAGAAAGACAAAAGGCAATTAATTTTTCTCAGGGTTATGCTGATGAAGTTGCATCTTTAGCTGTCATGAAAGGTTCAAGTTTAGAGGGTTTAGATACTCCAGCTGGAATTAATCTTACTAAACCAAATGCAGCTGCAAAAAAAGCATTAAAAACTCTTACAGCGGCACTAGCAGGTAAAACTGTTTGTGTACAAACTGCAACAATTCACCAAAACTTTTTAGATTCAGGTGATGTTGGAAAAGTAAATGTAAGAACATATAAAACACAAGACGAAGTAAACTTAGATTTGGCTTCAGGAAGATGTGATGCTGCATTAGCTGCTGCGGTAGCATTTAGCGATTATGCAGAAAAATCTGGTAAACCTGTTGTGTTAACAGGCCCAACTTTTTCAGGTGGTGCATTCGGAAACGGTGTTGGAGTTGGTATTAGAAAAGATGATACTGAACTTTTGAAAAAGTTTAATGCTGCAATCAATAAAGCAAGAAAGAACGGAGATATTAGTAGAATAGCTACTAAATGGTTCGGTTTCGACGCTTCTATGTAATTAAATTTTAGATTTGGCGACTATCATGTATAGTCGCCAGTCTGTATGGAACTTCTAGCATTTGGTGATACTGGTTGGGGAGACGAGTTATTCCGAGCCACATTAATGACGATAGCTGTATCAGTTACAGCAATGTTGATAGGTTTTAGTTTTGCTGCAATTTTTACCCCATTAAAATTATCTAAATTTAAATCGTTAAACTTAATCGCAAATATCTACACAACAGTAATTAGAGGTGTACCGGAACTTCTTGTGATTTACCTTTTCTTTTTTGGAGGGAGTGGAGCAATTATGTTTGTAGCTTCAATGTTTGGTTATAATGATTATATAGAGATCAATGCGTTTGTTACTGGTTCATTCGCTATTGGAATTATTTCAGGCGCTTATTCTACAGAAGTTTTTAGAGGGGCAATTCAATCAATAGACAAAGGTCAATTTGAGGCTGCTAAAGTTTTAGGATTCAATAAATTTAAACAATTTTATAAAATCATTCTTCCCCAAATGCTAAGACTTGCAATCCCAAATTTAAGTAACGTTTGGCAAATCACACTTAAAGATACATCTTTAATTTCTGTAACAGGCTTAGTTGAAATAATGAGACAATCATATATCGCAGCTGGATCTACAAGAGACCCCTTATTCTTTTATTCTTTTGCAGCAGTTTTATATCTGTTGCTGACATTCTTAAGTATGAAATTGATAAACAAATTAGAAGTTAAGTATAGCAGGGGGTATTAATGGATTTTGAATTAATGATAAATAGTTTTCCAAAGTTACTAAATGCTGCTGTAGTAACTTTAAAACTTTTATCAGTGTCTTTAATTGTAGGATTATTTATTGGACTATTATTTGCAATTTTAAGATTAAATAAAAACGTTTTTATTAATAAGTTTGCTTATGTATATTCATACATTTTCAGAGGAACTCCATTATTAGTACAAATATTCATTATTTATTTTGGTCTAGGTCAAATTGAGTCTATAAGATATTCATTTTTATGGGTGATTTTGAAAGAACCTTATTGGTGTGCAATAATTGCCTTTGCACTAAATACTGGTGCTTATACATCTGAAATTTTAAGATCAGCTTTTCAAACAATCAAACCTGGCATAGTTGAAGCCGGGCGAAGTCTAGGTATATCAAGCAAAGTTATATTTTATAAAATTCAAATTCCAATAGCTATTAGACAGTCATTACCAGCATATGGAAATGAAATTATTTTAATGATGAAAGGAACTTCGTTAGCAAGCACAGTCACTTTAATGGACTTAACTGGTGTTGCAAAATATATTATTTCTACAACTTTTAAACCAATAGAAGTATTTATTGTAGCTGGTGGTATTTATTTATTTATGACTTTCATAATACATAATGTGATTAAATTTTTAGAGAAAAAATATAGTTTCAATTGAAATTAAATTTGATTAAAAGTAATATTTCTCATGAAAAAAATTTTTTCTTTTCTTATTTTAACTTTTATCACCATAAACTTAGCCTATGCAGATTTAAAATCTGAGACACAAACAATAGTTAACAAAGCACAAGAATGTTATTTTTCATTACCAAGCTATGCTCAAGATGGTGCAATTGATAGCTGGATAGATACAATGACATGGTGGAATGATGCTGTTAAAGAGGAAAATATGGGTGATCCAAGAGGTCTTGCTACACCATTTTATAACAATGCAAAATCATATGCAGGTGTTGTATTAACGATTGGCAGTGCTTACGGAAGTAAAGTTTGTCAGTAATATAATTTATCTTTAAGTCTATAAAATAATTAAATCTAATTTTTGTTTGCCTAGCCTTTTATTACCCTCGTCGGTGACTAAGTAGGTTTCACCCAAATTCATTGCTAGTTGGTTTTCTGAGTCCATTAAAATCATATGCATAAAGAAGACATTTCCAGGTTCAATGACGTATGGATTACCGGTGTAAAGCATTGGCCAATCCATCCAATTTGGAGAGAATGTAGTACCTAATGAATAACCACATGCATTCATTCTTGCTTTATTAAAACCGAGATCATCAAAAGTTTTTGCATGAGCATCAAAAACTTCTCCAATTTTATTTCCAGGTTTAAGTTTATTTTCACAATTCATTAATGCATCAACACAAGCTTCATGCATTTTATAATGTTTAGGATCTGCTTTACCAATAGGAATAGTTCTAAACATTGCTGAATGATAATGTCTATAAGTTCCAGCCCATTCTACAGTTAACTGATCTTGATTATTTAAAATTTGTTTTTCTGCTTGATAACGACAAAGAAGAGCATTTTTTCCTGAACCAATAATAAATTCATTTGCAGGATAATCTCCACCTCCCTCAAATATAACTCTATTCATTTCAGCTAATATCTTAGATTCACTTACACCCGCTTTTGCATGTTTCCATACTTCATCCAAAGCTTTATCAGCAAGCTCAGCAGCTTTTTTTACATATACAATTTCCTCTTTAGATTTAACTACTCTTAACTTTGTTATTAATTCTGATTTATCTTCTACATTACAATAATTCTCTAAAGATTTATTAAGTCGAAGTGCATTACGTCCGGTTAAACCATAAGCTTCATATTCTATACCTAATTTTTTTCCTTTAAGGTTTAGTTCATTTAAAATAATTTTAAGATTATCAGTTGGGTTTGATCCATCTTTATCAACCCAAATTCTGATATCTTCTATATTAGATGTATTTTGAGCCTGCCTTAAATCAGGAGCCCTAGTAAGGAGTATTAAGTTTCCATTTTTATCTAAGATTAATGTTTGAAAAAAAACATATCCAAAGGTGTCATATCCTGTTAACCAATACATAGACTCTTGCCTAAACATTAAAAGAGCATCTATATTTTGCTCTTTCATTGAATTTAAAACTTTAGACTTTCTTAATTTAAATTCTTCCTCTGAAAAATGAAGTCCCATTTAATAATTAGTATACTCTTTAATTTCCTTGATTACTGATCCTGTGTGATTATTAATTTCTAGTTTAATTTTTGCACGATCATCATTTAAGAAATGGACATCTCTTGAAAGTTTAACAAATTTTTCACCAAAATCTTTATCTTTTTCACATTGTCTTTTGTCATCTTCAATAACCCAAAGCTTAGCATTTATTTCTTTTAAAGATTTATAAAGATCATTGAGTTTGTTATCAGTCTTAATATTCTTTTCTAATTGATTTTTCAAAATAGAGTGTTCATTGTTGATAAATTTTAACTTTTCAGAATCTTTTATTTTTTCTTGTTTAATCTCTAAAATTGAAATTTTGTCTAAAAGTTCACCAATTGAAACCTCTACGATAATTTTATTCATAAAATTTAATACTGTGCTATCTTGTTATAAATATGTCTAATATTTTAATTATTAAACACGGATCATTGGGAGATATAGCCCAAGCAAGCGGTGCAATTCAAGATATATCTGAAAACCATAAAAATGATCAAATATTTCTGCTTACAACCAAACCTTACATTGATTTATTCAAGAAAAATCCTTTCATTCACAAGGTAATTTTAGATAAAAGATTACCAAAATATAATTTGATTTATTTATATTTTTTAATGAGAGAGCTAAAGAAATATAACTTTTCAAAAGTTTTTGATCTTCAAAATTCCTCTAGAACTAATTTTTATAAGAATATTCTTTTTCCAAAAGCTGATAAAGCAGTTTGGTCTAGTTCAATCTCAACATTGCCATTAGATAAAGATAAAGAAGAATTTGACAAAATTTCAGTGCTTGAAAGATTTAATCATCAATTAAAAGAATCTGGTTTAAATACATCAAATACTTTAAAGCCTGACTTTAATTGGGCTTCTATTGACATTAGTGAAATAAAAAATTTTTATAAGCTTGATAAATATATTTTGCTATTTCCTTTTTGTTCTCCCCATTTGACAACAAAAAAATGGCCTTATTTCAATGAACTTATTCAAAAAATTTCTACTAGATATGGAGATACTTATAAGATCGTTACAGCTCCTGGTCCGACCGAAATTAAAGATGCAAAAAATATCAATGCAATTGCATTATTAGATAATGGAAGAGCCTTAGACATAACTCAATTAACATCATTAATTAAAGGTAGTTCTTTCGTAATTGCTAATGATACTGGTCCTGCACATATAACAGCTCATACTGGAACTAAAGGTATTACATTATTTGGTAAACATACA
The DNA here is from genome assembly GCA_902632315.1 of uncultured Pelagibacteraceae bacterium. Taxonomy (GTDB): domain Bacteria; phylum Pseudomonadota; class Alphaproteobacteria; order Pelagibacterales; family Pelagibacteraceae; genus Pelagibacter. Next base: position 87,647 of record CACPCD010000001.1, read on the forward strand.
ACAGCTTACAAAGTAAGTATTGAAAGAAAAAATTTTAAAGCAATTGAAGTAAGTGATCTAAATAACTTAAGTGCTGAAAAAGTTTTTGAGAGATTAGCTAATTTATTGTAAGATTTTTTTATACTTTTCAATTGTATTAGACCAATTAAACTTAGAAGAAAGTTCTTTTGCATTTTTTCCAAGTTCTAAATATTTTTTATCCTCTATCATTGAATTGAGTGATGAATAAATATCTTCCAGATTATTTCCATCACAAATAAACCCTGTTTTGTCATGTTGAATGGCATCAGATGCACCGCCATCTTTTCCTCCAAGAGAAGGAATCCCGTATTGAGCAGCCTCTACATAAGCTATCCCAAATCCTTCAACAGATGTTTTGTGGATAATTGAAGGCATAACAAAAATATTTGACTTAGCTATTAAGGAATTTTTTAAATCATTACCTATATCTTTAAAAAACATAACTTGTGAACTTAAATTAAGCTCTTTAACTAAATTTTTAATATTTTCCTCTTCATCTCCATAACCAATACAAATATAAACTATATCTGGGTATATTTGTTTTAAATTTCTCAGTGCCATAATTACTTTTTCATGGTTTTTTCTTTTATCGAATCTCGAAACCGTGATTAATCTTGGTGATTTAATTTTAAGTAAACTCTCAACTTTTTCTAAAGATTTTTTATTTAAGTTTTGAACTGGATCAACTCCAGGATTAATCACAACAATTTTTTCTTTATCCACTCCAATATCAATAGCTAAATTTTTTGTATATTCTGAATTAGCAATTACTTTCTCAACATTATTTAAAACTTTAATAATTTTTTTGTTTTGAAAACTTCCCCTTGAATAATTAATTTCTTTGCCATGTATTAAACAATATTTCTTTCTTTTAGTTTCAATTAGCTCTAGGCTTTTCCAGTGGTCGGCTATAATGCCTTGAATTTTATTTTCTTTTAAAAAATTATTTACCAATTGAGCTTTTCTAATTTTTCGTAAAAACTTAATTCCGCCAACTCTTACTATTGAAAAATTTGCCTCTTTATCGAATTCTTTGTGGTTTTCATGATAGTCAGCAAAAACTTTAATCATAAAATTTTTAGACATCTCTTTAGCTAGACCCCACATTAAGCTTTGCATACCACCTAATTCAGGGGGGAAAGTTCTTGTAACAATTAAATACATTAATTATTTTTCCACTTAATACTACATCCAGCACTTGGAATTTGTTGTTCTGGCCCTTTACCAGTCTCTGAAATCTGTTTCATTGCTTTAAATAAATCACTTTCACCATCTCTTACCGGTACTAAATTTTTTAGCTCTCTTAATCTTCCTCTATACTGAAGCTTTAATTCTTTATTATAACCAAAGAAATCTGGTGTGCATACTGCATCATAAGTTTTAGCAATATCTTGTGTTTCATCTACTAAATAAGGAAAATCAAACTGATTTTTTTTAGCAAATAAAATCATGTTATCAAATGAATCTTCAGGATAATTTTCAGCATCATTTGCACAAATAGCAACTGTATTAACACCTAGATTTTTTAATTTTTTACAATCCTCTACAATATCTTTAGTGACCGCTTTGACGTAAGGACAATGGTTACAAATAAACATTATTAAAGTTCCGTTTTCACCTTTAATATCATCTAGAGAAATTATTTTATTATCCGTTGATTTAAGCTTAAAGTCGTGTGCCTTCTGGCCGAAATCACATATTGGAGTTTGTATTGGCATAATGTAATAATATATAAATTATGTTTTACGATTTAAAAGATAAAAAACCAAAAAACTCTGGTGAAAATTGGGTAGCTCCTAATGCTGTTGTTATAGGCGATGTTACACTAGAAAAAAATACAAGTATCTGGTTCAACGCAACGTTGAGAGGAGATATAGAAAATATTCATATTGGTGAAGGTTCGAATATTCAGGATGGAAGTGTATTACATACAGATCCAGGCTGTCCTTTAAAGGTTGGAAAAGACGTAACAGTTGGACATTTAGTTATGCTTCATGGATGCACGATAGGGGACAATAGTTTAATTGGAATTGGTGCAGTGATTCTTAATAACGCTAAAATTGGAAAAAATTGCATCATTGGTGCCAAAGCTTTAATCACTGAAAATAAAGTAATACCAGATAATTCACTTGTCATAGGTTCACCAGGTAAAGTGGTAAGAGAGGTTACTGAAGAGGAAAAAAAGGCAGTTTGGGAAAACACTAAACATTACCAGGATAATTGGAAGAAGTATTCTAAATCTATATTCTAAAAGATGAAAAAAATAATTTTAATCTTTTTATTTTATTTACTTATTTTTACAAATTCTTATGCCAAACACCAATACGAGGAATATAGTTTTGATGCTTTTTGGAAATATGAAATAAAAGGGTCTAATAATTATTATAAATTCAGATCAGATTTAATTGAAGACAAAGATGTAAAAAAAGAGTTAAAAAATAAAAAGAAAACACGTTTAGTTAGCTATTTATTATTTGAAGATAATAAAATTAAAATAGATGAACATGACCTTCCATTTTATATTAAAAGCAACAAAGGTTTGCTCCCATCACATTCGATGGGTAAAAGTTTAGTGTCATATGTAACAGGTTATGCAATATGTGAAGGTTATATAAATAATATCAATGTCAAATTAGATGACTGGTCTACTGTAAAAGGCACACTTTATGAGGGGCAAAAACTTATTGATTTACTCAATATGACTGCAGGTGATCAAAAATTTATTGGTGAGAGAAATTTTAATTCAGATAACAAAATAAAAGATCTCAAATTTTTTAATGTTAACGTTTATCCTATTATAGATGTAATGGAGTCAGATACTTTGCAGAATACGAAAAAATCAAGTCCAATTTATAATTATAATGCTTTGGCCACAAACACTATAATGAATTATACAATTTTCAAAGTAGGTGATGATTATCAGAAATTATTAAATAAAGTTTTTAAAGAAGATGCAAAAATTAAAAATAGTGTTTTTTTTAGTAAAACTATAAGAAGATCACATTCTGATAAAGAAAAAGGGGAGTATGGAAGATATTCTTTTTATGCTGATAGATATGATTATCTGAGAATTGCAAAATCAATTATGGATCATTGGAATAATGATACTTGCGTAGGAAAATATTTGAAAACTATTTATGAAAAAAGAGTAAATAAAAGTAAAAGAAGTTATGATGGAGATAGATCTGGTCAGTTTGATGTAGCGATGTATTCAAAAAAATATGGTGGTCAATTCCATTTTGATATAATTGGACTATCTAAAAGAAAAATTTTAGGAATGAGTGGTTTTGGTGGACAAAATATCATTATTGATTTTGAAAAAGAAAGAATAATCGTAGTTAATTCAAGAGATAGACATTATAACTGGAAAAAGATAGTTCTTAAAAAATTAAAGCAAAAATAAAAAAAATTTTAAGATGACTTTAACCAATAACCTCAAATCAATTGCTGAATCTTATAATACAGACAAACTTGAGCACGGTTATATCAAAATATATGAAAAATATTTTGAAAGTATAAGAGATAAAAATTTAAAGATACTTGAAATAGGAATTGCGGATGGAAAATCTTTATTGATGTGGTCAGACTATTTTAAAAATTCTTCTATAATTGGCATTGATATACATAAAATAGATATTAAAGAAAAAAAATTAGATAAAAATAATATTAAAGTTCACCAGGGCTCACAAAGTGATGATAAATTTATTAGTGAAATCATTAAAGAATATGTAAATTTTGATATTATAATTGATGATGGTAGCCATTTAAGAAAAGATGTTATCAAAAGTTTTCACTTGCTTTTTCCTCATCTAAACAATGATGGTTTATACGTGGTTGAAGATATGCAAACTAGTTACAACCATTTTTTTGGAGGAAATCCGTTTGATTTGAAATATTCAAACTCTCATATGAATTTTTTTAAGCATTTAACTGATAGACTTAATTACCAAGAAATAGCTAATCCTTTTTATATTTCTAATAAATATGATGCCAAAATTACAAATGTTTCTTTTTATCACAATCTTGTTTTTGTAAGAAAAGGTGTAAATGATAGATTAAGCAAGGAAGTTATTAATCACTCTTATGAAGATATGAAATTTAATGAAAAATCTTCAAGAACTGGTAATTCATTTAAGTATTATATTAAGTATAAAGTTTTTTATAAAATCTATACATTTCTTTTTATGATATTTAATATAATAAAGAAGTTATTGTTATTAAGATTCTAGGGAACTAACCAATTATTTTTGTTATTTTCCAAATCAAACTTAGCTCTTCGATGTCCTTTTGCAGCAAGATATAGCCATTCAATAGATTTAATTTTACACTTTATAACAGTAAAGTTTTTATAACCTTCTTCACTTTGCTCCATAGTGTAATCAAAATCCTCTAATTTAGAAATCATTCCAGATGTTGGATTTTCTGATGTAGTTCCTGGTGGACTGTCAGTTAAATAACAACGTCTACTTATATGTTGAGTTTTCTTCCATGACTCTTCAGTAGTAGAATTTTGATTATTTATTTCACAATCAACTTTAGCCCTTAATTGGATTTTTTCTTCTTTATTATAGAATATTAGTGAAGCTTTGTTATTTTTCTTAAGAATATCTACCTTTGGAGATCTAAAATCAGTGTGAAATTGTAATAGTTTATTTTCTCTATCTGACTTTCTTAAAACTACAATTCTACCGTCAACTTCATCTTGATGAGCACAGATAAAGACTGGAATTCTAAAAGGTGATGATCTATTAGTCACTGCTTCATCCAGCATTGACCAATACTTGTTTTGAATTTCTTCTAAGTTTTCATAGTATGCTGGCTGCATACATTACTTTCTAAATCTTTTAATTAAACTCGATGTATCCCAACGATTACCACCCATTTCCTGAACTTCTCCATAATATTTATCAACTAACTCAGTTATAGGTAATAATGAACCATTATTTTTTGCTTCATCCATTGCAATTTTTAAATCTTTTCTCATCCAATCAACCGCAAAACCAAAATCAAATTTATCGTCAATCATTGTTTTATATCTATTTTCCATTTGCCAAGATTGAGCGGCACCTTTGGAAATAACCTCAATTACATCTTCCATGTTTAATCCAGCCTTCATTCCAAAATTAATTCCTTCAGATAATCCTTGAACTAATCCTGCAATACAAATTTGATTAACCATTTTTGCTAATTGTCCACAACCAGCTTTACCAAGTAATTTCATTTTTTTGCTGTAGCAATCAATTTTATCTTTTGCTTTATTAAAGTCAGATTGATCACCACCAATCATAACAGTTAATGCACCATTCTCAGCACCAGCTTGTCCACCAGATACAGGAGCATCCAGTGCTCCAAATCCATTTTTCTTTGCGTATTCGTAAATTTCTTTTGCTATTGTTGCTGAAGCAGTAGTGTTATCAATATATATTGCACCTTTCTTAATATTTTTAAATGCACCTTTGTCACCAAAAGTAACTTCTCTTAAGTCATTATCGTTTCCAACACAGGTAAAAACATATTCAGCATCTTTTGCAGCTTCAGCTGGTGTTTCTGCAATTTTACCATTGTATTCCTTAATCCATTTTTCTGCTTTAGATTTAGTTCTGTTAAAAACAGTTACATTGTGCCCACCTTTTGATATATAACCAGCCATTGGATAACCCATGACACCAAGACCTATGAAAGCAACATTACAACTCATAATTTTTTATGTTTAATAATTTAAGTTTAAAAGTAATTATATTTGGATTTATTTTTACATTTTTTTCTAGCTTTGGACAGAGTTTTTTTCTTGGTTTGTTTAATTCCAGTATACGTGAGACACTTTCTATTACACAGGGACAATTTGGATCAATTTATGCTTCAGCTACATTACTAAGTAGTTTTCTTTTGATTTGGGTTGGAAAAAAAATAGATGATATTAATATATTTAAATTCGCTTTTTTTGTAACATTACTCCTTTCTTTTTCTTGTTATTTCTTCTCTAAAATTTCTTCTATAGTATTTTTATTTGTTGCAATTTTTTTAATGAGGTTTTCAGGCCAAGGAATGATGTCTCATACTGCAACGACAACTATTTCAAGATATTTTACAAAATCTAGAGGAAAAGCTTTAAGCACATGTTGGTTTGGTTTATCAACAGCTGAATTTATTTTACCAGTATTAATTGTTTTTTTATTAACCATCACAACTTGGCAAAATATATGGATATTTATATCGTTATTAGTTTTGGTATTTTTACCGATTGCATCTTTTTTCTTGATAAAAAAATTAAATTTTGAGTCAAGAGAGGAAACAAATGATGACGATCCTAAAAATATTAAACAATGGAAAAGAGCTGACGTAATTAAAGATTATAGATTTTATGTTGTATGTTTAAATATGCTAGCAATGCCATGGATTGCAACTGGTGTTTTTGTTTATCAATCATTTATAACGGAATCAAAAGGGTGGGGTGAATTTGTAATTGCACAATCTTTCATGGTCTATTCAGCATTATCAGTAATTACTTTGTTGGTATCTGGTTTTTTAATAGATAAATTTACTAGTAGAAAACTATTAATTTTCATGAACATTCCTTTGTTAATGTCAGCGTTGGTATTAATTTTTTTTGATATTCCTTTATCAGCATTTATTTTTTTAGGTCTTATTGGTGTTTCAAATGGTTTGGCTAATGTTTTGGGTTCTTCGACTTGGGCTGAAATTTATGGCGTTAAGTATATTGGTTCAATTAAAGCTCTTACAACAGCCTTAATGGTTTTTTCTACTGCATTTGGAACAGCTTTATTTGGATTTTTAATTGATAACGGGTTTTCAATCGAACAAATAGCATTAGTCTCTGTTTTTTATATCTCTTTATCTGTTACTCTCTTATTTTTTACAAGAAATAAGCTAAATCCACACTATATATAAAAAATCTCCTTGATTTTTTTTTGTTCACTGTGTAATTACTCCGCATGGCAAGAGTTACCGTTGAAGATTGTATAGATAAAGTTGATAGCCCTTATGAATTAGTTTTAGTAGCAAAAGAGAGAGCAACTCAACTAAATTCTGGGATTGAACCAACCTTAGATAGAGATAATGATAAAAATACTGTGATTGCCTTAAGAGAAATTGCAGAAGAAAATGTAAAAGTTCCAGAATTAACTGAAAGTGCTGTTTACAAATTAAGAAAACATGTTGAGCAGGTTGATGAAAGTGCAGAGGCAGATGAAGATGTGGGTGATGATTTTGAGAGTTTATACAAAGGTGAAATTTCAAAAAGTGGAACGCCTATTTTACCATCTAAAAGAGCAAGAAAAGCTCCAGAAAAAATTCAAGTTTCAAAAGAGGATTTAGCAGAACTTTCACAAACAGCTCAACCAGATGTAGATGTACCTGATACCAACGATACAGAAACAGAAAATAGTGATGTTTCTTTAGAGGAAGTTTCTGAAAGTGAAAATCAAGAATCAAACATTCAAAATGATGATTCTGAAACTTCAAACTCTTAAAAAAATATTATATAAACATTAATCATGAACAGGAAAGTTTCAGTTGCTCCAATGATGGATTGCACAGATCGTCATGAACGTTATTTTTTAAGACTAATATCCAAAAATACACTTTTATACACTGAAATGATTGTTGATGAAGCAATTAGCAGGGGTGATAAAAAAAAATTATTAGAATTTAATATAAGTGAAAAACCGGTGGCATTACAATTAGGAGGGTCTTCACCAAAACTTTTATCTGAAGCATCAAAAATTGGAGAAGACTTTGGTTATGATGAAATAAATCTTAATTTAGGATGCCCAAGTAGAAAAGTAGAGAAAAATAAGTTTGGAGCTTGTTTAATGAAAGAACCAAAATTAGTAGCAGAATGTTTAGAAAAAATGCAATCTGCAACAAAGCTCCCAGTTACCATAAAAACTAGAATTGGGTATGATGATGTTGAAGAATATGAAAATTTTTTTAATTTTATATCAACTATAAGATCGACAGGGGTAAAGACTTTCATTATTCATGCTAGAAAAGCAATGTTAGGAAAATTTACACCAAAACAAAATTTAAATATTCCTCCATTAAAATATAATTATGCCTACAAATTAAAAAAAGATTTTCCTGATGATGAAATTATAATTAATGGGGGTATAACTAGCATTGAAGAAATTAAAAATCATTTAGACAAAACAAATGGTGTTATGATTGGTAGAGCAGCATATCACACTCCATATTTTTTAGCAGAAATTGAAAAAGAAATTTTTAAAAACAAAGATATACTTTCAAGACAAGAGGTAATTAAAAAACTAATCCCGTATATTAAAGAAGAAACCAAGAAAGGCACAAGATTAAATCAAATAATGAGACACACTTTAGGTTTGTTCCACGGCCAAACAGGAGCTGGTTTTTGGAAAAGATATTTAAGTGAAAATATGTGTGTAAGAGATGCTGATATAAAGAAAATTGATCACATCATGGATAAAATACAATATAAAAATCTAGAGGCAAGAGTAGGTTAATCTGCTTAGTTCAATTCTATCAAACGATTATAGTTACATTATTTTACTAATGGTGTTAACAGCAGTTGTTGTAGGATTTGTAGCTGGACTTTTTGGAATTGGAGGTGGATTAATTACTGTTCCATTTCTTTATTATATTTTTGATAGTCAAGGACTTGACTCAAGATATTTAATGCATTTAGCTGTTGGAACTTCTTTTGCAATAATTATTCCTACATCAATAGCATCAGTTTTGACTCATCATAAGTTTAAAGCTGTAGACTTTGATATCGTTAAAAGTTATGGAATTTTTGTAATCATAGGGGTGATAATAGGAACAATATTTGCAGCAAGTCTAAAAACAAAGTCTTTAGTCTTATTTTTTTCAATCGTGATTTTTATCTTAGGTATTTATTTATTGTTATTAAAAGAAAAAGAGAAAAATATAGTTATTAATATTAAATTATATTTAAAAATCATATTAGGATTTATTGTAGGTTTTATCTCTGCTCCAATGGGAATAGGGGGCGCGATAATGAATGTTCCAATATTAAAATTTTTTGGATATTCAATAAAGAGGGCAATAGGAAGTGCTGCAGCAATAGGTTTTTTGATAGCTGTATTTGGAGCACTAGGATTTTTAACGACTGGAAGTTATTTAAAAACAAATCTTCCAATGAGCATAGGTTTTTTAAATATTCCTGCTTTTTTAATATTTATTCCAATTACAACATTTATGGCTCGTATTGGAGCGAAGACAGTACATTCAATAGATAAAAATAGAATAAGTAAAATATTTGGAATTTTTTTATTAATTATTTCTTTAAAATTTTTATTAGAATTTTTTAATTTGTGAGGTTGGGGTGGCTTCAGTCTCCCTCTACCACCCTAAATCAATAATAAGCGATTCTCTTATTTATTAAAAACTCGTAATAATTGAAATTTGTTAAGGAAGAGGTTCTGGCTCCAAAACTTCAGATATTTTTATTTTATCAACAGCATATGTTAATAAAATGACCGGCTCTTTTTCAGAAGAAGTTAAAGTAGGTTCAAAAGATAAAGATTCTGAAAATATTTTATTTTTTTTAAATTCATTTATGATTTTTCCAGAACCAAACGAGAGTGTTGCCTGATAAACACTACCAGTTCGCGCACCAGTAATTACGGGTCCTAGCAAAGCAGAACCATTAGTCACACAATTTGTAAGTAGAAAGAAACATGAAAGTAAAAACAAATTTTTAATCATAAAATATTTTTTGCTAGTATCAGATTCTTTAATATTGTGATAAAAGTTTAATTTAAAAAAAATACACGCTTAAATTGAAATTAGTAAAATTTAAAAAAAATTTTGAATTTTTTCAAGAATAACACATTTTTAAAAACTCAATATAAACACTTCTAATATTTTTAATTTACTCAAAATTGTTAACATTTTGTATGAGCCCTAAAAAAATTAATAAAAAAAGTAAATTGGGCATAGACAATTTAAAATCTTTAATTCCAAAAAATTTAAATCTACCCAATGTAAAAATAAACCCTTCTGGATTAATTGAAGATACGAAAAAAAAAATTGGAAATTTTTACGATGATTTCAAAAAAGAAAGAGAAAAAGAGAAAAAAAGATTAGAGAGAAAAAGAATTTTTGATGAAAAAAAAGAATTAGAGAGACAGAAAAAACAAGTACAGCAAGAAAAAATAAGAAAAATTCGAGATGAAAAACGTCAAATAATTGCTCAGAAAAAATTAATAATCGATAATGAGAAACAAATTAGAAAGAATGAGGAAAAAAGAAAAAAAATAGAGGCAAAAAGAATCAAAATAGAACAACAAAAAATTAAAGATGAAGAAACTAGAAAATTAAGAGAAGATGCTCAAAGACTTAAAGAAGAAGAATTAAGATTAAAAATGTTGGAAAGACAAAGAGTTAGAGAGGAGAAAATAAAAGCTAAGGAAGAAGCAATAAAAGCCAAGGAAATTGAAGCTCAAAGAATCAGAGAAGAGAAAGAAAAAGAAAGACAAGAGCGGAATAGACTTAAAGAGATAGAAAGACAAAAAAGACTTGATGAAGAGCAAAAAATTCGTGAAGCAGCTAGAAAGTTAAAATATGAAGAAGAGAAATTAAGAGAGACAGAAAACAGATTAAGACAATTAGAAATTGATAGACAACAGGAAATTGAGAGACAACTTTTAAAGGAACAAGCAAATCAAAGGGCTAAAGAAGAGGAGCTTAGACAAAAAGAGGAAAAAATTAAAGCTGCTGAACAGGAAAGAATTTTAAAAGAAAAAGAGCAAAGAGAAAAAGTTGAAGCTTTGAGAAAAGAAGAAGAAGAACAAAGAAAATTAGAGGAGGAGAGGGCTATCGCACTTAAACATAAACTAGAGGAAGAAGAAAGAATTAAAGAGGAAAATAGAAGAATTAAAGAGTGGGAAGATAAATTTGATCAAGAACAAAAAAGAAAAGAAGATGAATTAATAAAAAAATTTTATAGTGATAATTCACTTGATCAAGATAAAGAAAAAGATTTAAAAGAAGATGAAAATGTTAATTTGAGTGAAAACGAGGAAAATAAAAGTAATTAGTTATAGTTTTTGATCATACTCTCCAACTTTTCCGGTTTTCGTTAATAATTGCTCTATAAATCTAAATATCTTTATTTTCCTTTCATCTGAAGTTGGACTCTCGGTTACGACAACAAGAGATGGTTTATTAGAAGAAGCTCTAACAAGACCCCATGAGCCATCTTTAAAAGAAAATCTTACACCGTTTACTGTTAATATTTCCTTAATTTCTTGATTATCAATTTTAATTTTTTCTTTTCTAACTTTTTCTATTTCCTTAGCAATGTTTTCTATAACTTTATATTTTTCGTTATCTTCACAAAATGGTGCCATTGTAGGTGATTGAAAAGTTTTTGGAAGTTCGTTAATTAATTCACTCATATTTTTTTTTTGATTATCTAGTAAATGGCAAACTTGAATTGCAGAATTTATTCCATCATCATATCCGTATCCAATAGGTTGATTAAAAAAGAAATGACCACTTTTTTCAAATCCTGCAAGTGCCTTTTCATAATTAACCTTTCTTTTGATGTGTGAGTGACCTGTTTTCCAATAGATTGTTTTACATTTATTTTTATTAAGTACTTCATCATTTATAAAAAGACCTGTTGATTTTACATCAACTATAAACTTTGAATTTTTATATTTTTTCGATAAATTTCTAGCAATCAATAAACCAATTTTATCTGAAAATATTTCATTACCATTATTATCGATGACCCCAACTCTATCTCCATCACCGTCAAAACCAAAACCTATATCTGCTTTATTTTTTTTTACAGCTTTAGTTATTTCTTTAAGCATCTCTAAATCCTCTGGATTTGGATTGTACTTTGGAAAATTCCAATCCAAATTACAATCTAGCTCAATAACCTCACAACCTACTTGTCTCAAAATATCTGGAGCGAAAATTCCTGCAGTTCCATTTCCACAAGCTACAACTACTTTTATCTTTTTATTTATTTGTTTTTTATAGGTAAGGTTTTTTTTATAGATTTCTTGAAAGTTTTTAATTTCTTTTTCCTCACCTTTTCCAGAAATAAATTTTTCTTTTAATGTAATATCTTTTAATTCAGTCATTTCTTCAGGAGCGTGTGTTAACCCTTTTTTGATACCCATTTTTACTCCAGTCCATCCATTTTCATTGTGACTAGCAGTAACCATTGCTATTGCATCAGCATCTAATTCAAATTGAGCAAAGTAAACCATTGGAGATAATGAAAGTCCTATATCTTCAACAAAACATCCTGTAGAGATTAAGCCTTTTTTTAATGCTTTTTTGATATTCTCGCTATAAGATCTATAATCATGACCAACTATTACTCTTGGATTTTTTTTAGTGGTGTGTTTAATTATTTGTGTACCTAAACCTTTACCAAGGTTAGTGATTCCATTTGAGTTAATATCTTTTTCATAAATCCATCGTGCGTCATATTCTCTGAAGCCATATGGATCTATTTTTAATGATTGATTCATGCTGTTAATTACTTACATTTTTTTCTTTTTTATAGTTGAATTTTTTTTATGTTGTTCTATAAATGTTCTATTGATTTACTGATTATATAGTATATTAATACCCAGCGTACACAACATATAGTTGTTTTCGCTTAATAACTAAATATAATACATAAAATATGAACAAAATTCTGTCTCAGGCCTTAAAGAAAGCTGTCTCCGAATATAGCCCAAATGTAAAGGAGGTTTCAAAAGACAATAGACCTGACTTATTCTCATTAAATAATGAAACCGAACTTTTTCAAAATGATAAAGGCATCATTATTAAAATTGATCGTTCTAAAGACTCTAATTTGACAGATTTTGGAAAAGCAACATTACAAGATAGGTATCTAGGACATAATGAGTCTTTTCAAGATTTATTTGCTAGAGTGTCGAGCACATATGCAGATGATAATTTACATGCTCAAAGAATTTATAACTACATCAGTAATTTATGGTTCATGCCAGCAACACCAGTTTTGTCAAATGGTGGAACAAAAAGAGGATTACCAATATCTTGTTTCTTAAATGAAGCTTCTGATAGTTTGGGGGGCATCTTGGATTTATGGAGTGAAAATGTTTGGCTAGCAGCTAAAGGTGGAGGTATAGGAAGTTATTGGGGAAACTTAAGATCAATCGGAGAAAAAATAGGCAAAGTTGGAAAAACCTCTGGAATAATACCTTTCATTAAGGTTATGGACTCTTTAACAATGGCCATTAGCCAGGGTTCGTTAAGAAGAGGCTCAGCTGCTTGTTACCTTCCAGTTGATCATCCTGAAATAGAAGAATTTATGGAAATGAGAAGACCAACAGGTGGTGACCCAAATAGAAAAGCATTAAATTTACATCATGGTGTTTTAGTTTCAGACGCCTTTATGCGAGCAGTTGAAAATGATGAACAGTGGGCATTAAAAAGTCCAGCTGATGGCACTATTCAACAAACTATATCAGCAAGAAATTTATGGATAAGATTGTTAACAGCAAGAATAGAAACAGGAGAGCCTTACATAATTTACATCGATACTGTTAATAGACAAATTCCACAACATCACAAATTAGCAAATCTTACTGTTAAAACTTCTAATCTTTGTAGTGAAATAACTTTACCAACAGGCATTGATAAAGACGGAAGAGACAGAACAGCTGTTTGTTGTTTGTCCTCTTTAAATTTGGAAAAATATGATGAGTGGAAAGATGATCCTAATATGATTGGAGATGTAATGAGATTTTTGGATAATGTTTTATCTGACTTCATTAATAAAGCACCTGAACAATTTAGAGATGCAAAATATTCTGCTGAAAGAGAAAGAAGTGTCGGACTAGGAGTAATGGGTTTTCATTCTTTCTTACAAAAACATAGAATTCCACTTGAATCTGTAATGGCTAAAGCTTGGAATAAAAAAATATTTAAACAAATTGATGAACAGGTTAATCAAGCGTCAAAAGATTTAGCAGAAGAGAGAGGTGCTTGCCCAGATGCAGCAGAATACGGTTTCAAAGAAAGATTTTCTAATAAAACTGCAATAGCACCAACAGCATCTATTTCTATTATTTGTGGAGGTGCTTCACCTGGAGTTGAGCCAATAGCAGCTAATAGCTACACTCATAAAACATTATCAGGATCTTTCAACGTCAGAAATAGATACTTAGAGGAGATTTTAGAAAGTCACGGTAAAAACGATGATGAGACTTGGTCTACAATTACGACCAATCAAGGTTCTGTTTCACATTTAGATTTTTTGACTGACTTAGAAAAAGATGTTTTTAAAACAGCTTTTGAATTAAACCAAAAATGGATTATTGAGCTTAGTGGAGATAGAACACCTTTTATTTCTCAAGCTCAATCAGTTAACTTGTTTTTGCCGGCCGATGTTCACAAAAAAGAATTACATAGAATTCATTTTGATGCATGGAAAAAAGGACTGAAAAGCCTTTACTATTGCAGATCAAAATCAATTCAAAGAGCTGAAAATATCAATAATGCTCAATCAACTGATATTACAGCCAATGTATATAAATCTAAAAATAAACAAACTAACGATCAACCAGAATATGAGGAGTGTCTATCATGTCAGTAACAGATAAGATTAAAACAGAGAAGAAGGAAATAATTCAACCAAAAAAAATGGGTTTATTAGTAGAAAATCCAGTATACAAACCGTTTAGGTATCCTTGGTGCTACGATGCATGGTTAACCCAACAAAGAATTCATTGGTTACCAGAAGAAGTTCCTCTTGGTGATGATGTAAGAGACTGGCAAAAAAACTTATCACAACCAGAAAAGAATTTGGTTACACAAATTTTTAGATTTTTTACACAAGCTGATGTTGAAGTTAACAACTGTTATTTGAGACACTACACAACAGTTTTTAAACCAACAGAAGTTTTAATGATGATGACAGCCTTTGCTGCAATGGAAACAGTTCACGTAGCTGCTTATTCTCATTTGTTAGATACAATTGGTATGCCCGAGTCTGAATACTCAGCTTTCATGAAATACAAAGAGATGAAAGATAAATATGATTACATGCAAGGATTTAACGTAAATTCAAAAGAAGATATTGCAAAAACAGTTGCAGTGTTTAGTGCATTTACAGAAGGATTACAATTATTCGCAAGTTTTGCAATATTGTTAAACTTTCCTAGACATAATAAACTTAAAGGCATGGGCCAGATTGTTACTTGGTCGGTTAGAGACGAAACTCTTCATTGCAATTCAATGATCAGAATCTTCAAAGAATTTATAAAAGAAAATCCTGAAATTTGGACACCAAAATTAAAAAAAGAACTTTACGAAGCATGTAGAACAATCATCTCTCATGAAGATGCTTTTATTGATCTAGCCTTTGAGATGGGTCCAATGGAGGGTTTAACTGCCCAAGAAGTCAAAGACTACATTAGATTTATTGGAAACAGAAGACTCGTACAATTAGGCTTAGAACCAATCTATGATGTAGAAAAAAATCCTCTTGGATGGCTTGATACGATGTTAAATGCAGTTGAGCATATGAATTTCTTTGAGGGTCGTGCAACAGAATATTCTAAAGCATCAACACAAGGAACTTGGGTAGAAGCTTTTAGTTAAAAAATAAATCTATTTATCATAAATGGAAAGTGAATTTTTCCAAAAAAGAAGGTCTGTGCTTGCTAAAAAAATGTTGGCAAAAACAATTCCTGATGAAGATCTAAAAAAAATTCTAGAAGCTGGTATAAGAGTCCCAGATCATGGCGCATTAAATCCATGGGCTATAAAAGTAATCAAAGGACAAAAATTAAAGTTTATTGACGAAGAAATTATTTTAAAGGAATTTAAAAAAGAAAACCCAGATGCAAATATAACCCAAATTGAAATAGAGTCTAAAAGATTACAAAGAGCATCGGTGGTCTTGGCTGTTTTATCTACACCTGTTGAACATCCAAAGATACCAGAATGGGAGATGGTATTATCCTCAGGTGCTGTTTGTATGAATTTATTGTCGTGCGCACAATCATTAGGATATGCCTCTCAATGGTTAACCGAATGGTATGCTTATAATGATAAAATGTTAGAATATTTAGGAGCTCGAAAAAATTTAGACAAGATTTCTGGGTTTATATATATAGGACATAAAAATGAAGAACCTAATGAAAGAAGAAGACCCGACCCAAAAAAAATTATCAGTTATCTCTGATTAAGTTGGACAACTTTTCTGTGCTGATTACCTTTATAGCTTGCAAGTGGTCTAATTAATTTATTTGCAGCATGTTGTTCCATAATATGTGCTGACCAACCTGTTATTCTAGAAATTACAAAAATCGGAGTGAAAAAATCTGTATCAAATCCCATTAAATGATATGTAGGACCTGTTGGATAATCGACATTAGGATGAATATTTTTTTGATCAATCATTACTTTTTCAACGATGTCATAGATTTTTTCAAATTTTTTATCTTTTTTTATTTTTGCAACTTTTGCAAAATATTTTCTCATTGTTGGAACTCTTGAATCTCCAGATTTATAAACTCTATGACCAAATCCCATTACAACTTCTTTATTTTTTAAAGCATTATTAATCCATTTTAAGGCATTTTCTGGTTTTTTTATCTTATTCATCATGTGCATTACCTCTTCGTTTGCTCCCCCATGTAATGGACCTTTTAAGCTAGCAATCGCTCCCGTAATAGCACCATGTATATCGGACAGACTAGATGTAATTGTTCTTGCTGTGAAAGTTGAAACATTAAAACTATGTTCCGCATACAAAATTAACGAAACATCAAATGCTTTAACTATTTCTTTTTGAGGAACTTTTCCAAAGCACATGTAGAAAAAATTTTCAGCAATGTTTAAATCTTTTTTAGGTTTAATTATTTTCTTTCCTTTTCTTAATCTGTAAAATGCAGCTAAAGCAGTTGGCGTTTTGGCCAAAATTCTTATTGCTTTTCTCATGTTTGCCTCTGGAGATGAATCTGAGGTTTCCTTATCCTCTAACCCCATGATACTTACTGCTGTTCTTGCAACATCCATTGGATGTGATTTTTTTGGCATACGTTTTATAATTGAATATAAATCACTCGATAAATCTCTGTTTGTTTTTTCTTCTTTTTCGAATTTTCTAAGTTGAATTGTGTTTGGTAAATCTTTATTTAAAATTAAATATGCAACTTCTTCAAATCTACAATATTCACACAAATCTTGTGCTGCATACCCTCTGTAAGTAAGAGAATTAATCTCTGGCATCACCTTAGACACTTCTGTTTCGTCAACTACTATACCTAATAAACCTTTTTTAATTTCATCTGTCATTATTCGTGTCCCTCAGTGCTAAAATTATAAATTTTTTCATCTAAACTATTATATTTTTCGTAATCAACAAGTTCATATAATCTTTTTCTAGTTTGCATTTTATCTATAATATTATTTTGATGTCCATTTGCATAAATGTCCCTTAATCCATCCTCAACATTTTTCATAGCTAACCTTTGTGTTGTAACTGGATAAATAACAATATTATAGCCAAGACTTTCAAGCTCTTTATAATTAAATAATTTTGATTTCCCAAATTCTGTCATATTGGCAAGCAGATAGCACGATAGTTCTTTTCTTACTTTCTCAAAATCTTTTTCATCTTGAAGAGCTTCTGGAAAAACAATTTCTGCACCAGCATCGATATAAGCCTTACATCTCTCAATCATCTTATCAATACCTTCAACACTTTTTGCATCAGATCTAGCAATAATTTTAAAATTTTCATCTTTTCTTGCTGAAACGCATTCCTTAATCTTTTTAACCATGGAGTCAGTGGTTATTAATTCTTTATTGTCTAAATGACCGCATCTTTTCCTTTCAATTTGATCTTCTAAATGCACGGCAGAAATTCCAAACTCCTCAAAAGTTTCAATAGTTTCTTTACAAGACTTAAAACCTGTATCAATATCGACAATTGTCGGAAGATTTGTAACTCTTGAAATTAAATATGAGCGTGTACTAACATCTTGCAACGTGGTGAGACCTATATCTGGAAAACCAAGATCATTTGCCATTACACCACCCGAAACATAAACAGCATCATAACCAATTTCTTCAATTAATTTTGCTGTAAGAGGATTGTATGCACCTGGGACTCTTAAAATCTTATTTGATTTTAATTTTTTAGTAAAATCTAATCTTTTTTGTATTGGCTCTTTTTCAACAAAATGCATTAAAAAATACCCTTCTTATAATTTCTATTAAGTTTATTTTTTCTTACTTCTATATTTAACATATCTAATTGACCTGGTTTTAATTTTTTTAGGTTTTGCACAGTTTTTAAAAACCTATTACTTTCCTTTTGATCTAGAATACTATCTGTTAATGATAAAAATTTTTTAATATAGTTTTTTCTTTTAAAAGGTCTTGAGCCATAAGGATGTGCATCAGCTCTATCTTGTTGTTCAGTTATTTTTTTTCCATTTTTTAAAGTAATTACAACTTTTGCACCAAATGCTTTTTTTTTGGGGTTTGGATCATGATACTTTTTAGTCCACTTTCTATCCTCATGAGTTTTAATAGATCTCCAAATTTTTAGGGTACTTTTTCTTTTAGCTCTTGATTTAGTGTATGATTTTATATGATGCCAGCTACCATCTTCCAAAGCTACAGCAAATATATACATAATAGAGTGATCTAAAGTTTCCCTGCTTGCATTTGGATCCATTTTTTGAGGATCATTTGCACCTGTACCAATTACGTAATGAGTATGATGACTGGTGTAAATATCGATCTTTTTTATTTGATTTAAATTAGGTACATTCTTTTTAAGTTTTTTTGCTAAATCAATTAAAGCTTGAGATTGATATTCGGCAGAGTATTCTTTTGTATAAGTTTCGAGTATTGCTTTTTTAGCTTCACCTTTTTTTGGTAGGGGAACGTTGTATAGTGCTTTTTTCCCATCTAATATTCTTGCAATTACACTATCTTCTCCTTCATAAATTGGACTAGGTGCCCCCTCACCACGCATTACTCTATCAACTGCTTCTATGGCAAGTTTTCCCGCATGAGCCGGAGCATAAGCTTTCCAACTTGAAATTTCTCCTTTTCTAGATTGTCTTGTCGAAATAGTTGTGTGTAAAGCTTGTTGAATAGCTTGATAAATTGTTTCAGTGCTTAACTTTAACATCGAACCAAGTCCAGCAGCCACACTAGGACCTAAGTGAGCTATATGATCAACTTTATGTTTATGTAAACAAATTCCTTTTACTAAATTTACCTGAACTTCATAGGCAGTAATTATTCCCCTTAAAAGATCCATACCACTTTTTTTATTTTGTTGAGCAACACTTATTAAGGGAGGTATGTTATCACCCGGATGACTATAATCAGCTGCTAAAAAAGTATCATGAAAATCCAATTCTCTTACTGCAGTTCCATTAGACCAAGCTGCCCATTCACAATCAAATTTAAATTTTTTGTTAACACCAAATAAAGTAGCTCCATTTTTCCTAGTGTGTTTTAATGCCATCTCTCTTGATGAAATCACCGGCTTTCTATTTAAAGATGCAACAGCAACTGAAGCATTATCAATAATTCTATTTATAACCATCTCGATTGCTTCTTTATCTAATTTAGAGTTATCACTAGCTATCTCAGCAATTTTCCATGCAAGCTGATTTTTTTTGGGAAGATGTATTTTAGATGGATAAACCTTTACTTTATGTATTATCAATATAACTCCTAATTTTCGAAATTGTTTTTAATAGTTAAAAAAAAATAATCAATATTAAAGATATTTTACTACAATCTTTTCTATATCCACAAAGTCCTTTATTAAGTGATTATGATATATTTCGGTTGTATTTTTTTCTGTATAGCCATCTTCTAATAAGATAACTGGAATTCCAGCATTTTGTGCAGCGTTAGCATCTGTCTCACTATCACCAATCATTAAAGATTTTTTGGTATCACCACCTAATATTTCAATTACTGAAGTGAGATGTCTAGGATCAGGCTTGCAGTATTCAAATGTATTATGACCAGCCACGTAATCAAAAAAACTATAGATACCAATTTTTTTTAAAAGATCTATTGCTAAATGTTCTTGTTTGTTAGTGCAAACACCCATTACAATTTTTTTTTCCCTACACCAAATTAAAAATTCCTTAACACCATTTATTAATTTACTTTCATTAACAATATTCTTTCCATAAAAATCTACAAAATCTTTCACCATGTCTTTTTTAATTTTTTCATCCTGTACTTTACCAAATTCTTTTTTAGCCTGACCCCAAATAGATCTTCCAAGCATAGCCCCAGCCCCTTGGCCAACTAAATTTCTAATTTCCTCAGTTGATTTTGTTGGATAACCAAATTTTTTCATTACGTAATTGTGTGCACGCATTAAATCAGGTGCAGTATCAACTAAAGTACCATCTAGATCAAAAAGAATTGTAAATTGCTGCGTCATAATCAAAAGTATTTTTAAGAAATATTTTGTGAATTAAGAAAAATATATACTTAATATAAAGAATTTACTAGATGAAGCAATTAAATATACAAAAACAGCAAAACAGACTAAGAAATAAATTTTTAAAGTCTGGTGTAAAAATGTTAGGACCTGAATCAATTTATTTTTCAAAAGATACTAAAATTGGAAAAAATGTATTCATTGAACCCTTTGTGGTTTTTGGACCAAAAGTAAAAATTGGAAATAATGTTACAATTAAATCTTTTTCACATTTAGAAAATTGTAAAATAGAAAATAAAGTAGATATAGGACCTTATGCAAGAATAAGGCCAGGAGTGACTCTTAAAGAGGGTTCTAAAGTAGGTAACTTTGTTGAAATTAAAAAAAGTATAATTGGTAAAAAATCAAAAGTAAGTCATCTTTCTTACATAGGCGATAGCAACATTGGAAAATCAGTTAATGTGGGAGCTGGAACTATCACATGTAATTATGATGGTATAAAAAAAAATAAGACAAATATTAAAGACAATGTGTTTATCGGATCTAATTCTTCATTAGTAGCACCCGTAACCATTGGATTAGGCAGTGTAGTCGGTGCTGGTTCAGTAATAACAAAAAGTGTTAAAAAAAAATCATTAGCACTGACCAGAAGTTTACAAACTGAAGTAAGAAACTATAAAAAGAAATAATTATGTGTGGAATAATAGGTATCAATAGTAATAAATCGGTTTCAGCTACAATTATTAATTCCTTGAAAAAACTTGAATACAGAGGATATGACTCTGCAGGAATTGCCACTCTCTCAAATGGATTTATTAATGAAATAAAATCAGAGGGTAGAGTAGAAAATCTTGAAAAAAATTCTTCAGTTCAAAATATGGAAGGTAATATTGGTATTGGGCATGTTAGATGGGCCACTCATGGATTACCAAATAGCATAAATGCACATCCACACTCATCACAAAATGTTTCAGTTGTTCATAATGGTATTATTGAAAATTCAACTTTATTAAAAAAATTTTTAGTAAGTAAAGGTCACAAGTTTAAATCTCAAACTGATACTGAAGTGATAGTTCATTTAATCACAGAAAATTTAAAAACAGAAAATATTGTAAACTCAATTAAAAAAACTTTAAAAGCTCTTCATGGAAGTTTTGCTTTGGGAATTATATTTAAAGATCAACCTGATTTAATTGTAGGTGCAAGAAGAGGCTCACCCCTAGCAGTTGGCTATGGCCCAAATGAAAATTATTTAGGATCTGACTCTTACGCTCTTAAGTCAATGACTAACAAAATTACTTATCTAAATGATGGAGAATTTTGTGTAATTAAAAAAGATCATGTTGAATTTTTTAATGAAGATGGAACTAAAATTAACAAAAAAGTTTTGGAATTATCAAGTGAAGATGAAAAATATGATAAGGGTGATTATAAACATTTTATGGCTAAAGAAATTGAGGAACAGCCAATTACTCTAAAAAATGGAATAAAGGAATATATTGACTCAGCAAATAACGATATAAATATTTATAATATTCCATGGAAAAAAAATGAAATTTCTTCCATAACTTTGATTGGTTGTGGTACAGCATATCATTCATGTTTGATGGCAAAATATTGGTTTGAGGAATTAACTTCACTTGATGTTAATGTCGATATAGCCTCTGAATTTAGATATAGGAAAAATAGATTCAAAAAAGATACTTTATACGTCTTTGTTTCTCAGTCTGGTGAAACAGCAGATACTTATGCAGCTTTAGATTTATGTAAGAAAAATGGTATGAAAACTTGCTCAGTGGTGAATGTTATTGAAAGTTCTATAGCTAGAGACTCAGAGTTTGTTCTGCCAATTCATTGTGGTATTGAGATAGGTGTTGCGTCAACAAAAGCTTTTTTAGGTCAAATTCTTATTCTATATATCTTAGCTTTAAAATTGGCATTAGTAAGGGGAGATTTAGAAAAAAAAGATCTTTCAAAAAAATTGAAAGATTTAAAAGAATTACCAAAATTGGTTGAAAAAACTTTACAAACAGACAATAAAATCCAAAATGTATCAAGTACTTTTAATGAAGCAAAAGGATCTATGTTTTTAGGAAGAGGCTTCTCTTATCCTATTGCATTAGAAGGTGCGTTAAAATTAAAAGAATTATCTTATGTTCATGCTGAGGGCTACCCAGCAGGTGAGATGAAACATGGACCTTTAGCTTTAATTGAAGAGGGTATGCCAGTAGTAGTTTTAGCTCCAAGAGATACTTATTATAAAAAAACAATTTCAAATATGCAGGAAGTAATCGCCAGAGGAGCAAAAGTTTTATTAATTACTAATAAAAGCTCTGATGAAATAATTTCTGAAAATATTTGGGAAACTATAGAAGTTGAGAGCACAAATGAGGATCTCTTACCATTTCTTTTAACTATACCGCTTCAAAAACTAGCTTATTATTCGGCTTTAAAAAAAGGTTTAGATATCGATAAGCCTAGAAATTTAGCTAAATCTGTAACCGTTGAATAATAAGAAAACTCTGATACAACAATCGTGAGTTGAACATGAAAAATTGGAAAATAAATAGTTGGAGAAAATATCCAGTCAAACATATTCCTGAATATCAGGATAAAAAAGAATTGGATCAGGTTTTAAATAAAATAAAATCCTTTCCCCCACTTGTTTTTGCTGAGGAAACAAGACATTTGAAAAAACAATTAGCTGAGGTAGTAGATGGTAAAGCATTTTTACTTCAAGGTGGAGATTGTGCAGAGAGTTTCGCAGAATTTAATCCAGATAATATAAGAGATTTCTTTAAAGTAATTCTTCAGATGTCATTAGTATTAACTTATTCAGCTTCACTTCCAGTAATTAAACTTGGAAGAATAGCTGGTCAATTTGCAAAACCAAGAAGTGCCCCGACTGAAAAACAAGGCGATACTGAACTACCGAGTTACCTTGGTGACAACGTGAATGGCATAGAGTTTACAGAGAAGGCCAGAAAGCATGATCCAAAAAGACTCTTTAAAGCTTATTCACAATCAGCCTCAACATTAAATCTTTTGAGAGCATTTTCACATGGTGGATTTGCAGATTTAAAAAAAGTTCACTTATGGAATTTAGGTTATATAAAAAAAAGTCCGCAAGCCAAAAAATTTAAAGAATTAGAAGACAAGATTGCAGATGCATTAGCATTTATGGATGCTTGCGGGATTAATTCAGAGTTTAACAGAAGACTTAAGACTGTTAATTTTTGGACATCTCATGAGGCTCTACACTTGCCTTTTGAAGAAAGCATGACGAGAATTGATTCAACTACAGGAGAACATCACGCAACATCAGCACATTTTGTATGGATTGGTGATAGAACAAGACAATTAGATGGAGGCCATGTCGAATATTGCAGGGGTATAGAAAATCCTATTGGAATTAAATGTGGACCAACAAGCAAACCTGATGAAATAGTAAAGATTTGCAATTTGATTAATCCTGCAAATGAAAAAGGTAAAATTACTTTAATATCAAGATTTGGACATGACAGTGTTGGAAAATATTTACCAAAACTTATTCGTGGAATTAAGAAAGAGGGTATAAATGTCATTTGGTCATGTGATCCAATGCATGGAAACACAATTCAATCTACTACCGGTTTTAAAACAAGACGTTTTAACAACGTATTAAAAGAAGTTAAAGATGTATTTGCTGTACACCAAAGCGAAGGATCTTATGCGGGAGGATTGCATATTGAAATGACTGGTCAAAATGTAACAGAATGTACGGGTGGTGCTAAAAATATTCAAGATCAAGATTTATCTAGCAGATATCACACTCACTGTGACCCAAGACTTAATGCAGATCAAGCTTTGGAATTAGCTTTTTTAATTTCAGATGAGATAAAAAAGAATAGCAGCTATTCCAAAAATGCTATTCAAGCGGCATCTTAAGCTATTGCTATAAAAATTTAGATTGTTAAATAAGTATTATGAATCCTTCGGAAAAAGTAAAATATATTTCAAACTGGATCAAAACTTACGTTGATCAAATGCCAAATAGAGCTCAATCATTAGTGATTGGAATTTCTGGAGGCATAGATTCGTCTGTATCGAGTACATTGAGTGCAATGACTGGTTTAAAAACTATTGTGTTAACAATGCCTATAAAGCAAAAAGAAAATCAACACGACTTAAGTTTAAAGCATCAACAATGGCTAGTAAAAAATTTCAAAAATGTTGAAGCTCATACTTTAAGTTTAGACAAACTTTTTGAGACATTTTCTACAACACTTAATAAATTTGATAACGAACATGGTTTTGCTAATTCAAGAGCCAGACTCAGAATGACTACTCTTTATCAAGTTGCAGCCGCAAATAAAGGAATTGTGGTTGGAACAGGTAATAAAGTAGAGGATTTCGGTGTAGGTTTTTATACAAAATACGGAGATGGTGGTGTTGATATATCTCCTATAGCAGATTGTAATAAAACTGAAGTATGGGAATTAGGAAAAGAATTGGGTATTCTAAAAGAAATTATTGATGCTCCGCCTACGGATGGTTTGTGGGACGATGGAAGAACAGATGAGGGTCAACTAGGATTTAAATATTCAGAGCTTGAAGATGCAATGGGTAACCCAAATTCACCCCACAGAGAACAATACGAAAAAATTAGAAATCAAAACTTGCATAAAATGGAGCCAATTCCAGTTTGCAAGATTCCTAGTTAATCAATTAGATTAACAAATCATCAAATAAGGTATATTTCTTAATCAATTGATATGGATATTTTTTTAACAAATAATTTAAGTAATAAAAAAGAACTTTTTACTCCTAAAGAAAAAGTAAATGTGGGGATGTATGTTTGTGGACCTACAGTTTATGACGATCCACATATAGGAAACGCAAGACCATTAGTAATTTTTGATATTTTATTTAAAATACTTAAGAACAATTTTTCAAAAGTAACTTATGTTAGAAATATAACAGATATCGACGATAAAATAATCAAATCATCACAAGAACTGAAAATTTCAACAAAAGAACTTACAGAAAAAGTAACCTCAAGTTTTTTGAAAGATTGTGAGTTTCTAAATTGTGAAAATCCCACTCATCAGCCGAAAGCAACTGAGCATATTGATCTAATGATAGAAATGATTAATGAATTGATTAAAAAAGGATTTGCATATGAAAATAAAAAACATGTTTATTTTGAGGTGAAAAAATTTTCTGACTACGGAAAATTATCAAATAAAAATTTAGAAGATTTAATTGCTGGATCAAGAATAGAAATTAGTGAAAACAAAAAAAATTCTGAGGATTTTGTGCTATGGAAACCATCAAATAATGATGAGCCGGGCTGGGATTCTCCTTGGGGCAAAGGTAGACCAGGTTGGCATTTAGAGTGTTCAGCTATGTCAAAAAAATTCTTAGGTAATGAATTTGATATTCATGGTGGAGGTATAGATTTAATTTTTCCTCATCACGAAAATGAAATTGCCCAATCTAGATGCGCTAACGACACAAAAGTTTTTGCAAATTATTGGGTCCATAATGCTTTTATTACAATGTCCAATGAAAAAATGGCCAAATCTCAAGGCAATATTTTAAAGATTAAAGATTTCAGAAATAAGATTAGTGGCCAAATAATAAGATTGGCTTTAATGAGCGCACATTACAAACAACCATTAGATTGGAACGATAAATTATTAAGAGATTGTGAAAACTCTTTAGATAAATGGTACAAAGTATTCTCACCAAATATACAAACTGTAAAAGTTTCAGACGAAATTTTAAAACCTTTGTATGAAGATCTAAATACCCCAGGATATATTGCAAACCTTCACAAGTTGTATGAAAAAGCTAGCAAAGGTGAAGACGTAGACTTATTTATTTCAGCATGCAAATTTATAGGTTTAATGAATGAAAATAATGAGGAATGGAATGATTTTAAAAAGAGAAGAATCTCTTTAACTGACTCTGAAATTGAAAATATGCTTAGTTTAAGAAATAAGGCTAGAGAAAATAAAGATTATAAAGAAGCTGATAGAATTAGAGATGACCTTTTGGACAAAGGTGTTTTAATAGAGGATAAAGATGGTAAAACAATCTGGAAATTTAAATGAGTAAAGAAAAATTATACATTTTTGACACAACTCTAAGAGATGGAGCTCAAACGCAAGGCGTTGACTTTTCTATAGAAGATAAAGAAAAAATTGCCTTAGCTTTGGATAATTTGGGCGTAGACTACATCGAGGCAGGTTGGCCTGGAGCTAATCCAACTGATACAGAGTTTTTTCAAAAGAAACATAACTTTAAAAATTCAATACTAACATCTTTTGGAATGACCAAGAAATCAGGACGAAGCGCAGAAAACGATACAGGTTTATCAGCACTTATGAATTCAAACACTTCTGCTGTATGTTTGGTTGGTAAGTCCTGGGATTTTCATGTTGATGTTGCTTTAGGGATAACAAATGATGAAAATTTAGAAAATATTACTGAAAGTGCCAAACATTTCGTCAAAGCAAAAAAAGAATTCATGTTTGATGCAGAGCATTTTTTTGATGGTTATAAAGCAAATTCAAAATATGCTCTTTCTTGTATCAAAGCTGCTTATGATCAAGGTGCTAGGTGGGTTGTACTGTGTGATACAAATGGCGGAACACTTCCGCATGAAATTTCACAGATAGTTAGTGAAGTCACTAATGTAATACCTGGAAAAAACTTAGGAATTCATGCTCATAATGATACAGGGAATGCAGTTGCAAATACTTTAGCTGCTGTAATATCAGGAGTTCGTCAAGTTCAGGGAACAATTAATGGTTTAGGAGAAAGGTGCGGAAATGCAAATTTAATGTCATTAATTCCAACATTTTTTTTAAAAAAAGATTTTTCATCTAAATTTGAAACAAGTATCAAATCTACTAATATCAAGAATTTAACAGAATGTTCGAGATTACTAGATGAAGTTTTAAATCGAAAACCAAACATGCATTTACCATATGTAGGAGCAGCTGCTTTTTCTCATAAAGGAGGGCTACATGTTTCTGCAGTCCAAAAAGATCCAAAAACTTACGAACATATTGACCCAGAAAGCGTAGGGAATAACAGAAATATAGTAATTTCAGATCAGTCAGGTAAATCAAATATAATTTCAAGATTAAAAACTATAAATATTAATATCGATGAGAATGATCCAAAGATTAAAAAGCTTTTGAATGAAGTAAAAGATAGAGAATTTATTGGTTATAGTTATGATGGTGCTGATGCCTCTTTTGAATTATTAGCCAGAAGAATAATTGGTGAAATTCCAAGATACATTTCGATTACTGAGTATGATGTTTCAGTAAAAAAAGATATTTCTGGAAAAATAATTTCATCAGCAAAAGCTCAATTAGAAGTTGATGGAGAAAAAATTATTTGTGAAGGTGAGGGTAATGGTCCAGTAAATGCTTTGGATAACGCTATTAGAAAAAATGTTGATCGATTGGCTAAATATTCAAAATACTTAAAAGATTTGAGATTAGTTGATTATAAAGTAAGAATTTTAAATACTGGTACAGAGGCAGTTACAAGAGTTTCTATAGAAAGCACAGACTCAAATGGCAAGAATTGGTTTACCATCGGAGTGTCCACAAATATTATCGAAGCTTCTTTTAAAGCATTAGTTGATAGTTTAGATTACAAACTTTTTAAGGATAATGCTCCAGCAAGCAAATAGATGAGTAAAAGTAATATCTCTTTTATTCTTCACAAACCTCAATTGTCAGAAAATATTGGTGCTTGTGCTAGAGCTATTAAAAATTTTGATTTTAAGAAACTAATTGTAGTCAATCCCAAACCAATTTTTCCAAATGACAAAATTTTAGCTACTTCTGTTGGTGCTAAAAATATAATTAATGACAGCAAAGTCTATCAAGATTTAGAGCAAGCTCTTGGAAATATTGATATTGTTGTTGCTACCTCTGCAAGATTTAGAAATAAGAATATAAAACATATAAATTTGGAAGAATTAAAAAAAATTAATTTTAAAAAAAAAGTAGGTTTTCTGTTTGGATCTGAGGCATCTGGATTATCAAATAATGAGATAAGTTATGCTAATTATACACTTCAAATACCCACAAATCCCAATTTTAAATCACTTAATTTATCACATAGTTTGATTATCATCGCGCAATATGTCTCTAGTATTATCAAATTTAAAAATCCTAAATTTGATAGATCAAAAAAAGTAAAATCTGCTTCAAAAAAAGATATTCAATCAATGGTAAATTTATGTGTTAAAAATTTAGATTTGATAAATTTCTTTAGGCCAAAGGAAAAGCGATCAATAATGTTAGAAAATTTGAGAAATATTTTCTATAAGATGGATCTTTCTGATAAAGAAACCCGTATATTATCAAGTGTATTTGCAAGTTTAGGTAAAAAACGTTGATTGACAAAATTAGGAGTAAGTTTATAAAGCCCAATATTAAATGACAAAACGATTAAACTCTAAACATAAAGTTGACAGAAGATTAAAAGTAAATCTTTGGGGGAGACCCAAAAGTCCTTTTAACACTAGAGCTTATGGACCAGGCCAGCATGGTCAAACAAAAACCTCCAAACCATCTGATTATGGAATTCAACTTCAAGCAAAACAAAAACTTAAAGCATATTATGGCAATATTAATGAAAGACAATTTAGAAATATTTATAAAAAAGCAAGTATGCTCAAAGGAGATACTAGTGAAAATTTAATTGGTTTACTTGAAAGAAGACTTGATGCAGTTATCTATAGAGCAAAGTTTGCCACTACAATATTTTCTGCAAGGCAATTAATAAATCATGGTCACGTTAAAGTTAATGGAAAAAAAGTAAATATTTCGAGCTATTCAGTAAGAGAAGAAGACACAATAGAAATAAGAGACAAATCTAAACAATTAGCAATAATTGATATAGCTTTAGCTAATAAAGAGAGAGAAACACCAGAGTATATTCAAATGGACCAAAAAAATAAAAAATTTAAATTTGTGAGAGTTCCAAAATTTGAAGAAGTTCCTTATCCGATAGCAATGGAACCAAACTTAGTTATCGAATATTATTCAAGATAATAATAAGAAATTTGATTATTCATTATCTTTTTTTAAAAGATGAAACACAAAGATATTTTATTTAGCATTCTATTTTTTGCTTACATCTTATCGGGTTTATATCTTTCCTTATTTAACGGAATTTCGCATGATCAATTTCACGAACAAGAAAATTGGAGAATTAATTTTCAAGCTATAAAAAGCATTTTTAATGGCGAGGGAGACTATAGCATTTTATTAAATTATATTGATAGGTATCACGGCATAGCTTTTCATTATATCTCACAACCAATACAATTTTTAATTCATGGTTTAGTAGGTAGACTAAACGATGTTACTTTAGAGGGGTCATATTATCTTTCAAGACATGCAGTTGTTTTTCTCACTTTCGTTACCGCAGGTTATTTTTTTTACTTATTATGCAATAAAATTTCAAATGATAAAAATTTTTCTCTAATTTGTTTTAGTTTATTTTTATTATATCCTTATTTTTTTGGACATTCACAAATTAATGGAAAAGACATTCCGTTCTTATCGGTGTGGGTAATTTCAACATATCTTTTATTTAATATTATTGAAAATTTCTATTATGAAAAAAAAATAGATTTAAAAAGTATTTTTTTTATTTCTTTATGCACCGCTTTCTTAATTAGTATTAGAATAACTGGATTATTAATTTTACTAGAATATTTGATTGCTCTCATGATTTTGTTGAATGTTAAAGATCAAAAATTTTTTTCATTTTTAGGTAAAAACAAAAAGTTTTTCTTATTTTTTTCATTATTTCTTATACTTTTTGTTTATATTTTAAATCCGATATTTTGGTCCAATCCATTAGAAATAATTAACTCTGTGAAATGGATGAGTAAATACTACAACAATACATGCACACTTACTTTAGGAAGTTGTATGAGAGCACAAAATTTACCTACGAGTTACATTTTTATCTGGCTTTTTTTTAAACTTCCAATTTTAGTACTCTTTGGTTTAGCAATTTACCCTCTAATTGAAAAAAAAATATTCAATAATGGCATAAAGACGATCTATTATGGGACATTAGCTTTAACAGTTTTATCATTATTATTTCTTTTTATTTTAAGAAATGTTGCCCTCTATGATGAGATAAGACATATAATGTTTTTAATACCCGCTATATTAATTTTATCTTTGTATAATATTTATGTTTTCAATAAGAAGATTTTTTTTTATTCTTCTATACTTGTGATAATATTTTTTGTTGCTGAAAATATTTCATTAAAAAAATATCAATATACTTGGTTAAACTCGTTTGCAAAATTGACAAATATTCAAAAAAACTTTGAGTTAGAGTATATGGGGGTCAGTAATAAGAATTTACAAAAACAAATTAATGATTATTCGATAAAAAATAATATTCTTAAAGATACATGTATTTATGGAAATATGTATGCAAATGTTTTTTTAGAAAAAAAAGGATTTACATGTTTTAATTCTTATAGTTCATTAGATAGCGCCAAACAAAGACCTCTCTTCGCTTATCAAAATGCTAGAAATATAAAAAGATCTGATCCCAAGGATTGTGATTTAATCTATGAAGATAAATATAATTATTTTTTATTTAATGAAGACATAATCACAGGAAAATTATGGTATTGTGATTAAATTACTGAGCTTCGTTTAATTCTTTTCTTATTTTACCTAAAAAATCATTTATCAGTTTTGCGTCTTCTTCTGAGAGATATCTCTCTTTTTTTATCGCTCTTCTTAATTCCTCTCTAATTTTGTTGACGGAGTCTTTTCTACCTTCTTTTGTAGAAACAACATCGATCTTTTCATAAACTTGTGAAATTTTATTTCCAATGGTAAATTCAAAAAGAACAATAACAGCAACTAAAATTATGATTGTTTTATAGATAAATTGTTTCATATTATTTCTTAAAAGAAATATTTTTTTCTTCAAAAATCTTTTTCAACTCTCCACTTTCATACATTTCTTTGACAATATCACAGCCACCCACAAATTCATTTTTTATATAAAGCTGTGGTATTGTTGGCCAATCACTAAAAACTTTAATTCCTTCCCTTAATGATTGATCTTCTAATACGTTTACACCTTTATATTTTACTTCTAATATTTTAAGCATGTTCGAAACAGCCATTGAAAAACCACACTGTGGTGCATCGGGCGTTCCTTTCATAAATAAACAAACCTCATTATTTTTAATATAATCTTGAATTAAATTTTTAGTTTTACCATCCATTATTTTTCCTTTGTTTTTATAGCTAGAGCATGTAGTTCATTACCCATTCTTCCTTTTAGAGAATTATATACCATCTTATGTTGCTCAATTTTACTCTTACCCATGAATTCTGAGGAAGTGACTATTGCAGAATAGTGATTGCCATCACCTGCTAAGTCTTGAATATCAACCACAGCATCGGGCATAGCCTCTTTAATAAATTTCTCAATTTCTTTTAAATCCATTGCCATTATGATCTCATATAATTCTTCAACCAATTACTATTATATGATTTTAATTCGTCAATTGTAACTTTTGTCTTTTGATTAATAATAAGTTCATTATCGATGATTATACCCAATTCTTCATAGTGCACCGAATTTTTGTCTAAAATTTTTGTGACTTCTTTTAAATCTTTTGGATTTATCTCAATAATATACCTTCCTTGATCCTCTGAAAAAAAATACTCGATTTCATTCATTAAATTTTTAGATTTATTCAGCTTGATTCCTTTATTTCCTTTGATGCACATTTTGCTGACTGCCGTTAGCAACCCACCCAAAGAAATATCATGAGCACTTTTTATAAAATCTTTTTGAATTAAGTCTAAAATTGACTCTCCATTATTTTTTTCATTAAAAAGGTTTACCTCAGGTGGAGGACCATTTTTTTCATCCAAAATTATTCGTGCAAATAAACTCTGATCTATGTGGCCCTCAGTTTTTCCTACTATTAGAACAAGATTATTGACCTCTTTAAATTTCATTGTTATCATTTTCTTGTAATTTTTGATTAAACCGACTCCGCCTATCGCAGGTGTAGGTTTGATCCCCACTTCTTTTGTTTGATTATAAAAAGAAACATTTCCTGATACGATGGGAAAATTTAGGTATTTGCTTGCTTCAGCAATCCCCTGCACACATTCTACAAATTCTCCCATATTTTCTTCATTCTCTGGACTACCAAAATTTAGACAGTTTGTAATAGCTATAGGTTTAGCTCCTACTGAAATTAAGTTTCTCCAACTTTCAGCAACAACTTGTTTACCTCCTGTTAAAGGGTGGGCCCAACAATAAACTGCTGATGAGTCAACTGATGCTGCTACTGCCTTATTTGTTCCATGAACTCTAACAACCCCAGAGTCGCCACCAGGTTTTTGAATAGTATCACCCATTACAGTGTGATCGTACTGCTGCCATATCCATTCTTTACTACAAACATTATAATTTGATAAAATTTTTTTTAAAACATCTTTTATTTTTAAATTATTAAAATCTTCGTTTTTAAATTTATTTTTTTTTGGTAATTTAGCTTTTTTCCATTTTCGATCATACATAGGAGAGTTTTCTACCAAAGTATTTATTGGAATATTTGCTACCTGCTCATTATTAAAAAATAATTCAATATTTTTAGAATTAGTCGTCTTACCTATGACAGCAAAATCTAAATTCCATTTTTCAAAAATTTTTTTTGCATGTTCTTCTTTTCCATTCTCTAAAACTATCAGCATTCTCTCTTGGCTTTCAGAAAGCATTATTTCATAGGGAGTCATTTTTGTTTCTCTGCATGGAACCTTATCTAAATTAATCTTAATTCCTAAACTTCCTTTTGATGCCATCTCAATGCTAGATGAAGTAAGACCAGCTGCTCCCATATCTTGAATTGCAATAATAGAATCACCTGCCATTAATTCTAAACAAGCTTCAAGAAGAAGTTTTTCTGTGAAAGGATCACCAACCTGTACTGTAGGTTTTTTTTCCTCAATTTTTTCATCAAAACTTGCTGATGCCATACTGGCACCATGGATGCCATCTCTCCCAGTCTTTGATCCAACATAGATTACAGGTTTATTCAAACCAGCAGCTTTTGAGTAAAATATTTTATCTTTTTTGACTAAACCTAAAGTCATTGCGTTTACAAGAATATTTCC
This sequence comes from uncultured Pelagibacteraceae bacterium, assembly GCA_902632315.1. Classification (GTDB taxonomy): domain Bacteria; phylum Pseudomonadota; class Alphaproteobacteria; order Pelagibacterales; family Pelagibacteraceae; genus Pelagibacter. The sequence goes on from CACPCD010000001.1 coordinate 121,319, forward strand.
ATTGTAAGAACTGTCAAAAGATGTTTGCCCTGCAATAGTTGGCACACCCATACAGTTTCCATATCCACCAATTCCATGAACAACACCTCTTAATAAATTCTTAGTTTTTTTATTTTGAGGTGAACCAAAATGTATTGAATTTAAATTAGCAATAGGTCGTGCCCCCATTGTAAATACATCTCTCATTATTCCACCAACTCCAGTAGCTGCACCTTGATAAGGTTCTATAAAAGATGGATGATTATGACTCTCAATCTTAAAAACAATAGCGTCATTATCTTCAATATCAATAACCCCCGCGTTTTCGCCCGGTCCTTGAATTACTTTATTACCTTTTGTGGGTAATTTTTTTAAATGTAATCTAGATGATTTATATGAACAGTGTTCATTCCACATTGCAGAAAAAATTCCAAGTTCAGTTAAATTTGGAACTCTTTTTAAAAGATCACAAATCTTTTTATATTCATCAGCTTTTAGACCATGTTCAATAGCTACTTTTTCATTTACTAACATTATTTTAGATTATTTATTAGGTTATCAAAAAATATAGAACCATCTTCACCTGACAAACTTTGATCAATCATTCTCTCAGGGTGGGGCATCATTCCGAGAACATTCTTTTCTTTATTAAATATTCCGGCAATATTTTTTAGAGAACCATTGGGATTATGTTGGTCATCTAATTGACCTTTTTCATTGCAATAATAAATAGCAACTTGGTTGTTGTCATTAATCTCTTTTAATTGATCTTTTGTACAAAAATAATTACCTTCGTTGTGAGCTATATGAAATTCGAAAATATTTTTATCAAGATTTTTAAAATATGGATTTTCCTTATCATTAACTTTTACATGTACATTTTTACAAATAAATTCTAAATATTTGTTTCTCAACAAAACTCCAGGTACTAAGCCTGTCTCAACTAATATTTGAAAACCATTACAAATACCCATAACTAGTCCACCAGATTTTGCAAAATTTATAACTGATTGCATTATTCTAGATTTTGAGGCCATACTACCGCATCGTAGATAGTCTCCATATGAAAAGCCACCAGGCAAAACTACTAAATCACTTTTTGGCAGTTCGTTATCATCATGCCAAACCATTTTATTCACAAATCCAAATTTATTTAAAGCAACATCCATATCTCTATCACAATTTGATCCAGGAAAAGTGATAACAGATGACTTCATCAATTATTTTGTTTCAATAATTTTATAATTTTCAATGACAAGATTTGCTAAAAGTTTTTTACACATCTCTTCAACATTTTCTTTAGCTTTTTGAGGGTCATTTTCTTGAACTTCTATTTCAAAATATTTTCCTTGTCTAACTTCAGATATATCTTTGAATCCCATTCCATCTAAAGTTTGGTGAATAACCTTACCCTGCGGATCTAAAACATCTTTTTTAAGTGTAATAACTGCAGAAACTTTCATTTACTTTTTTTTTTAACGGATGATAATTTTGTGACATTCACAGCTGTTACATTAGATTGTTCATGTAAAATTCCTAATCGTTTTGCTACCTCTGTATAAGCAGGTATTAAATCTCCAAGATCTTTTCTAAATCTGTCTTTATCAAGTTTCTTATCAGTAATTGAGTCCCACAATCTACAAGTATCTGGACTTATTTCATCAGCAAGAATTATTTCATTTTTTCCATTAATTTTAATTCTTCCAAATTCTAACTTAAAATCAATTAACTTAATTCCAATTCCTCTAAACATACCGATCATGAAATCATTTATTCTTAAAATCATTTTCTTAACTTTTTCAATTTCTTTTTTAGTTGCCCAATCAAAAGCATAAATATGTTCTTCAGCAATCAACGGGTCGCCTAAAGCATCATCTTTCAAACAATATTCAAGCAAAGGCTCTTTAAGAACAGTACCGTCCTCAATTCCTAGTCTTTTTGTGATTGATCCTGAAGCTACATTACGAACAACAAATTCTATTGGAATTATCTCAACTAATTTAATAATTTGTTCACGCATATTAAGTCTTTTGACTAAGTGATTCTTTATACCAATTTGCGAAAGATTTGAGAGTATATGTTCTGAAATTCTATTATTTAGAACCCCTTTACCCTCAATGGTGCTTTTTTTTTGATTATTAAATGCTGTTGCATCATCTTTAAAATATTGAATAACTAAATTTTTATCTGAAGTTGCATAAATTATCTTAGCTTTTCCCTCATATAATTTTTTTCCTTTTTTCATCATTTAAAAACTCTTCTGAAAATTAAATTTATATTTTTAAAATGTTTTGAATAACTAAATATAGCCTTTAATTTCTTTTGAGAAATATTATTCATTATATATTTATCAGATTGAATTACATAAGATAAATCTAAATTTTCGGCAAAACATTTTTTTGCATAGCTTTGTACTATTTTATAAGATTTTTCTCTACTCAAACCAGTTCTAGTTAATTCAAGCATCAACTCTTGAGAGAAAATCAATCCTTTAGTAATGTTTAAATTTTTTATCATCTTCTTCGGATAAACAACCATATTATCCAAAATATTTGCTAACCTGACTAATGAAAAATCAGTCGTAATATTTGCATCTGGTCCGATATTTCTTTCAACACTAGAATGAGAGATATCTCTTTCATGCCACAAAGCGATATTTTCAAGAGCAGGTATAACAGCGCTTCTTACTACTCTTGAAAGACCAGTTAAATTTTCACTTAGTATAGGATTTTTTTTATGAGGCATAGCTGATGAACCCTTTTGATTTTTTGAAAAGTATTCTTGTAATTCATAAACTTCAGTTCTTTGTAAATGCCTAATTTCAGTTGCAACTCTCTCAATTGATCCGGCAATTATCCCTAAAACTGAAAAATAGAAAGCATGACGGTCTCTAGGGATAATCTGTGTTGAAATAGGCTCTACTTTTAATTTAAGTTTTTTTGCAACATGTTTTTCAACACTTGGGTTAATGTTTGCAAAAGTTCCTACAGCTCCTGAGATTGCACAAGTTGATACTTCATCTATTGCATTAACGAGTCTTTTTCTATTTCTCTTAAATTCTTCATAAAAGGAAGCAAGCTTTAAACCAAAAGTAATTGGTTCTGCATGGATTCCATGACTTCTACCCATGCAAGGTGTAAATTTATATTTTCTTGCTTGTTTCTTTATTACTCTTAAAAGATTATCTAAATCTTTAAGAATTATTTTACCTGATTGAACTAGTTGAATATTAAAACTAGTATCTAATACATCTGAAGAAGTCATTCCTTGATGAAGATATCTTGCTTTGATACCAGCCTTTTCTGTAATTGATGTTAAGAAAGCAATAACATCGTGTTTAACTTGAGACTCTATTTGATGAATCCTTTTAACATTAATTTTAGCTTTTTTCCTGACTGTTGCTGATACCCCTTTAGGTATTTGACCAAGCTTTTCCATAGCTTCTGCAGCTGCAATTTCGACCTCGAGCCAAATTTTGTATTTATTTTCCTCTGACCAAATATCAGTGAGTTCTTTTCGCGAGTATCTTTTAATCATTAATTATAAATATGGAGGCTTAAGATAACCTTTAGCAGATTCTGTAAAGATTTCATAACCATTTTCAGTAATTCCAACAGTATGCTCAAATTGTGCTGATAAAGATTTATCTTTTGTAACAGCTGTCCACCCGTCATTAAGTACTTTGATATCAAATTTTCCCGCATTGATCATAGGTTCTATTGTAAATGTCATTCCAGGTTTTAATTCCATGCCAGTGTTCTTTTTTCCATAATGTAGTATATTAGGAGACTCATGAAATGTTGTGCCAATTCCATGACCACAAAAATCTCTTACAACAGAAAAACCATTTTCTTCAACATGAGATTGAATTGTGTATCCGATGTCACCTAATTTAATTCCAGGTTTTAAAATTTGAATTGCCTTCATCATAGAATCATAGGTCACATTAATTAAATTGTTAAGTTTAACTGAAGTTTTTCCTATACAGAACATTCGACTAGTATCACCATAATGATTATCCTTGATAGCTGTTACATCGACGTTAATAGCATCTCCCTCCTCTAAAATTCTTTCTTTAGAGGGTATACCATGGCAGACAACATGGTTTAGAGAAGTACATAATGATTTATTAAAACCTCTATAAAATAATGGAGCTGAGTGTCCACCATTGTCTCGTATGAACTCATAGCCAAGTTTATCAATATAATCTGTTGAAATTCCTTCTTTGATGTTTTCAGTAAGCATATCTAAAGTTTGAGCTGCAAGTTTTCCAGCAATTCTCATTTTTTCAAATTTTTCAAAATAATTATTCATTTATAATTTTTAATTTTTTTTCAATCAAAATTTCTTTTGAACTTATCCTACATCTATAAGCTAAGAAATTTACACCAGCTTTTTTTGCTTTTAGATAATTTTTATAATATTCATCATCTATATCTTTAGCTATTTTAAAATATTCCATATTTTGTATTTGAACTAAGAAAATTAAATATGAATTATAACCTTTTTTTATGGCATCAATAAGGGCAATTAAATGCTTGGAGCCTCTTGAAGTAATAGCATCAGGAAACTCTGCAGTTTTTTTATCTCTAAACAAGGTAACATTTTTGACCTCTACAAAATTTTTACGTTGATTTCGCTCAACTAAGAAGTCAAATCTTGTCTCTTTATTAAAAAAAACTTCTGATTTAATATTTCTACAATTATTTAGTTCTTTTATTAAATTGTTATAAAGACCGTGGTTGACAATCTTGTTAGCCCTATGGGTATTAATACCAACCAAATTTTTTTCTGCTTTTATTATTTCCAATCCATATTTTAGCTTCCTTTTTGGATCGTCGTGTTTCAGCAAATAAACATCATTTCCTTCTTTAAGAAGTCCTTTCATAGATCCTGTATTTGGACAGTGAGCGGTTACAATTTGTTTATTTAATTTAACATCAACAAAAAAACGTTTATATCTTTTGATTAATTTGCCTTTTAATAAAGACTTGGTAAATTCCATATTCAAATTATATATACAATATGACCAAAAACACAAAAGTAAATGCTGCAATACTTATAATTGGTAATGAAATTTTATCTGGTAGAACACAAGATACTAATACAAGCACATTAGCAGTTTGGTTAAATTCTATTGGAGTAAAAGTTAATGAAGTTAGAGTAATTCCTGATGATGAAAAAAAAATTATTGATACATTAAATTTTTTGAGAAAAGAGAATGATTATGTTTTTACAACTGGTGGTATAGGGCCTACGCATGACGATATTACTGCACAATCTGTTTCAAAAGCTTTTGGTAAGAAGTATGAAATTCATAAAGAAGCGTTCAAAATTTTAGAAGCGTATTACAATCCTGGAGAGTTCAATCAGGGCAGACAGAGAATGGTATGGATGCCAGAAAATGCAGAATTAATTTTAAACCCAACTAGTGGTGCTCCAGGATTTAGTGTTGAAAATGTTTTTTGTCTGCCAGGTGTCCCTTCAATAATGAAATCAATGTTAGGTGGTTTAAAAAATAAAATAGTGGGTGGAGAGCCAATTTTGAGTCATACTATAAGTTTAAGAACTGTTGAAAGTGAAATAGCTAATTCATTGACAGAAATTCAAGATCGAAACAAAGATGTTGAAATAGGAAGTTATCCTTTTTTTCATGCTGGCAAGTTAGGAGTTTCAATCGTTCTACGATCAGAGAAACAGTCTAAAATTGATGATTGTAATTCGCAAATATTAAAATTTGTGAATGAAAAAAAAATAGAAGTTGTAGATCGATAGATGCTTTATTTTGCTTACGGAAGTAATCTTAATCATTTTCAGATGAAACGTAGATGTAAAGATAGTGTTTTTCTTAAAAAAATTAATTTAAAAAATTTTAAACTTACTTTTAGAAGTAAATATAGAGCAGCTGATATAGAACCAAAGAAAAACTCTATTGTTACAGGTGGTCTTTTTGAAATATCTAAAAGTGATGAAAAAAAACTAGACATTTATGAAGATTTTCCTACTCTATATAAAAAGTTTTATTTTTATCATTACGGAAAAAAAGTAATGACCTATACCATGGTTAACAAAACTTCTTTTAGATTTCCAACAGATCGTTATTTAAGAGTAGTACAACAGGGATATAAAGATTGTCGATTAGATAAAAAACTTTTGAAAAAAGCTCTTATAGAATAATATCTTACATAGAATATGAAAATTCCAAAAACCTTTAAAATAAAAAAATGTAGATTGTGTGGTAATTCAAAATTAAAACAAATTCATAATTTTGGAAATATTTATGTAAGTAATTTCGTAAATAAAAAAGATATTAAAAAAGGAGTAAGAGCACCCTTGAATCTAATTTATTGTAAGAAGTGTGAACTACTACAATTAGAACATTCTGCGCCTCAAGAAATAATGTATAAAAAATTTTATTGGTATAAGTCTGGTATTACAAAAACGATGAGAGATGGTTTATATGAATTATATCAAGACATTAAAAAAAATTGCAAAGTCAAAGCAGGCGATGTGATTTTAGATATAGGAGCAAATGATGGCACTTTATTAAAATATTTTAAAAAAGATAAAATAATAACAATAGGCTGTGAGCCAGCAAATAATCTTAAAAAAGAACTCAAAACTAATTGTCATTATATGATCAATGATTTTTGGCACGCAAAACATTTAAAAAATATTCCTAACAAATATCGTAAATTAAAAGTAATTTCTGCTATTGGGATGTTTTATGATTTAGAAGACCCATCAGAATTTATTGCTCATGCTGCAGATTGTTTGGACGATGATGGTATATTTGTTGCACAATTAATGTGCTCTCATTCAATGTTTAGAACAAATGATTTAGGAAATATTTGTCATGAACATTTAGAATATTATTCCTATAATTCATTAAAATATTTATTTGAAAAAAATGGTTTAAAAATATTCAAGATGAGTGAAAATGAAATTAATGGGGGCTCATATAGAATTTATTGCAAAAAAAATATAAAAAGATCTATCAAATTTAAGGAGAAAGCTGGATATAAAGAAATAATAAGTTTCATAAAAAGAGTAAAAAGAAACAAACAAATGACAATAAATTTTATAAAAAAGATGAACAAAATTGGAAAAAAAATATTTTTGTATGGAGCATCAACGAAAGGAAACACTCTTCTTCAATATTACGGTTTAACAAGTAAAGAAATACCCTATGCAGCAGAAAGAAGTAAGACGAAGTGGGGAAAATATACTATTGGATCAGGCGTTAAAATAATTTCAGAAGAAAACGCAAGAAAACTTAAACCTGATTATTTTTTTGTTATGCCTTATGGATTTATAAAAGAATTTTTGATAAGAGAAAAAAAATGGCTAAAGAAAGGTGGAAAATTTTTACTTCCATACCCAAAACTAAAAATAGTTAAATGAAAAAAAGAGCATTAGTCTTAGGAGCAACAGGACAGGATGGATCATATATGGTCGATCTTTTGCTTAAAAAAAGATATGAAGTTCATGGGATATATCGTAAATCTTCAGTCGGAAATACAAAAAATATTGATCATTTAATAAATAATCCAAAAATTTTGAATAAAAGTTTTTTTTTACACAGAGGTGATTTATTAGACCCAGGCTCTTTAACAAGCATCATTGAAAATACTAATCCAAATGAAATTTATAATTTTGCAGATCAAGATCATGTAGGCTGGAGTTATGAAATTCCTTCATATTCCTTTAGAGCTACAGCATTATCAGTAATTGACATATTTGAAGTTCTGAGAAAATTAAATAAAAAGATTAAATTTTTTCAACCAATATCATCAAATATATTTGGAGAGACAAAAAAAATTAAACAAAATGAAAAAACTATTCCAGAGCCCAACAGTATATATGCTCTTGCTAAAACCACTACACTCTATGCATCTAGAATGTATAACAAAGTTTACAATCTTCATATATGTGGAGCAATTTTTTTTAATCATGAGTCACCTAAAAGGAATAAAGATTATGTTTCTAAAAAAATAGTTCAGCATGCTTGTGAAATATATTTTAAAAAAAGAAAATTCATTTATTTAGGAAACATTAAGTCTAAAATTGATTGGGGATATGCAAAAGAATATGTCGATTATTCATGGAGAATAATGCAGCAAAAAAAACCTGATTTCTATGTTATTGGCTCTGGAAAAAATTATACTGTCGAATATTTCTTAAAAAAATGTTTTAGCTACCTTGGGTTAAATTATAGAAAATATTTAAAAATTGATAAGAAATTATTTAGACCATCAAAAACTAGAAACTTATTAGCAGATACATCTAAAGCAAAAAAAGATTTAAACTTTAAGTTAAAAACAGACCTAGATGCTTTGATTAAAATAATGATGGATAACGAGTTGAAAAAATATAACTAATCTAGTCAAAGTGTTTTTCTTTTAAAAAATAAGTATTTAAAGGAAAATTGTTATAAATTTTCTCAAATTTATTTTTTTTATTTGAGAAAGCATATTTTTCATATCTATATTTTTTTAAAATTTTAATAATTTTTTTAATATCTGAATCGGTTTCGATCAATAAAGCAGGCTGATCTTTTTTAATAATTTTTTCAAGACATTTAACAACTGATAGACCATTGTCGTTTACATCAATTTTAATTAAATCTATCCTATACTTAAGCTTTTTAATCTTATTAATTTTTAGTTTTTCTTTTACTATTTGAATATTTTTTTTAAATTTAAAATCCAATCCCAACTGTTTTATTAAGGTTAATTTATTGTAATATGTATAGGGTATAAGGTCTAAGTTAATATTAAAAAACTTATATCTTGGAAAATAGATTTCCTTAATATCTTTTTTGTGCCCAATTGCATAGGGTTTTATTATTAGTTTATTATTTTTAATTTTTCTTAAAATTTTTATGTAAAAATTATTAGGTTCAAAACAAATAGCTTTATTAATGTTAAGGTTGTTTAAAAAAAATTTTGAGGCAATCCCATCACTTGCACCAACATCAATTATATTAATACTATCTTTAAAGTTTATAAACTTAACACCACTAGCATCTTCTTCAAAAATGTTTGTGTGTCTGACAAAATATCTTGCAAAAACATACAATAATGGGTGAGATCTAATTATTTTTTCAAAAAAATTTAGCAATCCAGAATTTGTAGAAGATTTACTCATAATAAATCCATTTGATTTTTTTTGCTTAGACATATAATGCTTTCCAGCAAGTTTTTTATCACAGTAAAAACAAAAAAAAAGATAGATAAATTTATGATTTATAAATATTTGGATAAATACTTAATGAATGATTTTACTGATGAAATTGCACAAATCATAAGTAAAAAAAATAATAATGATTTAACAATCTTTGACGTGGGGTGTTTTTTAGGTAATTTCTCAAGAAATCTAAAAAAAAAAATTATTTCTAGAAATGTAGATTTTTTTTTATTTGATCCAAATAAAAATTTAGAAATAAAAGACTTTGATTATTTTAAAATCGCTTTTTCTAATACAATTGGAAAACAAGATTATCATTTAAATGAATTTTTTCCATCTTCAGGATCATCACTTAAAACTACGGTTAAAGATGATGCATTGTGGAATTGGACAAGAAAATTAGTTACATTTAATTTTAATAAAAATTTTTCATCTCACACAGTTGATACAGATACAATTGATAATTTTTGTAAAGTTAAAAAGATAAATAAGATTGATATTTTAAAAATTGATGTTGAAGGGAATGAATTAGAAGTACTACTGGGTGCTGAAGAATCCTTAAATAGTATATTCTTAATTCAAATTGAAATTTTAGATTCTAAAGTAAATTTTGATAAAAAATTTTCTGAAATTAAACTTCTACTTGAAGATAGATATGGATTTAAAATGATTAGGCAAAAAAATATTTGGACTCTGAATATTTTAAGCAAAATGAAGTCAAGTGATGCATTATTTATTAAAGATACATTGTAGATTTTTATTATTTACCTAATTAATTGAAGTCCTAATCACAAAGTAAATAATTAAAATTAAAAAATAATAAGAAATAAGATAAACACTAAATCTTTTATAATTTTCCTCCGTAAGGCAATTAAAAAATCTATTGTTAAACAAAAGTAACGCAATACATACCAAGAGCGGATCGAAAGTTTTGTGATACACGAATGGGTCAGGGTCTAAACATATTAATATTAATAACAATAATATATCACCGATATCTTTATCAAAAAATATTTTACTAAAAAACAAAAAAGAAAAAAAACAAATAAAATAGAATAAATAATTATTGTTAAATAATAATTGAGATGCCTTATAAAAAATACCCCCACCGCCAAGTGAAGTAATAGGATAATTAAAGTTATAAATAAAAAAAGTTGTGATTAAAAAACTAGTTGATAGAAATAGAATTTGTTTTGTATTTATTTTTATTGAATTAATAATGTTTTTATCATTCTTAATCATTATGAAGGGAAATAAATAAAATAAAAATATAGATGAACTAATCAGAATATTAGTTGAATATAAAACTAATGTAGGATCCATAAAAAAATTATTTGCCCAAGTAAAAAAAATATTGTCCAATATGAAGACATAATAAATTGCTGGAAAAGAAAAAATAATATTTAATAAACAGAATAAAATTAATTGTTTATTAAAACCTTTTAATAAGAAAATTTTATAAAAGAAAAATATTGAAAATAAGCTATAAATAGGTCTTACATATGCAGAGAGAGCTATAAATAATACATTTAAAAAAATAAAGATTAATTGTTTTTTTAATTCTAATTCATTAGTAAATTTTAAATAAAAAAGTATTCCAAGTAATAAAAATAATAGAGCCAAATTCAAATCACCAGCCCATATAGCATAAGATCTAAAACATGGAGATATTAAGATGAAAAGTGAAATTAAAAATAATATATTCTTATCTAATTCTTTGTATTTTTCTCTTAAACAAAAATAAAAAATTAGAGGTATTACTACAGATAAATGTAAATAAAATAATCTTAACAAACCATATTCAGCTCCATAAACATCTAAATGGTGATGATAGATTTTAGTATTTGTGTTTACGTTAAGAGTGATGCCATCAAAAAAACTTTGAACCACAGTCATAAGTGCAAAATAAAAAGGTGAGTGATCCATGCTTAAATTTGAAAAAATATTAAAAAATTCAAATAAATCCTTTTTGGCAATATTTAACATCTGAACATAGGAGCTAAAATCTCGTATGGCACCACCGGTCAAATTTTCATTTGAGTAAAAACCAAACAACATTGTGAGATAAAGAAGTGAATAAACAATAATTAATTGTAAGTTTGATATTTTGAGATTATTGTAATTCATGAAATAGATTTAATTTAAATAATATTTAGATTAACACAAGTTAAACATAAATAAACTTTTTTAGTTATTTAAAAAATAAATAGCATAATTTTTTAATATGAAATTGATAAATATTTTTTTTAAGATTTTTAAAAATTATAATTTTTATATCTTTATCATAATATTTTTTGAGATTTACTATTATATTAAAAAATATAAAGGTTTTAAATTTAATCTTTCTACAAATAAAACAATGGCTGATGATATTCCATGTCCATACTATTTTTTATTTAGAATTCTAAAAGTTTTAAAAAAAAAAAAATTTAAAAGTTTTATTGATTTAGGGTGTGGATCAGGAAGAATAATTGATTTTATAAATAATAATTTTTCTAATAAAAAGCTTGTTGGGGTCGAATATTTCAATAAACAATTTACTTATTCAAAAAAAATTTTCAAAGAATCACAAAATATTTCGATTATTCAATCAGATTTTACAAAACTAAATTTTAGAAAAAAAATCTATGATGTATACTTTTTAAGTGCTCCTTTTAAAAATAAAAAAGATTTTTTAAAATTCATGATGAAAATTTCAAAAATCAAAAAAATTCAAAAAAAAATTATTATAACAATTAATTATGAAAAAAAACTTCTCCAAAAAGTAAGTAAAATGAGATTTATTGACACTTTTTATTTAAGTGAAGACAAAGGCTATTCAATATGTTTAATTAAATCTTAACTGTTATTATCAATTGTGAGTAAAAAAATTAGTATAATTCTCTCTACCTTTAATGAAAAGGAATCTATAAAATATACAATTGATGAACTAGTTAAATATATTGATAACGTTGAAATAGTCGTAGTGGATGATAATTCACCTGATGGCACTTATGAAGTCTTGAAAGAAATAAAATATCCAAATATTAAGATATTTAATAGAAAAAAAAACAAAGGTTTAGCAACAGCTTTTCTAACAGGCCTAATAAATACTGAGGGGGAAATTGTTGGATGGTTAGACTCAAACATGGGAACTTTGGCAAAACATTTTCCAAAAATGATTTCCGAATTATCAAACTCAGATATTGTTTTACTTTCAAGATATGTAAACGGTGGTAATGATGAGCGAAATTTAATGAGAGTTATGTCGAGTAGAATTATTAATGGATTAGCTAGAATTATATTCAGATCAAAAATTAAAGATTTAAGCAGCGGTATATTCGTTATGCATAGAAAAGTTTTATTGGATGTAGTGCCTGTAGCTACTGGTCATGGAGAATTTTTTGTGGAATTTTTATATAAAGCTGAGAAAAGAGGAAATAAAATTTTAGAAATACCATATATTCACCCTGTAGATGTAGAAGGTAATAGTAAAAGTTTTCCAAGTTTACCAAGGTTTTTATTACTTGGTTTTTTTTATATATTAAGGTTGATACAAGCAATTTTTAGAAGGTAAATTTAAAGATAATGATTGAAAAAATAACTCACAAAAAAAAATTACTCGCTTTAATTGTAAGAAATAAATACAGAAAAAAAAAAGGAATTAATTTTTTCACAGATAAAAAGGCATCACAACAAGTTGGTTTCATGAAACATAAAAAAGATTATGTTATTTTACCTCATAAACATAACAAACGTAAAAAAACTGCTATTGCCAAAATAGATAGTACTACAGAAGTATTAATAATTCTCAAAGGAATTCTAAGAGTTGATTTTTACAGTCCTAATGAAAAATATTTGTTTAGTAAAAAACTTTATGAGAGTGATTTAATCATGCTATCAAGTGGTGGCCATGGTTTTAAAATATTAAAAGATGTTGAAATGATCGAGGTAAAGCAAGGTCCTTATTTTGTATCAAAAGATAAAGTTAAATTCGATAAAACCGATGAAAGTCAAATCAAAATTAAATAAAAAATTTATTTCAGTTAGTACACCACATATATCAAATCAAGATATTAAATCTGTTGTAAATGTTCTTAAAAAAGGCTGGATATCATCTGATGGACCTGAAGTAAAAACTTTCGAAAAAAAATTTTCAAAAAAAATTAAAAGAAAGTTTTCTGTCGCTGTATCAAGTGGAACAGCAGCACTAGAAATTGCAATTAAATCACTTAATTTAAATAAAAATGATGAAGTAATTATTCCTAATTTTACAATAATTTCAAATGCATTGGCAGTTATCAAACAAAAAGCAAAACCAGTTTTAATTGATTGTGATATGAAAACTTGGAATATGAAATTAGAAGATTTAGAAAAAAAAATTACAAAAAAAACAAAAGCAATAATAATTACTCATATTTACTCTTTTTCTAATGACATGGACAAGATTAAAAAAATTTGTAAAAAAAAAGGAATATTTTTAATAGAGGATGCTGCTGAAGTCATAGGATTAAAATACAAAGATAAATATTGTGGATCATTCGGTGACATAAGTACTTTTAGTTTTTATGCTAATAAGCAATTAACCACAGGTGAGGGTGGTATGATTTCTACAAATAATATTAGATTATTCAAAAAATGTAAGTCATTAAGAAATTTATGTTTCGGAAATAAACAAAGATTTAATCATGAAGATATTGGATGGAATTACAGATTAACAAATATTCAAGCCACATTGGGAATAAGTCAGTTAGAAAGACTTGATAAGGTTGTTAGAAAGAAAATGTACATTGGAAATTATTATTATAAAAGATTATCTACAAATAAGAATATATATATGACTCCACCTAAAATCTCTTTTTCAAAAAATATTTATTGGGTAGTGGGAATAGTCATAAAGAATAAAAAGGTTTTAGCTTCAAGTATTATTAAAAAATTAGCCAAATTTGGAATTGGTGCTAGACCTTTTTTTTGGCCAATGCATGAACAAAAAATTTTTAAAAAAATGAAAATTTTCGATAATACAAAATATCCTAATTCGTCATATTTAGGACGATATGGTTTTTATATCCCATCTCATCCAAAAATTAGTAATACTGAGATGAATTTTGTAATATCTAAAATTAATGGATTATTATAATAAAAAATTTACTTATTCATCTTGTTCAATTATAAATATTAGCCTAAACACTCATAATAACAATGTATGCCTTAGAGATGAAATTGATTGATAGAAAGGGCTTCAAATATTGATGATTTATTTTAATAAAGAAATTACTGAAATAAAAAAACAACCAATTTCTATATTCAAAATTGACAATTTTTTTGATTTAGATTTTTATCTAGAGATAAAAAAAGTTTTTTATAAAATTGATCCTGAAGAATTAAGTTTGACAAAAAATTTTGGTAAAAAATCAATTAGTTCATTGGAATTGTCCTATGAAGATGAAAATCAGAGGAAAATATTAGAAAAGTTAAATCAGGTTTTTTTAAGTAAAGATTTTTTTAATTTTTTTGTAAAAAAAATATATTTAAATAATATTAAAACGCAAAAAAATATTCTAAGAAAAATAAAGTATACAAGACTCCCAATGTTAAATAATAAAAAAAAATCAATATTTGATTTTTTATTTTCAAAAATCTCAGTAAGTTATCAATTGAGTTATATCAAAAATAATGGTGGCATTGTTCCTCATGTTGACTCTCAAAGAAAATATCTATCCTTAATGTTATATTTTCCAGATAATGAAGAGAAAGAAATTGATTATGGAACAACTTTTTGGGAATCAAATGCTCCAAATTTTACAAATACTCACATTCAAGACAAAGAAAAAATCAGTGATTTTAAAACCAAAAGTAAAAAGTTATATAAGACTCAATTTAATTCTAATTGTTTATATGGTTTTTTAAGAAATGATTTTTCTTGGCATAGTGTAGAACCTGTTAATATAGATGCAAATTACATAAGAAAATCAATAAATATTAATTTTCTTTATGATAACTAAAAGTAAGAATAAGCTAAATCAAATATTTAAAAAAATTTTTCTCAAAAAACTCTATCAAAGACTTTACAGTTATTATTTAGTTTTAAGACATCCTAAAAAAGAACTACCAAATTATATTTTAAGAAAAAAATACTTTGTTCAAGATGATAAGAAAAATAATCTTTTTTCATTAAGGTTAATGGGAGGTGCGATTCTCGCAAGAGGAACCACATTTTATACTAAAGAGCCTGAAACCGTAAATTGGATTAGAAACTTTAATAAGGAGTCTGTTTTTTTTGATATTGGAGCTAATATTGGAATTTATAGTTTATTTGCTGCCAGACTTAATCATAGTACAGTATCTTTTGAGCCAGAAAGTCATAACTTTGCGGCATTAAATATAAATATTAATGACAATAATTTTGAAAAAAAAATTATTTCATATCCAATTTCTCTAGATGAAAAGATGAAAATATCACAATTAAATATTTTTAAGTTTAGATTTGGAAGCTCAGGACATTCATTTGATAGATCAATAAACTCTAAAGGAAAAGATTTTGATACATCACATATACAAGGAAGTATATCTATTACGCTTGATAAGTTTTGTGAAGAAACAAATATTTACCCAGATCATGTTAAAATAGATGTAGATGGTAATGAACTTAGAGTTGTAAAGGGAATGAAAGATTTGTTAGCTTCAAAAAAAATAAAATCTATATTAATTGAACTAGACAGATCGTATTCTGAACACATAGAAGTTGTTAGTATATTAAAGTCATTTGATTATAAATTGATTTATAAAAATGATAAAGATGGTGTTTCTAATCATATATTCAATCGTAATTAAATTTTAATTTTTTTTCTTAAACAATATTTCTGTATGGTTTTTATTAGGTGAAGTTGACGAGTAAAAATTTTTTCCATTCAACCATTCTGACAGTTCGTTCCACAAAACACCACCATCATAATAATTAATCTTGCTCACTTCTACCGAAAGCGAATTACAAAATTTTAGAGAATTTTCAGCTCCTTTAAAAGCTAGAAGTTCTGCACCTTGTAAATCAACTACCCAGTGATTGTACTCTTTAACGTTAATATTATTCTTTTTTAAAACAGTATCCAATTTAGTCATTTTTAATTTTATTTTACTTCCCATATGAATTTTGCGACCTTCCCAACCTTTCTCTATAACTTCATTGCTAAAATTGAAGAGAGAAGAGCTCGCAGAATCATTACTAGAAATAAAGAAATCTTTTTGAACATCATCCTGATCACCGAGTAAAGCATGGAAAGCTTTTTGATCACCATAAAAGTACAAATTATCTTCTAGCTGGTCAAAAATATGCGGAACTGCTTCAAACCATATAACTTTCTTTCCAAACCAATTATATACTTCTGCCTCGGTTCCTTTATGAGCACCTAGATGTAAAATACCTGTTGATTTATTTATACAATCTAAAGTTTCTAAGTCGATCTTACCGTAAGGATTAGATTTATAAGGAGGTCCTATTCTGATTAATTTAAAACCTAACGATCTTAATATTTTTTTAATTATTCTTTTTAAAATATATATCATTTAATAAATGAGTAATAAATTAACATATAGATATAGAGATAAAATAAAAAAATTTTACTTATTATTCTTGTTCAATTATAAATAGTTGATGATACTTAAAATTTTGAGTGCAAAATCAAAAAAAGCTATAGGATTACTTGCTTTACTGGCATCGCTCGGAAGTTTTATTGCAGATGTGCTTCAGCCGTTAGCACCATTTTCTAAATATATTTTCTTTTTAGCTGTATTTTTATTAATCGTTTTTAGGTTATTAAATTTTTACAAAAAAGGTATTTATGAAAAATTTTCTTTTATAATTATCTTTTTTTGGTTAGTTGCAATAATGAGTGGAGCTGTTTATTTAACAAAACAAAATTCTTTCAAAAAAAATGGTTTATTTGCAAACTTATTCCCATCAATACAAGAAGCTCAAAGTGGTCTTGGTATAATAGAAAAAGACTTAAGTGACATAAAAACCACAACAAATGAGATTAAAGAGGAAACTAAAGAAATTACAAAAAAACTTGAAAAAATTGAAAAAAAAATAGACTTTAATCAAAGAACAGAATTAGATCAGACAAAATTACCATTAAAATATAAAGTAAATTTTAATAAAAATAACGAAATAAGTATTTTCTTTCAGCCAGTTGAGTCCCCAAGAGAATTTTATGTAAGTAATGACGATGGAAAAAATTTCAATTCTTTGGGATTTTTCGATGAAATTGACCAAAGGACAGGATTAAATTTACCAAAAAACAATTTTTCTTTTTCTTCCACAGAAAAGTATAAAAATTTACAAGTTAAATATTTGGATATAAATTCTGTAATAAAAGGACCGTTCGAACTAAATATTGATTTAATTCAAGAATTTAAAATTTATCAAAAGAAAAAAATTAAAAACAGTAAAAACAAATGGGTGCAAATAAATAATTATTCATGGTCAACTAATAATTTAGGCAATGCAGATCCATCTAAAGATACGAATATTTATGGTGATTGGAACATATCTTTTCTTTTAAAAAATAGATGTGCATTAAAATCAGTAATAATTAAACTTGACGACAAATACTATATGAGAGGTTTAGGATTTAATAATACCCATAAAACAATTAGGCTTTATGAAAGCTCTTTTAAAGAAAAAAAAATTGTTTTACCTAATTGTGATTTAGAATTAAAAAATTATGACTTTAAAGAAGACTATAAACCGAGTAAATATATCACTAAATCGTCTTATAAAACAACAGATGCCTTTACTGGTAAAGAAATAGAAAGAAATATAAATTTACCCTCAAAAATTTGGGAAAAAAAATTTTCAGAAATTTCAATTAAATATTCCGAAATCTTAGATTTATTAAAATATGAAGATATGAACTTGGAAACAATTTATAATGATACATATGCAAAAGGGCCTTTGAGAGAAATAGCAATAAGAGTCGAATATTTTGATGGAGAGAGTTCAATTTTTGAAAAATTTGTGAATTTAAATAAGAACTAATTTACTTGCAATATTTATCATAATTGATAATTCTTAAGTATGAATTTTCAGCAATCTATAGAAAAATGTTTTAAAAATTATGCCAATTTCAATGGTCGAGCTAAAAGATCTGAGTTATGGTTTTTTTATCTCTTTGTAATATTAGTTGGTATGGCAACTGGGATTATAGATTTTATTATCGATCCTACTGGTAATTTTGTACTTTTTAATTCTATAGCTTCACTAGCTTTACTTATTCCTCAATTTTCAGTTGGTAGTCGTAGATTACACGATATTGGTAAATCTGGTTGGTGGCAATTATTATACCTAACAATCATTGGAGGTATTGTAGTTCTAGTTTGGTTTGCAACTGATACAGTAAAGAAAAAAAATCAATTTGGTCCTGTACCTAAAAAATAATTTAATTGTTTTTATTGTTTTTAACCGTAGCGCCTTCTTTTTTTATATTACTTTATTTAGTTAAA
The DNA here is from genome assembly GCA_902632315.1 of uncultured Pelagibacteraceae bacterium. Classification (GTDB taxonomy): domain Bacteria; phylum Pseudomonadota; class Alphaproteobacteria; order Pelagibacterales; family Pelagibacteraceae; genus Pelagibacter. The sequence goes on from CACPCD010000001.1 coordinate 139,967, forward strand.
AGTGATCGTTTCCCCGAACCAACAGAAAAGATTATAAAAACATTTCTTTGGGGTGTTGTTATTATTATACCTGCAGCTATTGCAAATGACTTGTTAATAAGTAATTGGAGTTTATTAAAAATTAGTGATTCAGTTTCTCATTCTTTTTTATCAGCTGGACCTATAGAGGAAGGGTTAAAGTTTTTAATTCTTACAAGTATAATTTCAAAATATAAGGATTACGATCACCCTGTAGATGGAATAGTTTATTGTGTCTGTTTATCTCAAGGTTTTGCGTCTTTAGAAAATATTTATTATATATACTTATTATATGGATCTTCATTTGAAATAGCTGTCTTAAGGGCTATTACTGCCGTCCCCGCACATGCAATGTTTGGTGCAATCATGGGTATTTTTTATTCACACCATCTATTAGCTAAAAAAAAAGAAGACAAAAAAATGTTTTTTGCGCTATCAATCATTGTGCCCATTCTGTTACATAGTTTTTATAATTATTTTATGTATACAACTCCGATTCTAGCAATTGTTTTACTTGGCACAGGAATCTATTACAGCTTTACAGTATTTAAAAAATGGAATGAAAAAAAAATTAGAATTTAACTTCTTTTTTTTTCAAAGTATTTTCATTATCTTTAAACTTATAGCCCATAAGATTTAAAAGATCATAGTAGTTATTATATCCGATATTATTTTCATTAATTCCAACAACTAAATTAAAATAAAATTTTGATGAAAAGAAAGAGCTAAAACAACCAGAACGAACACTTAATGTATACTCTTTATTATTCAAGTCAGAGACAATAAATGACTCTGATATATCTTTTTGAGTTTTATATTCCTTAACTATTTTGTTTGCAGCTTCATTGCAGCTATTTATATCGTCATAAACCTCTTTAGAGGAAGCAATTATTCTTATTATAGGTTCTGGATTGTCATTTTTATCAATTATTTTATAAGTATAAAAGTAGTATCTTTCAAAAATGTCATTTTTTGTTTCAGGCAAAAATTCATATCGAAAAACTGATACTTTTAATTTTTTAAAGTTTTCATAAAAAAATTCAACTGTAGGATCAAATCTATCTTTTTCTGTAATAATATCGTCATAATTTTTTTTTAAACTTAAAAACCTTATATTAAATAGACTAGAATTTTTTTCTATCTTCTTTTTTCTTAACAAATTTTTTTCTAGAGAGACTATTGATTTATTCTCATTTTCAATATTTGTTATACTTTGCTCAATTATTGATAAAATTTTCTCATTGTAAGAAATTAACAATTGAGATGATTTTTTTAGAGAATTATTATGATTTTCATTCAATGAATAATTCAATAGTGTTCTGAAATTTGACAATTCTAAAAGAAAAACCTCTAAATTTTTCTCTATTTGAAATAATAAATCATTACAAGCTTTATCTTTATTGATTTTTTTATTGTTAAGATCATCGTTTTCAATAACTATTATGCTACTTTTACAAGTATCTTTTAATTTTAAAAATAAAATATTAAATTTACGTAAAAATGTATTTGTATTTTTTATTGCATTAGCAGAACTTTCTTTTTGTTCAAAATATATATTTTTATAATTTTGATATTCCTCGTAAGTAAACTTTTTTCCAAACATACCTTTTTTTTCACCAGTTGCATTTTGGAGGCTATATAAAACTCTATTATAATGTTCAAGAAGGCTAGAGCCACATTGGACAGCAACACATGTGTTAAAAGCATTTTCATTATCCCTTCTAAAAATATCCTCATATCTATTAAATTCACCACGGTTCCAGCTATTATAAATTAATTCAAAATCATTAGAGATTTTTTCAAAATTTGTAGAAGCGTTTACATTAAAAATAAAAAATAAGGATAAGAAATATAAGTATAAAAATTTCATGTAAAATCGCTTAACACTTTAGGAATATTACCATAACGGTTTTTTTTTGGATCACCCGTTGTACACCACCACACAAATAGAGGAATTAATCCAATTATTGTAAAGGAAAGTAAGAACCACCATCCACTTTTCCCAGTATCATGCAATCTTCTAAAGATAAGACTTAATTGAGGAAAAGCTGTAGCTAGGAAAAAAATTCCACTAACCACACCCATTTCATCTGGGTGATACCCAATAACGTATGTATCAATTAAATGTGTAAAAAAGTTAACTATAAGAATAAATAAAAAAAAATACCAAAATTCTGATCTATTTGATCTTCCACTAAAATTAAAATAATTTTTAAACGCTTTATCTATTGCAAAACTCATCATAATAAAATATTAAACATATTTATATGGCTTTTGCACTAATTTCATTGGAAAATAAAAAAACAAATCAAGTTAAACTTGCCCCAATAGGTTTTTCATGGACTAACTTTTTTTTTGGTTTTTTTGTTCCATTATTTAGAGGTGATTGGAAATGGGCAGCAATATTTTTTGCTGTAGGTTGGGTAACTTTTGGATTTGGAAGCCTTATAACTGCTTTTTTTTACAACAAACTTTACGCAGAAGATTTATTAAAAAATGGTTTTAAAGTAAAATCTCTTAACGGGGCTGACAAAAGTTTAGTTAAAGCACGTTTAGGTGTTACAAAATTATAAGTTTTGTTTAATTTTATTAAAGACACGTTTAATAAAACAATAATTGATTTAGAAAATCCAAAAATCTTAAAAACATTATTTTTTTCAATTTTAATTACAACAATAATTGCAATTATAATTTTTATATTTTTCTATTATTTTTTATTTTCTTCATTATTCAATCTATCTGATCCATCTAATTTTGATGAAGATGGAATATTATACTATATTTTTAGTTTAAAAATTTTTGCTGTGCTGTTAGGCATAATTCAATTTTTTACCTCATGGATATTAGTTTCTCTAATATTGGTTCCAATTGGTTCAATTGTTTCAGGTTTATTTGCTGAGAAAATATTTTTCAATATTAAAGAAACTCATAATTATAAGTGGGAAAAAAAATTAAAAAAAAACGCATTTTATCTATCAAATAAATTTGCTTTAATCGCTGCTATTAAAAGTTTTTTAATCAATATATTAATTTTACCTTTATATCTGTTGCTACCAATTGCAAACATTTTTATATTTATTTTCGTAAATGGTTTATTGATTGGTCGAGAATTTTGTGGAAACTTTTTAATTCAATTTTTTGAAAAAGAAAAAATTAAATTAATTAATCTTCATTTAGATAGTAAAATTTATGTTCTTGGAATATTTGTGGTTGTATTATATACAATTCCATTTGTTAATTTATTAGCTCCTACAATAGCAAATCTTCTATTTTCACACTTGATTTTACAATCTAATAAAAGTATTTTTAAGTAAATAAACTACAAAGGAGTTATATGCAAAAATCAAAAACAACAGCAGCTTTGCTTTGCTTTTTTTTAGGTGCGTTAGGTGTTCATAGATTTTACACAGGAAAGATTGGAACTGGTGTAATTCAATTATTAACATTAGGTGGCTTTTACATATGGGCCGTAATTGATTTTATTATGATTTTAACGGGCTCTTTCACTGACGTTAACGGCAAAAAACTTAAGTAAAAAAATATTTTTTTTTTTAATATTTTTTTTCAAAATGGGAGTGGTTCTATCAGAACCACTTCCTTTAATTGTTAATTATTCACCTTCAGATTATGGAGCACTTACACAAAATTGGGGTGTGACCGAAGATAAAGATGGGCGTATTTATTTTGCAAATAACAATGGAGTATTAATCTACGATGGATTCAATTGGAAACTAATTGGCTTACCAAACTTTAAAAGTGCAAGATCAATATCAGTTGATAACAATGGTAGTGTTTTAGTTGGAAGTAGAGGTGAATTTGGTTTTATTAAAATAGATAAAGATAACAAGATTTCTTATAAAAGTCTTAGCAAAAATCTTCCTAATTATAAATCGAACTCAGTTATATACGAAACCCATGTATTAGATGAGCATTTAATTTTTTTTAGATCTTATAAAAAATTATTTTTAGTTGAAAAACAAAAAGTTTTTGAACTTGAAAATTCTTTCAATGATAGGGTGGAGAGATCTTTTTTTACAAATCAAGAATTATTTGTCTTTATAAGAAATACTGGCCTATATGAGTTTGATAAAAATAACAAAAAGTTTGATTTAGTAAAGGAGTCAAAATTTTTTGATACAAAATCAAAAACCGTCAATGGATTTCATATCATTGATGATAATAAAATATTTATAACAAGAGGATCAGGTATTTATATATCTAACAATAATGAGTTAAAAAAAATTAATTATGAAAATAAAATAATTAATGAAACTACTATATACCGATCGTATCAATTAAAAAATTCTAATATAGCATTAGCCACGTATGATGGAATTTTCATATTAAATAAATCACTAGAAATTATTGATCATTTTAATTCCGATAAAGGTATGAGATCAAATAATGTTAGATCACTATTTGAGGACTCATCAGGAAATCTTTGGGCTGGACTGGATGATGGAATAGCAAAAATATTAATAAAATCTCAATTTAGATTTTATCCTAAATTATATGCTAAAACTGGTGGTACTGTTTATGACTTAAATCTTTTTAATAATAATGTTTTCATTTCATCTGCTACAGGACTTAGAAAACTGAGTACTAATAATGTTGATTTAAATGCTGAATTTATTTCTGTGGCTAATGAAAATATAAAAAGTCAAACTTGGGCTATAGAACCTATCAATGGTTCACTAGTTGTAGGACATTTAGGAGGTTTAGGAAAAATTGATGAAAATGAAATTTATTCCCAAATTGTTTCTAAAAAAATAACTGGCACAATATATTCTCTTAAAAAATCAGAATTTTTAAAAAATAAATTTTTTGTTGGCTCTAGAAAAGGATTATTTATTTTTGACAATAGTTTTGAGGAATTTCAAAAAGTTGAAGGTATAAAATCATCTATTTGGAGAATAGTTGAATTACCAACCAGAAAAGAAGTGTGGGTATTTAATGAAGGAAAAGGAATATTTAGAATAAAATTCGATGAAAATGAAAAAATTTCTGTCAATAAATTTTCATCTGATGATGGTTTACCATCTAATAATAAACTCTACATCTTAAAATACAAAGATACATTGATAGTAGGTACGAAATTAGGAACCTATGAATTTGACTATAAAAATAAGAAATTTATTAAAAGTAATATTTTTTCAGAAAAAATATTAGGAAAAAATAAACATCTAATTAGATTGGTTTCGATAAATGACAAACATTTATTTCATACTGTTCATTATGAAAATTTTAAACGTATTCAAAAATTTTATGAAATAAAAGATGAAACTATCAATGAGTTTCCAATACCAGAAGTATCGAAAAATGTTTCCGTTAAATACCATTACTTAAAAAAGGATAAATTATTTTTTACAAGTAATGAAGGAGTAGCAGTTTTTAATATTAACAAAAAAGAAGTAGACAGAAAAAGTAATAGCAAGGTTATATTTTCTAAAATTTTAGTTAATAAAAAGCCTATATTTTTTGGTGGAAATCAACAATCCTACGATAAAGAAGTCCATAAAATAAAGAATATTTTTAAGTATAATGAAAATTCATTTGATTTTTATTTTTCAGCTACAGATTATTTAGATGAGCAAAGTAATTCTTTTAATACAAATATAGTTAATTATAAGGAAAAAAATATTTTTTTTTCAAATGATAAAAAATTTACTTATGAAAATTTAATCCCAGGCAAATATATCTTAGAGGCAAATTCAAAAAATGCTAGAAATGAAGTTTTGCCATCACTTTATTATGAATTTACAATCAATAAACCTTGGTGGCAAACTGCCTATTTTTATATTGGGGAAATTATTTTTTTTATGATTTTGCTTTTCTTTACAATTATTTCTAAGCAAAATAGCAAATCTCAAAAATACGCTACTGCTTTAACCTTTATAATGATCCTAATTTTATTTGAATACATTAATTTTTTCCTAGATCCTCTTTTTTATAATTTGACAGGTGGAGTTCCAGTATTCAATATATTAAGTAAAGTATTATTAGGAGTTTTATTAAAACCAATTGAAAATTTAGCTGACAAACTTCTTCTGTTATCCTCCCAATACCTCAAAAGATAAAAATTTTGATTTATTTTGCTGATATTTTTAGATTTTTTATTTTTTCTTCCAATAAAGAAATTGCTTTATGAATTTTGTCTTTTTCATTTTTACTTAGAGATGCACCTAAGTCACTTTTAGGATCTAATGCAGACTCAGTTAAATCCATAATATCACCTAAACGTCCCCCAATATTCATTAAAATTGAATTGATATTTTCAAAGTAATTTGCTTGATTCATAATTTCATGTAAATTTGTGCTTATAGCATCAAACAACGGTGTTCCTTTAGATTTCTTTAGTAATAACTCATCTATACTGAGTGCATCATTGATTGTTAATGAATGATTATGATCATCAGGATCTCCACATTTAAAAAAATGTGATTTACTTTTATTTGTTGCACTTTTTAATTCTTCTTCAGTTAAATTTTTAAGAGCATTTTGTAATGCAAATTCGATAGTATTTGGCTTTCTTAATTTAGTCATAAGGTGGTTTATATCATTTTAGGTGAAAAATATAAGTAACTATTTCACTATAAAATTAAAAAAAATTTCCTAAATTTAAATTATGTTTAAGATAATGAAATTAATCATAGTTTCTTACATGATCTATTCATCAGTATTAGTTACTTTTGGATATGCTAGAGAATATGAAAAAGGCAAGCAAATAATTAGCAATATAGTTAGTGAAGATTGTAAAAAGAATAAAAGATGTATTAATTCTATCCTTGAGTCTGAGTTAAAGAAATCAACAAATATTTTTCTTTTAGGTGCAATTGACAAAATTGAGAATTATTTACCAGCTTTTATTTATGAGCTCAAATTAGACGTTCAAAGGAGTTTAGATGTTAAATTATAAAAAAATCGCAATATTTATATTCTTAATATCTTTGGTTAATTTCAATAATGTAAATGCTAGAACAGTTTGTAACTACAAAGTTACTACTATTACAGAAAATAATGTAATTAAAGGTCATCGAGAAGTAAAAAATTGTGAGGAAACGAGAATTACAGGCGATCAATTTAGTTTTGTAGAGTCTGTTTTATCAAGCCCACAATATGAAACAACTTTAATATTGGTGTTATCTTTAGTTTTGGAAAGTATATAAACATAATGAAAGGAAAAATGAAATATATATCATTAATTTTAATAACAGTTCTCACAGCTTGTTCAAGTAACTATGCTGAAAAGAAAACAATAATAAATGATAACAGTGATTTGTTAAAACTCAATGCAGAAATCTGCAATAAGTATAAAAGTGATGAGTCAAAAACCTACGGTTGTGGATCTGGATTGAGCTCTGATCTAGAAGTTTCAAAAACTAAGTCACTGCTTAATGCAAAGGTGAATGTTGCAGACGTTGTTGGCTCTTCAATTCTGAAAAGTGAAAAACAAACTAGAACAGAAAACTCAAAAGGTGTTAATAGCAAATATCAAACAATTGAAGAAAATAAAATTTTAGAGACATCTTTAAATAATTATAAAGTAGTTTTTACTAAAACTTTTAAACAAGGAAATAAATTTAGAACATATACGGTAATAAAATATGCAACAAAAACATAGAAATATAATATTAATTATCTTTTTTGTTTTATTCTGTAATACAAGTCTTTTTGCAGCAAACAACAAAATTCAACTTAATAACGTTAAGACTAATGTTGATAATGTAAAAAAAAATATATCTGAGTGGTTTGTTGATGAGTGGAATAAAACTGTTGAGTATCAAAAAGATGGATTTAATCAAATGAAAATTCAAACAGAAAATACAAAAAAAGGAATAAGTAAACTTCTCAACCCTTTTAGATAATCATTACATTAATCTTATTGGAAAATAAGGCTCAATTAATTTGTGAAAACCAGCACAAGACCAGCACATAGAAAGATAAAATAAAAAAATTTTACTTATTCATCTTGTTCTATTATAAATATTGGCATAAACACTCATGAAATTCATTAATGCCCTCGTGGTGAAATTGGTAGACACAAAGGACTTAAAATCCTTGCCGCTTGCGGAGTGCCAGTTCGAGTCTGGCCGAGGGCACCATTGAAATGAAAATTTACGATTGCATAACTTACTATAATGAACCAATGCTTTTTGATTTGAGGCTAAATGTTCTAAATAATTATGTTGATAAATTTATTGTAATAGAAGCAAAACACTCACACAGTGGTAAGAAAAAAAAACTTAATTTTAACATAGATAATTATAAAAATTTTAAAGATAAGATTATATATAAAGTAATTGAAAATGAACCAGACGGTATCAAAGAAATAGATTCATCTGACACTGCTATAAATCAAAGCAATCAGAAGAGATTAAATAGTCTTAAAAGAATAGAACAATCATATGATACCGCAATCGAATGTCTAAAAGATGCCAATCCTGATGATATTTTTTGTTTAAATGACAGTGATGAAATTCCAAAATATGAAAATTTTAATTTTAAAGAAATAAAGAATAATTTGCTTATTGCAAAACTTAAATTATGTTATTTTAAGTTTAATCTTTACTATGATTTGCACCCTTGGCTTGGAACAAGAGCTTGCAAAGTAAAGAACTTAATAAGCCCAACATGGTTAAAGTATGTAAAACCTAAAAAATACCCTTTTTGGCGAATAGATACTTTTTTTTCTAAAACAAAATATATGAATGTGAGAATTATAGAAGATGGAGGCTGGCATTTTTCTAACTTAAAGACACCAGAAGAAATTGAGGATAAGATGCTTAATTTTGGTCATCACAACGAAGTAGAGGATAGCGGTATAGGATTGAAAGATATAAAAACTATGATTTCAGAGAAAAAAGTTATATTTGCTCATAATAGAAAACCAGACGATCCAAGTGTAAACCTTTCAAGGTTATCTGTGAATGAATTACCTAAATATGTTAGTGATAACATAAAAAAATATAATGATTGGTTAGAAAAATAATCTTGATGCAAACTAAAATAAAAAATTACGAAGCAATGTTAAAAGATTACACCAAATATTTAAAAGAAAAAAAAATCTACCAAAAAAAAAATAAAATTTTTTATGAAACTACTGTTGAAAAATTGCAGAATTGGAAAAACACAGATATAAAAAAAATACTTAATTGGTATGAATTTGTAAAAAAAACTGACAAAAGTAAAGTTACCAATGTTCACTTAGAAAAATTAAATAAGTGGCAGTATAATAAAAAAAAAGGAACTATTTCCCACAAAAGTAAAAAATTTTTTATTGTTGAAGGTAAAAGAGTTGACAATTCTAAAAGAGAAATTTCTAGCTGGGATCAGCCATTCTTGACTCAAGTAGGATACAAAGGAGGTGTTATAGGGTTGGTAAGATGTAAAATAAAAAAAATACCGCATTATCTAATTGATGCAAAGTTTGAGCCAGGTAATTATAATGATATTCAACTTAGTCCCTCATTACAGGGCACATACTCAAATCTTGATAGGGTTCACCATGGTGAAAGAAACAAGGTGTTAAATAAGTTTTTTAAGAATAATTTTTCGACAATAAAAAAAATGTGGGTTACTGAGGATGGCGGTCGATTATTTAAAAAAAGAAACTTGCATTGGATTATTGATTATAAAGGCAAACCTGCACTTCCAAGCACAAGATATAAGTGGCTAACATTGTGGGAAATAAATAAGTTAATTAAACATGGTCCTATTGTAGGTCCTCATTTAAGAGCAATTCTTAGTTTACTGTAAAATGAAAAAATCTTTAGGTATAATTGGACCAGGCTACCATTTTGAAAAAAATATACTACCAATACTGAAGAAAAATAAATTCTTTAAGATTTCAGGAATACTAAGAAATAAGAAAAAAAACTTTAAAAAATTTAAAACTTTTACTGAGAAAGATTTTTTTAAAAAAAAATTCGATTTTGTTTATATAAGTTGCCCAAACAAATTTCATGAAAAATATATCATTAAATCTTTGCAAAGTAACTTTCATGTAATTTGTGAAAAACCGTTTTTAACGAATGATTTCAACTTAAAAAAGATATTATCTTTATCAAAAATAAAAAAAAAATTGGTATTTGAAGCTTTTATGTATACTTATCATCCAATTTTTTACAAAATTAAAAATCTTATAAGTGAAAAAAAAAGAGGCAAATTAAGATATATTATTTCAAATTTTAGGTTTCCTTCTTTAGATAAAGACAATAATAGATATAAAAAAAATATAGGTGGTGGCTTTTTTTATGATACAGCAACTTATCTAATTTCCTTAGAAAATTATTTATTTAATAACGTTGATATTTCTATTAAAAATATTCAACAACTAATCGTTTCCAATAAAATTGATCTTAGGGGATATTTTATTATTAATGATAAAGAATTTAAAAGATTTTATTTTTGGGGTGAAGGACAAAATTACACTAATAATTTAGAACTTTTTTTTGATAATTCCACAATCTTTGTTGATAGATTTTACAGTAAATTAAAAAATATATCCTCAAGTATTAAAATATTTGAAAATAATAAGACCAAAGTAATAAAAGTTAATAACAAAATTGATCATTTTCAAGAAATGTTTGATGAAATTTCTCGAAATTACAATAAGGATATTTTTCAAAATTTCCACCGACACAAAATTATTAGTCAAATTAAATTGATAAACAAATTTAGTCATATTAAAATTTAAAATTCATCTTATGAAAAAAAAAAAATTATCAACTAAATCAAAAATTCAAATTATATCAGATACTAATTCAAAATCATTGAAGATTAAAAATCTTATTAGCAGAAAAATAGAAGATTCTCCTAAAATAAAACCAAATATAGTTATTGTAATCGGTGGAGATGGTTTTATGCTTCAAACACTTAAAAAAAACAAAAATTCAAAAAAATTCTTTTATGGTATTAATTCGGGAAATTATGGATTTTTGATGAATAAATTTTCTTCAAAAAATATTCTTCAAAATCTATTTAAGGCAAAAATGATTACTATTTCACCTTTAGAAATGACAGTAAAAAATAAAAACAATCAAATGAAAAAATATTTAGCTATCAATGAAGTTTCTATCTTGAGACAAAGTAGACAAGCTGCATCTTTATCAATTGAGTATGGAAGAAAAAAAATAATTAAAAAACTGGTTGCTGATGGAGTTTTGGTTTCTACACCAGCGGGAAGTACTGCATATAATCTTTCTGTCCATGGACCTATTTTGAGTTTAAATTCAAAAAAATTATCCATTTCGCCAATAAGTCCTTTTAGACCAAGAAGATGGCGAGGTAAAATAGTTGGTGATAAGTCAAAAATAGTTATTAAGAATTTAAATCCGAGCAAAAGACCAATTAGCTCAGTAGCAGATAATATTGAGGTAAGAAATGCAAAAAATATCTTTGTTCAAACAAATAAAAAAATAAAATTTAATCTTCTCTATGATAAAAATAGAAGTCTTCAAAAAAAAATTAAGATTGAACAGTTAAGGAGAGAAACTTCTTAATTTATGAAATTCTTAGAAAAAGAAAATATTTGAGTAAAGATTTCTTAGAAAAATGTAAATGAAAAAAAAGTGCAATATTTGTAATAAGAAATTCATTGATTATTTATCTTTGGGAAATCATCCTTGTGCAGATACTTTTCTTAAAAGTAAATACAAAGCAAAAAGATTAAGAAAATATCCTTTAGTGGTAGGATATTGCGAATGTTCGCACATGACATCTGTATTTCCTGTACCAAGCAGTGAAAGATATGAAAAATATGATTATTCTTATACTTCTGATAATTCAGTCATTTCAAGATCACATTTTAAGTCAATAGCTAAAAAAATCTGCAAGTTGTTTAAAATCAATAAGCATAACTTTATTATTGAGGCAGGAAGTAATGATGGAACTTTCTTAAATGAAATAAAGAAAATAGCAAAACCTAAGCTCTTAGGAGTAGACCCATCAAAAAATATTTCTTATTTAGCTAAGAAAAAGAAAATAAACACTATGGTAGATTATTTTAACTCAAAAGTTGCTAAAAAAATTATAACGAAGTATGGTTTTGCTGATGTTATTTATGGTGCAAATGTTTTTAATCATGTAGATGATAATATTGATTTTCTAAAAGCATCAAACATTTTACTTAAAGATAGTGGAGTTTTGATTTTAGAAGTTCCAGATCTGAATTCATTAATTGACAAAGTAGGATTTGATACAATTTATCACGAACATAGACACTATTACTCTCAAAGATCTATTTATAAAGTTCTTGCTAAGGAAAGTTTTGAGATAATAAAAATAGATAACATAAAGTATATGGCTGGTTCAATTAGAGTTTATGCAAAAAAAACAAAAAGTAATTCAAAATTTTCAATTAATTATAAAAAACTATCCTATGTAAATCATCGTCAATTCAAAAAATTTAAAAAAAATATTCATATTGTCATTAATGAAATTCAAAACTTCATTAATTATAATTTAGAAAAACAAAGAATTATATATGGTATTGGTGCTGCAACAAAAGGAAACACCTTATTAAACTGCTGTAAATTAGATGATAAAAAAATTAAATATATTTTAGAAATGTCTAAATATAAAATTAATAAATTTACCCCAGGATCAGCGATTAAAATAATTAGCGAAAAAAAAGTCAAAAATATTAAGGCAATTTTAATACTTCCATGGAATATAACTTCTCATTTATTAAATAAATTTTCAAGCAGGCAGAAAATTTTATATACATCTATTCAAAAAGTAGTAAGAAAAATTAAATGAAAAAAAAATTAAAAAACAATTTTAAAGACAAAAGAGGTGCTATTATAGATATTTTTACTAACGAACCCAAAGATCACTGTACTTTAGTAACGTTTAACAAATCAGCCATCAGAGGAAATCATTTTCATAAAAAAAGTACACAATACTCATTTGTTATCTCAGGAAAGTTGAAAATGTTTACTGCTAAAGTGAGTAATAAAGGTTTGTTAGTTGGAAAAATTAAAAAAGATATAGTTAGTTCTAATACACTCATTGAACACAAGCCATACATAGCCCATGCCTTCAAGGCGATAAAAAAATCCAATCTATTAGCTTTTGTAAATGGGAAAAGAGGAGGAAAGAACTATGAGAAAGATACATTTAGACTTAAGGTAAAGTTAATTTAATTAAATAATTTTATTATAAACCTGCAAAGTTTCATCTGCACATTTATCCCAAGAAAATAGTTTTGACCGATTAATTCCAAGCAATTTTAATTTTTTTTTTAATTCATCAGAATATAAAACTTCTTCAATTTTGTTTTTTATATCCTCTGGCTCCTCTGGATTAAATAAAATAGCTGCATCACCAACCGCTTCTATAATTGCTTCATGATTACTTGTAATAACTGGACATCCTAAGGACATAGCCTCTAAAGGAGGGAGTCCTAACCCTTCATATTTCGATGGAAATACAAATGCAGAGGCATTTTTATATGAATTACCTAAAATATTATCATCTGCTTCAATTTGAATAATTTTTGAAATATCTATATTTAATTCAGAAATTATTTTTTTTTCAGCTGGGGTTATTTTTTCTCCACCACAACATACGATACAAAAATCTTTTTTTAGATTTTTTGAAAGTGAATATGCTTTTAAAAAATTTAAGAAATTTTTATATTTTTTACGATCCCCTACATATAAAATATATGGTTGCTTAAAGATATTGTGATTTTCTATATCCTTGTTAAAATTATGTGGAGCCATGTAAATTACTTTGATCTTATTTTCTGGTATATTATAAAAATCCATTAAATCTAACTTAGTTTTGTTTGAGGGGCATATGATAAAATCAATATTTTGTAAGGCTATTCTTTTTGGTTTATAATCTCTAGGAAGATTATACTCTTTAAAATAAATTTCATGAACAAGATCATAAACTGTAATAATTTTTTTAATTGAATTATTAGCTGAAAAATTTCTCTCATAAAAAGTCTTGTGGATAATATTTGGTTTATAAATTTTGGTAAATAACTTTGAATATATGTGATTAAACTCTTTAAATAATTTTCTTGTAAATCTTGGATAATCCTTAATATAAAAACCACTAAAATAATTGAGATTATGATTTTTTAGGAAAATATTATTATTTAAAGGTGCTAATATTTTTGCCTCAACATCTTTTTCAAGTAATTTGTTGTGCAAATTTAAAAAATATCTTGAGATACCACCGTATTTTTGATGAAAAAAAATCGAATAATCAAAAATTATTTTCATTGTTAATTTTTATATGACATTTTTAGAATTAATATAAATTTAACAATTTCCACAATCAATTAATATTATTCATTTTATATATGATGGATTTTGAATAAGATTGAATAATGGTGCCCCCGCACGGATTCGAACCGCGGACCTATTGATTACAAATCAATTGCTCGTGCAGTTCTGCTCGTTGGGATACAATACTAATTCAGCATCACAGAGTCAAAAGTAAATATCCGACAACACTATGACAACAACATAGGAGGATATATGGCTACAATTTACAAAAATAAGGGTAAGTGGGGTGCTTGGATAAGACGTTCATTTCATAAACCAATTCACAAAAGTTTTATATCAAAACAAGATGCACAACGTTGGGTTAGAGAAACTGAACGCTTGATTGAAGTAGGTCAGTTTGTAGATTTGTCAGAAGCAAACAAGACTACACTTAAAGCATTACTTGAACGTTATGAGCGTGAAGTATCTGCAAAGAAGCGAACCACCGCAGATAAATATTTAATCAAAAATATTATGCGACACGAGATTGTTTCAAAGGTCCTCGCTCACATAACAACAACAGATGTTGCAAAGTTTCGTGATGAAAGGTTAAAGACTATTAGCGGCAGTTCAGTCAATCGTGAATTAAGTATATTGAGTGATTGTATCAAAAGAGCAATCAATGAGTGGGGGTGTTACATACGAGAGAACCCAGTCAAAGCTAACTTACGATGTAAGGAAAATAACAAACGAAATAGACGACTAGAAGCTGGGGAGTACGAGAAGCTTATGAGTTCTTGTAAAAGTAACAGAGCGTTTTGGTGCCCAGTAATTGACTTTGCAATACATACTGGAATGCGTAGAGGGGAGTTATTAAACATCACTTGGGATATGGTCCAATGGGATAAAAAGTTTATTAAATTACCCGCACATATTACCAAAACTAATAGGGACAGAAACGTACCGCTTCAACCTCACGCCATAGAAATATTACAAAACTTACCTCGGTCCCTGGGCGGTAAAATATTTCCCATAGGCATAAAAAACTTTGAGCGTAGTTGGAGGGCAATCTGTAAGAGAGCATCTATAACTGGATTAAGATTTCACGACTTAAAACGTGAGGCGGTGTCCAGGTTATTTGAGAAAGGTTTATCTGTATCAGAGGTGCAAACATTCGTAGGTAATTCGTTTGCAACATTGTCAGTTTATACAGAACATAACTCAACAACACTTGCAGAAAAGTTAGCAAAATAGACTCATAATTGGTGCCTAAAACTTGACCCAATTGTTCACTTGACCTTGTATTAGCGTATGTTAAACAAGGTCATTCGAGCAAAGAAAGAGTTTTATCGATTGTCGCAGAAAGTTATTACAATCGTGTGTAAATGAAGTCACAGAAGTTGCTCATCTAATCTTCACAAACTGAAACGAGAAAATTCAGATTGGATTATAAAAATGATATTAGATGACAAATTATTTGTGAGAGATAACTCGAACATCATAATTGCAGATTTTACTATGTACTCACTGGCCAGTGTGTATTTCATCTTAAAGTATCAAAGCTTCATCATATCATCTTAATCCTGGTAGATGAATTTCTCGTTGCGTGTGGGAGTAACCACCTCCCACCGCACAACACATAGGAGGACATATGTCCAACGAGAAAAGAGGATTAGGCGATAACTCTATAAACACGTCTGATTATATTGGTGGAGTCGAATACTTGCACTCTGCTTTAGATGAAGCAGTTAAGCTAATCGTAAGGTTATCAAAACGAAATGCAAAGACTGATAAACTTCTAAACAACAGCATCTATGCAAAAAATAATTTGCAGCGGGGTGTACATCTAAACAAAGCTATTGAAGTTCAGAGTAAGAATAAATCTGAATTAGAAAGTTTTGATAAGATATTAACTGCAATCAATAACAGACAAGACATACATACTGGATTGAACAAATCTCATAAGCTAGAAATGTGCAGTCAGTCGGGTAACTTTGGTAACTATATTGCAAACAATACTGGTGGACCATTCGATAAAGATGTAGTCGATGTTGCATTCAGAGAGGCGGATAAAGATGAGTAATAACTACAAAGGTTATCTGCCTGGAATGAATCCAAATCGTACACGTAAAATTTTTCAAGATGATGACGATAGGTATTATGCTTATGAAAGTTCTACTGGACGATTTGTAAACAATTTAGGTCAAGAAGTTAAAACTGCAAAAGAGGCAATCGCATTCAACGATAAACTTGATGCAGAATATAAACAGATGTTCCCACCGCAAAAGTCGGTGGGTGCAAAACCATTTAGAGCTAAACCTCAAAGAATGACACCAACAAAAAGTTTTCAGCAAATTAAAAAATCTGAAAAACAGTTGGGCAATGTAAATACTTTGGGTGCTGGAGTGTTTTACGATTTTAATAGTCCAGTTGATAAGTTGTTAGCACAACGTAAGGAAATGGAAAAATCAAGAGCTGAAAGTATTGAAGCTGAAAAAAGATTTAGACAATCCATGCGTACCACTGATGAGGATAAGGGTAAAGGTTTACCTGGAATATTGGGGGTAGATAATGCGTAGAAAAAAGCTAGTCAATCCTGGTGTTAAATATCCAAAATCAAAACTTGTAAGAGAAGCATTAATACCGAAACGTAAACGTGAGCATACGTATACTACGTGTGCTTGTGGCAATGTTGATTACAAGACACTTGTTTATTTAGCAAAAAACTCAATCAGAGTAATTGATAACTTGGCAAAGACGTTAGCATCAATGGAAGAAAAATTTGATGAAACGAAAAAAACAGTTGAGTACATCACTAACTCTGCATCAAAGCAGTTAGATACTAAAGATGCACAAATTAATTTCCTAAAAGACAAACTAGAAGAAATGGGGGTAAGAACAAATGAAACGGAACAATAACATCGATAAGGAAATTTACTCTGCACCAACACTTAAAGAAGCATTGAAGATAGCAATGTCAGAAACACCATTAGAAGAATTTGAAATGGACGTAATACAAACGCTATCACAATACGATGACTGGAAAAGAGATAACCCAGGTAAGTCGTATGATGATTTCTTAAAAGAAATGGGACTCGACAGAGTAAAACTAAATGCTGGAGGATTAAGTAGGGAAGCATTAATTGATATGCTGAAAAACGAATATCCGAAAGAATATGCAAGACTCAAAAAGGGAAACTTATCTCAATCTGAATTAAAAAAGTTATTAGATAATTTAGACAAAGACGGAGTACCATTTAATACAGGTGGTCTTGTAAGTAACTACAAAAAGAATGCGAGGAAGCCGTGAGTTTAAATCCTATCGCAAATCTTCTAAAGACTGATGCAATATTGTTTTGGAGTACGTATGGTACAAAAGCAGTTGCAGAAAGTTGGACTCAAAGACTAAACAAACAAATAAAATCTGTTGAACAAGTCAAAGAGTATACAAATATAAATATAGCAACGGGGCGAGAAAGTTTAATTGTAGATGTAGACTTGGATTGCCCTGAAGCAAATCTGTTAGCAGATTATTTTTTACCAAAAACTGAATTAGAGTTTGGACGTGAAAGTACACCTAGGGCACATAGATTGTTTAAGGTTATAGACCTACATTTAAAGCATACTAGAACGTATTGTAGCTTCGCAGACGCTAAAAAATCAATGCTGGTGGAGGTTAGAGCTAACAAACACTATACGATGTGCTGGGGACAATATGAGAACCAGGAAAAAGTAGTTTGGTCCAATAGTGGATTACCTACTGAAATTTCTTGGGAAGCATTAAACAAAGCAGTAGCATTGTTAGGTGTAGCTTGTGTGATACTTCGTAAATATTCTAAACCAGGTACACACGACCAATACTTACGACTTGTTATAAATAGTTTGTGGCAGCATAAGTTGGAACAATCTGATTGTGAGAAAATTATAAAAGCAGTTCTTGCAAATTCTAAATGTGAAAATTGTAACGATAGTAAGTTAGCAAAAATAAAATCTGTATATGCAAAGGATAGGACTGAACAAATACAAGGTCTACCTAGTCTTGCAACAGAGTTTAACTGGAGTGAAGATGAGGTCAAAGACTTCAAAAAACTGTTATTCAAAATAACTGGTAGAGATGTTGTTCCAGAGTTTACTCACGAGTTTGTAAATAGAATTGCTTATATGATGAAGCAAAAGAAATATTACGACTTGGAAGATAAAGAAATGTACGATGCAGAAGCTATCGATGTTAAGTATGCAAAATACTTTCCAAACTATACACCGCTAAAGTGGTGGAAGATGCACAGAGATAGCAAAGTATGTGTAGATTTTGCTTATAAACCAAACGACAAAAATAGATTTGTACACGTTAATAAAAAGCTAATGATTAACGTATATGAACCTAATCTAATAACACCCGATAAAAGCGTAGATACAGATGTGTATTTTGATTTGTTAAAATGTGTAATACCTCACGATGCAGAGCGTAACCATTTTTTAGATTGGATAGCATATCAATATCAAAATCCTGGTAAGAAGATTAGACACGCTCTAATCATGCAGTCCGATGAATTTCAATTAGGTAAGGGAAGTTTATTTGACGTGCATAGAGATATACTTGGTTATAATAACTCCAGGAAGATTGAATTAGAAGAAGCACTAGACAAAGGCAAGGGCTATCTAATCAATGCGCAAACTGTGTTAATAGATGAAGCTAAATCTAGCGGCAGTTGGAGTGAGAAAGCAAAACTAATCAATACACTTAAAACAATTATTAGTGAGGGTACAATTGGTATACGTCAGCTATACAAAGAATATGCTGAACAAGATACTTGCACTAACTATTGGATTAATACTAACTACAAAGATGCGTTTCCGCTTCCATATAACGAGGTAAGATACTGGGTATATTTTAGTCCTGGTAAACGAAACCAAAACTTGCTGGATAGGTACCACCTACATAGAGAAAAATATAATCTTGCTAGTGGTGTTTATGCAGAATTATTAGACAGAGATATTAGTAAGTTCAAACCGCTGGGTGTTGCACCGCATACTCAATACAGAGATGAAATGAGTAAGTTAGCAGACAGACCTTTGAATGATTTAGTCAAAGAGTTGTTTGAGCAAGGCGTATTTCCGTTTGATAGGGATATGGTTACAACAATCGAATTGTTTGATTATTTGAAAGCAGAGAAGCGAGTAAAAATAACTAGAGAACGTGAGATTGCAAATGCACTAGAGTTAATTGGAGGCCGTAAAAAACCTGGGTGTCCAGTTGAACAAGTAGGGCAGAAAGTAACTATTTGGGTAATTAGAGATTGGGAAAAATACAAAAATCATACTGCCGCAGAATTAGGCAGAGTGTATGTCCCGTTTTATTCAGATAGTCGAAATAAGAAATAGAAATACAAGGAGGTAAAAATATGGGTAGAAGTACCAAAACAAAAACTAATTTGCGTACGCATATGGTACCAACAACACCCGACGAAGTGTTGAAACGTATTATGACAGATTTCTCTACCCACCTACGTAGGTCAAAAGAAACTTACGCAATCTCAAAAGAGATGCCAAAGTTTCCAATGGTCGACTATGAGGAATTGAGGAGGATTGTACAATCAAACTTTCAATACCTTGGAGTACAGATACGTAAGTGGAAACGTGAAAACACATAATTAGAACGAAGCGATGCAAATTGTAGAGTTGTTAAATTTTCAGTCCAGCACCCTAGACAGAAATATTTTTTAACACTTTGCAATTTAGCTTCGTATGGTTCGAATTTGAAAAAGTTTTGAGCGTGGTTAAGAGGCGGGTATATGCTGGTCCAGTAACCTTTTGTAACCCCAGGATAACTCCGAATGTACGAGAGTAAAGTTACGTTTTGTACGAGTATAAAGTTACCTTATGATACCTCCGAAAGTTAGCTTTTGTTAACTCGAAAAATAAAGATTAGTGAGTCATACCAACAATTTTTTTAAGCTAACAAATTGCAAACTTAACTAGGTAACTGCGGCATCTAATTATCGTACACGTGTACTTATTCGTACATAATCTTCGTACATTATTCAGTCCATATTCAAGGTTACCATTTAGCGTAACATTTACATTTATCCGTAAGTATTTATGCGTAAATATTTTCTACAAAAAGCTGGACAATGCTGGACTAAAAAAACAAAAGCGTAACTTTCAGAGGTTACGTTTTGTTACGTTTATTCCTGGTAAATTAATTTTTTAAATATGGACTTTTATGGACTTTGTGTACTGATGTGTACTTACTCAAACTTACTCTGATTGTTCCGTTCAGTTCCTTTGAAAGTAAGCAAATGTAAGCTTGTAAAAGTATACTAATGTATACTTGTAAATACCCTTATGTCACCCAGGGTTATCCACGTTTCGCGAGTCTTTATGCGGCTAAAATAAAAAATACAGTCGGGGTACATGACTAGTATACCTCAATCAATTTAACTTGCTAACCTCGTAAACTTTTGGGGGAATTATTTGAGTAAAGCTTTCCTAGAATTTGCGTGGTAACACCTAGTACACATAGGACCAGTATTGGTTTCAAATTCACTAAATACAATTGTCATTTCGCATTTAATTTTTTCGTGATTACCGCAAAATATACATCTATCAATTACTGGAGTTTCGTAGAGTGACTTATCGTTTTCTTTACCAGTTGCATTGTACCAGGCCATATCATTTAGAATATACCGATTGCTGACTCATACATAGCAAAATTTTTAAAATTTTCAGTCCAACGTACACTTGGGACTCCAAAAATGATTTCGCGCTCTACGAGTCTCTAAATCAAGCTATATACCCTAATGCAGTGGGACCCCTTTACAAAAAAAGGGTGGTGGGGGGTTGGACTTTGTTGGACTTTTGAAAACGTCTTGGTACCTCTATTGCTTGTCCGCGCGAGTCCGTAGGACGAGCGCAGTAGAGATTTTTTGACTCTTGTTTTGACAACAATCTGACAACACTAATTGTTGTCAGTAGACTCCGTATAGGATAAACTGGGATTTAGAAAGTAGAAATATAAACTAGTGTTTACGAAACTTTTTACTTGGTGTGTGGTGCCCCCGCACGGATTCGAACCGCGGACCTATTGATTACAAATCAATTGCTCTACCAGCTGAGCTACAAGGGCATGCGCAATAATTATTAATTATTTGAAAATTAATCAACTGTTTTTTTTATATAGCTTAAGTGGTGGAACACAATTGCTGCACTATTTGATATATTTAAGCTTTCTATCTTTTTATCAATGTCGATTTTGACTAAAAAGTCTGCATATTTGGATGTGTGTTGATGCATACCTGAACCTTCTGATCCAAATAAAAGAATATTATTTCCTTTCCATTCAATATCAGTAAAATTTTTTTCCCCCTTACCATCAAAACCATATACCCAAAAATTTTTTTCTTTTAGGTTTTTTAAAGTTGAATTGATATTTGATACTTCAAATATATTCATATATTCAATTGATCCACTTGCAGCTTTGTACATAAGTTTACTTTCGCTGGGAAAGTTTCTTTCTTTTATCAAAATTCCATCAATATTAAATGATGTGGCACTTCTAATTAAAGATCCTATGTTTCTAGGATCTGTTACGCCATCTAAGCAGACCAAAGTTATATTATTATTTTTTTTAATAAATTCTTTTAAAATTGGTTTTTCTAAATGTTCTATCTCTGCCACGTAACCTTGATGTAATAAATTTTCTTTAGTGCTATATTTATCCAATTCTTTTTTAGTTTTGAAATAAACCTTTACATCAGTTAACAGATTTTTTTTTGGATTTTTACGATGAATATTTTTTTTACTTTCTTCCGTTAAAAAAATCCTCAAAACCTTTCTTTTAGGATTTCTGAGAGCCTCTATAACAGCATGCTGCCCAACTATAAAAAATGATGATTTATTCATAAATTTAACCAGGTTTTACACGTTTTTTTGATTATTTTCTTGTTAAATCACGTGTTGCAATTGGACAAATAAAATATATAAAACGCATGTTGTTTGAAGCTTTATTGAACAGGGGACACTTCCCCTAAGGGAGGGGTTCCAGAGCGGTCAAATGGGGCGGGCTGTAAACCCGTTGACTTCGGTCTTCGAAAGTTCGAATCTTTCCCCC
The DNA here is from genome assembly GCA_902632315.1 of uncultured Pelagibacteraceae bacterium. Classification (GTDB taxonomy): domain Bacteria; phylum Pseudomonadota; class Alphaproteobacteria; order Pelagibacterales; family Pelagibacteraceae; genus Pelagibacter. The sequence continues at coordinate 162,317 of CACPCD010000001.1, forward strand.
TCCACCATTCAATTGAACTTTAAATAATGATGGAGTGATACTCTTGGGGTTGTGCGGGTGTAGTTCAATGGTAGAACGCTAGCCTTCCAAGCTGGATGTAAGGGTTCGATTCCCTTTACCCGCTCCAAGAAAAGAAATTATAAATAAAAAGAAATGTGAGGAATATAAGTAATGTCAAAAGAAAAATTTGTAAGAAATAAACCGCATTGTAACATTGGTACAATTGGTCATGTCGACCACGGTAAAACAACTTTAACAGCAGCTATCACTAAAGTTTTATCTGAAACTGGTGGTGCTAAAGCGGTAGCGTACGATCAAATTGATAAAGCTCCAGAGGAAAAGGAGAGAGGAATTACAATTTCAACTGCGCACGTTGAATATGAAACAGAAAAAAGACACTACGCACACGTAGATTGTCCAGGTCATGCTGACTATGTAAAAAATATGATTACAGGTGCAGCTCAAATGGATGGTGCAATTTTAGTTGTAAACGCAGCTGATGGGCCAATGCCACAAACTAGAGAACATATTCTTTTAGCAAGACAAGTTGGTGTTCCTGCTATTTGTGTTTACTTAAATAAAGTTGATCAAGTAGATGATAAAGAAATGATTGATCTTGTTGAGGAAGAAATAAAAGAATTATTAACTTCTTATAAATTTCCTGGAGACAAAACTCCAATTGCGAAAGGTTCAGCTCTTGCTGCAGTAGAGGGCCGAGATGATGAGATTGGAAAAAACTCAATTTTAGAATTGATGAAAAATGTAGACGAGTTTATTCCTCAACCTGATAGACCAAAAGATAAGGATTTCTTAATGCCTGTTGAAGACGTTTTCTCAATTTCAGGAAGAGGAACAGTAGCTACAGGTAGAGTTGAGTCTGGTGTTCTTAAAACTGGTGATGAGTTAGAAATAGTTGGTATTAGAGAAACAAAAAAATCAGTTTGTACTGGGGTTGAAATGTTTAGAAAACTTTTAGATTCTGGTGAGGCAGGTGACAACGTAGGAGTGCTTTTAAGAGGTGTGGAAAGAACTGATATCGAAAGAGGTCAAGTTCTTTGTAAACCTGGTTCAGTTACTCCTCATACTAAATTTGAAGCTCAAGCGTATGTGCTTAAAAAAGAAGAAGGTGGAAGACACACACCATTCTTTACTAAGTATAGACCACAGTTTTATTTTAGAACAACAGATGTAACTGGAGAAGTTGAATTACCTTCTGGAACAGAGATGGTTATGCCAGGTGATGATGCTAAATTTACAGTTAAATTAATTACACCAATCGCGATGTCAGAAAAATTAAATTTTGCTATTCGTGAAGGTGGAAGAACTGTTGGAGCTGGAGTAGTAACTAAAATTATAGAGTAAGCTCTATATAGGAGTGTAGCTCAATTGGTAGAGCGCCGGTCTCCAAAACCGGAGGCTGAGGGTTCGAGTCCCTCCGCTCCTGCCAATAAACTATAAAATAAATTTTGATATGAAAAACCCGATAAAATTTATTCAGGAAGTTAAACAAGAGGCTTTTAAAGTTTCATGGCCAACCTATAAAGAAACTTTGCAAGGCGCACTTATGGTTTTTTTAATGGCTTTAGTGATGTCTCTCTTTTTTCTGTTACTCGATCAGATTTTAAAATATTTTTTAGAAATATTACTTCAAATGAGCATCTAATGAAAAATTGGTATATAGTTCAATCACACTCAAGTTTTGAAAATAAAGTTGCTGGTCTTATTAAAGAAGAGGCTGATAAAGCGAAAATTTCTGATAAATTTGAGGAAATTATTGTCCCAACACACGATGTTACTGAAGTGAAAAGAGGAAAAAGGATACAAAGAAAAAAGAAGTATTTCCCTGGATATGTCTTAATAAAAAGTGAGATGGATAACAGTATTTACCATATGATAAAAAATATCAAAAGAGTGAGTGGTTTTTTGGGTACAAAAGGTATGCCAGTCCCAGTTTCAGACAAAGAAATAGAAAAAATTCTTGGTCAAATAAAAGATGGTGTAGCACAGCCAAAATCTGGTATAGAGTACAGCGTTGGTGAAAAAGTTCAGGTAGTAGATGGACCTTTCGCATCATTTAGTGGAATGGTAGAAGGTATAGATGAGGAAAAATCTAGACTTAAAGTTTCTGTTTCTATATTTGGACGCCCAACACCAGTTGATTTAGAGTACAACCAAGTTGAGAAAGTAAGTTAATGGCAGCAAAAAAAGAGATAAGCGGATTTATAAAACTACAAATAAAAGGTGGTCAAGCAAACCCAGCTCCTCCTGTTGGTCCAGCATTAGGACAACGAGGTGTAAACATAATGGAATTTTGTAAAGCCTTTAATGATAAAACTAAATCTTTAGCTGGCAAACCTGTCCCAGTTGAAATAACGGTATATAAAGATAAAAAATTTGATTTTAAAATAAAATCACCACCAGCATCATTTTTTATTAGAGAGGCAGCTAAATTGAAGAGCGGATCAAAAGAGCCAGGAAGAAATATTGTAGCATCAATAACAAAAAAACAAGCTGAAGAAATTGCAAAACAAAAAATGAATGATTTAAATGCAATCGATTTAGATCAAGCAGTTAAGATAATAGCTGGATCAGCGAGATCTATGGGAATTGAGGTTAAAGAATAATGTCATCCAAAAGATTTAAAAAACTACCAGAAAAAACTTTGGAACTTTCAGCTCAAAGTTTTGATAGTTTATTACAAACGATAAAGAAAAATTGCACTACTAAATTTGATGAGTCTATAGATCTAAGCTTTCAAATAAATAATAAACAAAAAAAAGGTGAAGTAAACATAAGAACAGTTGTAAATCTTCCCGGCGGCACTGGTAAAAAAATTAAAGTTGCTGTAGTTTGTGAGGAAACAAAATCATCTGAAGCAAAAAATGCAGGAGCTGACATTGTGGGAGGAGATGAATTTATAGATAAAATAAAAAATGGTGAAATGAACTTTGAAAAATTAATATGTACACCATCAATGATGATTAAACTTTCAAAACTTGGTAAAGTTTTAGGACCGAAAGGATTAATGCCAAATCCAAAATTAGGAACTGTAACTGATAATCTAAAATCTGCAGTAGCTGATGCAAAATCAGGCCAAGTAGAAATAAGAAATGACAAAGATGGAAATATAGGTCTTAGTGTTGGAAAAAAGTCCTTTGATAACGAGAAATTATCTAAAAACTTTACCGCTGTTTTAGATGCCTTAGAAAAAGAAAAAGGAAATAATACTTTAAAAGGTGATTTAATAAAATCTGCTTTTATTACATCCACTATGGGTGTTTCATACAAAATAAAACTTGGAAAAAATATCTAATTTTATGATGAACAAAGAACAAAAGAAAAATTATATAGCTGAAATGACATCTCAGTTTGAAAATAGTAAAGCAATAATGGTTACTCATTATCAAGGCCTTACTATGCCACAATTAGATGAATTAAGATCTAAGATGAGAGAACATGGAATAGTTTTTAAAATAACAAAAAATAGAATTACAAAATTAGCTTTAGAGAAAACAAAATGTAAAGATTTATCGAATCTTTTTACTGGACCAACAGCAGTTGCTTTTGGTGAAGACGCAATTATGTCAGCTCGAATTTTATCTAAATTTGCAAAAGATAATGAAAATCTAAAGTTAATTGGCGGAATAATGGATAATGAAGTTTTAGATCAAGCTGGATTAATGAATGTAGCAAATTTACCTACTTTGGATGAGGCAAGAGCTAATATTGTGGGTATTTTGAATGCCTCTGCTTCAAAATTGGTGAGTATTTTACTTGCACGATCGGAAAAAATGAGTAATTTACCCCCAGAAAATTCTGAAACACAACCTAAAGAGTAGTACATATGCCTGACCTAAATAAAATTATCGACGATTTATCAAAATTAACTGTTGCAGAAGCAGCAGATCTTTCAAAGCAATTAGAAGAAAAATGGGGAGTGACTCCAATGGCAGCAGCAGCCCCGGCAGCAGCTGGCGGTGCAGCAGCAGCTGAAGATAAGGATGACTTTACTATCATGTTAGTATCTGCTGGTGATAAAAAAATAAATGTCATTAAAGAAGTAAGAGCAGCTACTTCACTTGGATTAAAAGAAGCGAAAGATTTAGTTGAGGGAGCACCAAAAGAGGTTAAAGCAGGTGTACCTAAAAAAGAAGCTGAGGAAATTAAAGCTAAATTAGAAGCTGCAGGCGCAAAAGTAGAACTTAAATAAATTTAATAAGGATTTTTTTAAGTACTGATTAAAATGTGATCAGTATTTAAACATTGATGCAAATATCTTTTACTGAAAAAAAAAATATTAGAAAAAGCTTTGGTAAACTTAAAGAGAGTTTATCTATACCTAATTTAATAGAAGTTCAAAAAAATTCTTATAAAGAGCTTACAGATTTTAATAAAGATGCAGGGGAGTTAGCAAAAGGTTTTGATAGAGTTTTTAAGAGTATATTCCCCATAGAGGATCTTAATGATAAAGCAACTCTTGAATATGTATCTTATAGACTTGAAAAACCAAAGTTTGATGTTGAAGAATGTATCACTAGAGGATTAACTTACTCTTCAGCTTTAAAGTGCACTTTAAGATTAGTGGTTTATGAAATAGATCAAGAAAATAATACTAAAGACATATTATCGGCAAAAGAGCAAGAAGTTTATATGGGAGAAGTACCAATGATGACGAATAGTGGTACTTTTATTACCAACGGAGTTCAACGAGTTGTTGTAAATCAAATGCACAGAAGTCCTGGTGTATTTTTTGATCATGATAAAGGAAAAACACACGCAAGTGGAAAATTATTATTCAATTGTAGAGTAATACCAAACAGAGGATCTTGGCTGGATTTTGAATATGATGTGAAAGATTTGTTATATTTTAAAATTGACAGAAAGAAAAAAATCTTAGCTTCAACTTTGCTCCTGGCTCTTGGTTTTTCCAAGTCTGAAATTGTTAATGAGTTTTATGAGAGTGAAAAGTTTATATATGATAGTAAAACAGAAAAATGGAAAACAAAATTTAATCCTGAAAATTATAAGGCAAAAAATTTCTCAGAAGAAGTAATTGATGCAAAAACTGGCAAGGTTGTCGTTAAAGTTGGTGACAAAATTAATTATTTAAATGCAAAGAAATTAGCTAACGAGGGGTTAAAAGATATTTTAGTTTCAAGTGAGTCATTACACGGTAAATTTTTACATAAAGAGGTAAAGGTAGGTGATCAGGAGACTGATATATTTAAGATTGGAACTGAAATAAATGAAACCATAATTCAAAAAATTATTCAATCAAATATTCACACACTAGATATTTCAATTACCAACTCAATTAATAAAGGACCATACTTACTTTTGACAATTCTGAACGATAAAAATAATACAAAAGATGAAGCAATAACAGAAATTTATAAAATGCTAAGACCTGGTGAACCGCCAACAATTGAAATAGCTACACAAATTTTTAATAATTTATTTTTTAGTTCAGATAGATACGATTTATCAGATGTAGGTAGAGTTAAAATGAACTCAAGATTAAATTTAGAATGCTCAGATAAAATAACAATTCTAAGAAATGATGATATAATTTCAATTATACGTAAAATGTTGGATTTAAGAGATGGAAAAGATGAGGTTGATGATATCGATCATTTGGGAAATAGACGTGTAAGATCAGTAGGTGAATTAGTTGAAAATCAAGCTCGTATAGGTGTTTACAGAATGGAAAGAGCAATAAAAGAAAAAATGACAACTTTAGATGTTGAGTCAGCTATGCCACAGGATTTAATAAATGCAAAACCTCTAACAGTTTCGTTGAAAGATTTTTTTGCAAGTTCGCAACTTTCTCAATTTATGGATCAGACAAATCCATTATCTGAAATTACTCATAAAAGAAGAGTCTCTGCACTAGGTCCTGGTGGATTGACAAGAGAAAGAGCTGGGTTTGAGGTACGTGATGTTCATCCAACTCATTATGGAAGAATATGTCCAATTGAAACTCCTGAAGGTCCAAACATTGGTCTCATAAATAGTTTATCTACTTATGCTAAAATTAATAAATATGGTTTTATTGAAAGTCCTTACAAAAGAGTAAAGAATGGAATAGTACAAGATAAGGTTGAATATTTGTCAGCAATGGAGGAAACAAAGTTTACAGTAGCTCAAGCAAATACAAAAATAGACAAAAATGGAAAAATTATTGAGGAACTTGTCTCTTGTAGACAAAATTTAAATTTTCTCTTAGCCAAACCAGAGACTATTGATTATATCGACGTATCACCAAAGCAACTAGTTTCTGTAGCTGCATCATTAATTCCCTTCTTAGAAAACGATGATGCAAATAGAGCTTTAATGGGATCAAATATGATGAGGCAGGCCGTTCCTTTACTTAAACCAGAGTCACCACTTGTTGGAACTGGTATTGAGAGTGATGTAGCACTTGATTCTGGTGTTACTATTGTTGCCAAAAGAGATGGTGTGGTTGATAAAATTGATGGTAAGAGAATAGTCATTAAGGCGACAGAAGAAACAGATTTCTCAAAATCTGGAGTTGATATTTACAATTTGCAAAAGTTTAAAAGATCTAACCAGAATACTTGCATCAATCAACGTCCACTAGTTAGAGTTGGAGATAAAGTTAAAACGGGTGATATTATTGCTGATGGACCTTCAACAAAGCTTGGTGAATTAGCTTTAGGAAAAAATGTTACTGTAGCATTTATGCCATGGCAAGGTTATAATTTTGAGGATTCCATTCTTATATCTGAAAGATGTGTTACAGATGATGTTTTCACTTCTGTACATATTGTCGAATACGAAATTATGGCAAGGGATACAAAACTTGGCGAAGAGGAAATAACTAGAGATATCCCTAACGTTAATGAAGAGGCATTAAAAAACTTAGATGAGTCCGGTATAGTTTACATTGGAGCAGAAGTTAATGCTGGTGATATTTTAGTAGGAAAAGTTACTCCCAAAGGAGACTCAGCATCTGGCCCTGAAGAAAAATTATTGAGATCAATTTTTGGAGAAAAAGCCATTGATGTAACGGATACTTCACTTCGAATGTCTAGAGGAAGTAGTGGTACAGTAGTAGATGTAAGAGTTTTTAATAGGCACGGTATTGATAAAGACGAGAGATCAATTACAATTGAAAGAGCTGAAATAGAGCAAGTACAACAAGATAAAATCGTTGAGGAAGAAATCTTAGAGAGAAGTATTAAACAAAGAGCTTCTCAAATCTTATCTGGGGTTTCATTAAATAAAAAAATCAAAGATGTTGACGCAGGTACTAAACTAGATTTTGATGTAATAAATAAACTAAGTATTAATGATGTTTTCAAAATTTCAACAGGCAATTCTAAAAATGAGGAAACTTTTGCACAGTTGAAAGATCAGTATAATAAAGCCAAACAAGATATTACAGAAAGATTTGAAGACAAAGTCTTAAAAATAAGAAGCGGCGACGACTTACTACCAAGTGTCATGAAAATGGTTAAGGTGTTTGTTGCTATTAAAAGAAGACTAAGACCAGGTGATAAAATGTCTGGTAGACATGGTAATAAAGGGGTCGTAAGTAAAATAGTCCCAGTTGAAGATATGCCTTACAGAGAAGATGGAAGACCTGTAGATATTGTTTTAAACCCCTTAGGAGTACCAAGCCGTATGAATGTAGGTCAAATTTTAGAAACTCATCTTGGATGGGCTTGTAAGGAGTTTGGAGAAGAAGTCAGAAAACTAGTAGATGAGAATAATAAGAAGATTGAGAAGACTCAAAAAATAGCTGATTTTTTAAAATCAGTTTATGGTGAAGAAATCTTTAATGATAAAGTGGATAAATTAAGTAAATCAGAGTTTAGAGATTTATGTGAGAATCTACAAAATGGAGTTGCTATTTCAACACCCGTATTTGATGGTGCGAAAGAGAAAAATGTAACAGAAATGTTAGAATTAGCTAAACTTCCAAAATCTGGACAAACTTTTTTATGGGATGGCAGAACAGGTGAAAAATTTGATAGACCTGTAACCGTTGGAATAATTTATATGTTAAAACTTCATCATCTGGTCGAAGATAAAATCCATGCAAGATCAACAGGTCCTTATAGTTTAGTCACTCAACAACCACTTGGTGGAAAAGCCCAATTAGGTGGACAGAGATTTGGTGAAATGGAAGTTTGGGCTCTAGAGGCATATGGCGCATCTTATACTCTTCAGGAAATTTTAACTGTAAAATCTGATGACGTAGCTGGTCGTGTAAAAGTATACGAAACTATAGTCAAAGGAGAAGAAAATTTTGAGTCAGGTATTCCTGAATCATTTAATGTTTTAGTAAAAGAAATAAAATCATTAGCTTTAAACGTGGAATTAAATTAATTATGAAAAAAGAATTAACAGATCTGTTTAAAAACTCCGAAATATCAGAGGCTCAAAATTTTAATAGTATTAAGATAACACTAGCTAGTCCGGAAAAAATAAAATCTTGGACATATGGAGAAATAAAAAAACCTGAAACAATTAATTACAGAACTTTTAGGCCTGAAAAAGACGGTTTATTTTGTGCAAGAATTTTTGGACCGATAAAAGATTATGAATGTTTATGTGGGAAGTATAAAAGAATGAAATTTAGAGGAATTATTTGTGAAAAATGTGGAGTTGAGGTCACAAAATCAAACGTTCGAAGAGAGAGAATGGGTCATATTAACTTAGCTACACCAGTTGCACACATTTGGTTTTTAAAATCATTACCTAGCCGAATTGCTTTAGCAGTAGATATGAAGCTCAAAGAGATTGAAAGAGTTTTATATTTTGAAAATTTCATAGTAATAGAACCTGGTCTTACAAATCTTCAAAAAAATCAGTTATTAAATGAGGAAGAATTAGCAAAATATCAAGATGAATTTGGTGAGGAGGCATTTACAGCAGGTATTGGAGCTGAAGCTGTATTAGAAATGTTAAAAAATTTAGATTTAGAAACTGAAAAAAAGAGTCTTGTAAACTATATTAAAGAAACAAAATCAAAAGTTAATGAAGAAAGAGCTATAAAGAGACTTAAGCTCATAGAATCATTTATTGAAACGGGACAAAAACCAGAATGGATGATAATGACTGTTGTTCCAGTTATTCCTCCAGAGTTGAGACCACTTGTGCCCCTAGACGGAGGAAGATTTGCCACTTCAGATTTAAATGATCTCTATAGAAGAGTAATTAATAGAAATAATCGTTTAAAAAGACTTATCGATTTAAAAGCTCCAGATATTATCGTCAGAAATGAAAAAAGAATGCTTCAAGAGTCTGTTGATGCTCTTTTTGATAATGGCAGAAGGGGCAGGGTTATTACTGGAACAGGAAAAAGACCATTAAAATCACTAGCTGAGATGTTAAAGGGTAAGCAGGGTAGATTTAGACAAAACTTACTTGGAAAAAGAGTCGATTACTCAGGACGATCTGTAATTGTTGTAGGTCCAGATCTTAAGCTTCATGAATGTGGATTACCAAAAAAAATGGCATTAGAACTTTTTAAACCATTTTTATATGCTAGGCTGAATAAACTAGGTTTAGCCTCGACAATTAAACAGGCAAAAAAATTAGTTGAGAAAGAAACTAATGCAGTGTGGGATGCTCTTGAACTTATAGTAAGAGAACACCCAGTCTTATTAAATAGGGCTCCAACTCTTCATAGATTAGGTGTACAAGCTTTTGAACCTAAACTTATTGAGGGTGACGCAATAGAACTTCATCCGTTAACTTGTGCAGCTTTCAATGCTGATTTTGACGGTGATCAAATGGCAGTACATGTACCATTAAGTTTGGAAGCTCAATTAGAGGCAAGAATATTAATGTTGTCAACAAATAATATTCTTTCACCATCAAATGGAAAACCGATCATAGTACCAAGTCAGGATATGATTTTAGGAATTTATTACTTATCTCAAGAACCAATTCATGAAAAACCAGCAGGATATTTTGTTAATGCAGATCAGATTGAATTTGCGTTATCTAGTGGACAAATTAAAGTACATAGTACAATTATTTCAAGATTTGAGACAGTCGATGAAAATGGTAACAAGAAATTTGAAAAGTATACATCAACAGCAGGTCGATTTTTACTTGCAAATCTTTTGCCAAAAAATAGTAAAATTAAATTCTCTTTAATTGATAGGCTTTTACCAAAAAAAGTTGTTTCAGAAATAATTGATATTGTATTTAGATTTTGTGGTCAAAAAACAACAGTTATATTTTGTGATAAATTAAAAGATTTAGGATTTAAACATGCATTCAAAGCAGGAATATCATTTGGAAAAGATGATCTAGTAATTCCAGCAAATAAGACACAGTTAATTGAGGATACAAAAAAGTTAATTAAAGATTACGAAAATCAATATGCTGAAGGTTTAATTACTAGAGGAGAAAAATATAACAAAGTTGTTGATGCGTGGTCTAAATGTACAGATAAAGTTGCTGGTGAGATGATGCGAGGAATATCTGCGACTGAAAAAACATCTGATGGACTAAAAATTAATTCTGTATTTATGATGGCAGATAGTGGTGCGAGAGGTTCTGCTGCTCAAATGAAACAATTAGCAGGAATGCGAGGTCTTATTGCAAAGCCATCTGGAGAAATTATTGAAAGTCCAATTATCTCAAATTTCAAAGAGGGTCTTACAGCTCTTGAATACTTCAATTCAACACATGGAGCTAGAAAAGGGCTAGCTGATACAGCCCTTAAAACCGCGAGTTCTGGATATCTAACAAGAAGACTTTGTGACGTTGCTCAAGATTTAACTATCACAAAAATGAATTGTGAAAATCCTGGATTTATAGAATTATCTGAAATTTTAGAGGGTGGAAATGTTGTGGTCAGTTTGTCAGAAAGAGCTTTAGGTAGAGTAACTGCAACAGATGTTAAACATCCTTTAACAGGAGAAGTTTTAATTAAGAAAAAAACTATGATTGATGAGGCTGGTTGTGATCTTATCGATGCAGCAGGAATTAAATCATTAAAAGTTTATTCGGTTATGACGTGTAGCTCAAAAGAAGGTGTTTGTGCAACATGTTATGGAAGAGATTTATCTAGAGGAAAAATGGTTCATGTTGGAGAAGCGATTGGAATGATTTCTGCTCAGTCTATAGGAGAACCTGGAACACAACTTACTATGAGAACCTTTCACGTAGGTGGAACAGCATCAGTTAAACAAGAGTCTCAAATCATTAGTAAATCTGCAGGAACCTTAAAAATTATTAATTCAAATATATTAGAGGATTCAAAAAAGAATTTGATTGTGATGGGAAGAAATACTCAACTTTCTATTGAAGATGATAATGGAGTTCAAATAGCGGTATATAAAGTTGCTTATGGTTCTAAGCTATTTTTTAAGAATGGTGATAAAGTAAACGCAAACACAAAAATTTGCGAATGGGATCCCTACACAACACCTGTAATTGCAGAAAAAAGTGGAATTGCAAGTTATGTTGATTTGATTGACAGTGTTTCTATACAAGAAACTACAGATGACGCTACAGGAATTTCCTCAAAGTCAGTAATTGATTGGCGATCACAATCAAAAAGTACAGATTTAAAACCTAGAATTACATTAAGAGATGAAAAAGGAAATGTGATAAAAAAAGCGGATGATAATGAGGCTAGATATTATTTAGTTCCAGATTCAATTCTTTCTGTAAAAGATGGTCAAAAAGTTTCAGCAGGTGATGTAATAGCTAGACTTCCAAAAGAAACAACAAAAACAAAAGATATTACAGGAGGACTACCAAGAGTAGCTGAACTGTTTGAGGCAAGAAAAGCAAAAGATAGCGCAATAATTGCAGAAAATGATGGTCAAGTAGTATTTGGAAAAGAAGTGAGAGGCAAACAAAGAGTTTCAATTGTACCCGAGGATGGTGCTGAACCGTCAAATTATTTAATACCAAAAGGAAAGCATATTAATTTTAATCAAGGCGAAAAAATTAAAAAAGGTGAATACCTACTAGATGGTCAACCTTTGCCACATGATATCTTGAGGATATTAGGTATTAAAGATCTTACAGAATATTTTGTAAATCAAGTGCAAGAAGTTTACAGGTTACAAGGTGTGATAATTAATGACAAGCATATAGAAACAATATTAAGACAAATGCTCAAAAAAGTAGAGGTTAAAAGTTCTGGAGATTCAAGTTATCTACCTGGTGAAATAGTTGATAGAATCAAATTTGATCTAGTGAATGAGAAATTAAAATCTGAAGGTAAAAATATTGCCACTGGAGAAAGAGTTTTAATGGGTATTACAAAAGCATCTTTACAAACAGAGTCCTTTATTTCCGCTGCGTCATTTCAAGAAACTACTAGAGTGTTAACAGATGCGGCTATTAAGGGTAAAGTAGATCCATTAAATGGTTTAAAAGAAAATGTAATAGTTGGAAGATTGGTCCCGGCTGGCACAGGTAATATAAAGAATAAATGGAACAAAAAAGCACTTGAGGAGGATAATAAATTCCTCTCTGAACAAGAAAAAATTGAACCTTCAGAAACTCAAATAAATCAATAAAAATAGTCCTTAAGTTAACTAGTTTTAGTTTGACAAAGTCAAATTTATTAGTATTTTGGCGATGTTTTTGGTTGGAATGTAGTACTAATCTACTGTACTAAACGCTGCCACGAATAACCTGTCAGTTATTTCACTCAAAATCACAACAATTATACAAATAAAATTTATGCCGACTATTAACCAGTTGCTGAAAAAGAAAAGAGTAAAACAAATAAATAGGAATAAAGTTCCTGCTCTTGAAAAACAACCTCTTAAAAGAGGTGTTTGTGTAAAGGTTTATACAACAACACCAAAGAAACCAAATTCAGCATTAAGAAAGGTCGCGAGGGTCAGATTATCTAATGGTTTTGAAGTAACCGCCTATATACCCGGTGAAGGTCATAACTTACAAGAACACTCAGTAGTGTTAATTAGAGGTGGACGTGTAAAAGATTTACCTGGTGTAAGATATCATATCTTGAGAGGCAATTTAGATACCCAGGGAGTGGCTAATAGAAAAAAAAGAAGATCTTTATATGGAACTAAAAAAGGTAAATAAAGATGTCTAGAAAAAAAACACAACCCAAAAAAAATGTTGTTCCAGACCCAAAATTTAATTCAACTATAATTCCAAAGTTAATTAACAACATAATGTATGATGGTAAAAGAGGAGTAGCTACGAAAATAGTTTACGATGCAATAGAAAAAATAAAGACAAAATCAAAAGACGAACCAATAAATATCTTTAACGAGGCAATCAATAATATCAAACCAACAGTTGAAGTAAGATCTAGAAGAGTTGGTGGAGCCACATATCAGGTCCCAGTAGAGGTGAAAAGTAAAAGAGCTCAAGCTTTAGCAATTAGATGGTTAGTCGACTCTGCAAGAAAAAGAAAAGATAAACATATGTCTGATAAAATATTTAATGAATTATATGATGCATACGAAAAAAAAGGTGCAGCAGTAAAAAAAAGAGAGGATGTACATAAGATGGCGGAGTCTAATAAGGCTTTTGCTCATTTTAGATGGTAATAAATTATGGCTAGGACTCATACTTTAGATAAATATAGAAATATTGGGATCATGGCTCATATTGATGCTGGTAAAACGACAACAACTGAAAGAATTTTATACTACACAGGCAAAAGTCATAAGATAGGAGAGGTACATGATGGTGCTGCAACAATGGATTGGATGGAGCAGGAGCAAGAAAGAGGTATAACCATCACCTCAGCAGCTACTACATGTTTTTGGCAAGATCATAGAATAAATATTATTGATACACCGGGTCATGTTGATTTTACGATTGAAGTCGAGAGATCTCTTAAAGTTTTAGATGGTGCTGTTGCTGTATTTGATGGTGTCGCAGGAGTTGAACCACAATCTGAAACTGTTTGGAGACAAGCAGATAAATATAAAGTTCCTAGGATTTGTTTTGTTAACAAATTAGACAGAACAGGAGCAGATTTTTTTAGATGTGTAGAAATGATCAAAGATAGATTAGGTGCAAAACCATTAGTCATACAAGTACCGATTGGGATTGAAGCTTCACTTTCAGGTGTAGTAGATCTCGTAAAAATGAAGGCTCAAGTTTGGAAAAATGAGGCTCTAGGAGCTGAATGGGAATATAAAGAAATTCCAGATGATCTAAAAGAAATTTCACAAAAGTATAGAACAGAATTGGTTGAGATGGCTGTTGAGCAAGATGAAAAATTAATGGAAGCTTATTTAAATGGAGATGAAATTAAAGAGGAAGATTTAATTAAATGTATTAGAAAAGGAACTTTAAATTTCAGTTTTGTTCCAGTATTAACAGGTTCTGCCTTTAAAAATAAAGGTGTCCAGCCACTTTTAGATGCTGTAATAAATTATCTTCCTAGCCCAATTGATATCGGATCTATTAAGGGGACTAAATTAGGATCTGATGATGAGATTGAGATGAAATTTGATGATAGCGCTCCTTTCTCAGCCCTTGCTTTTAAAGTAGCGAATGACCCATTTGTAGGATCATTAACTTTTATTAGAATATATTCTGGTACAATTAAAACAGGTACTGCAGTTTATAATTCTTCAAAAGAAAAAGAAGAAAGAGTGGGTAGAATGCTCCTTATGCATGCTAATTCTAGAGAAGATATAAAAGAGGCTAATGCTGGTGACATTGTATCCTTAGCTGGTTTGAAAAATACGATAACTGGCCACACTTTATGCAATAAGGAAAATTCTGTATTGCTAGAGCCAATGGAGTTTCCAGACCCAGTTATTGAAATAGCAGTAGAGCCAAAAACAAAAGCTGACCAAGAAAAAATGGGTGAGGCTTTAGGAAGATTAGCTAAAGAAGATCCTTCTTTCAGAGTTTCATCAGATGAGGAGTCTGGGCAAACCATCATCAAAGGTATGGGTGAGCTTCATTTAGATATAATTGTTGATAGAATGAAAAGAGAATTTAAGGTAGAAGCTAATGTAGGAGCTCCTCAAGTTGCATACAGAGAAACAATAGAAAATTCATCTGAAATTGAATACACCCATAAAAAACAAAGTGGTGGAGCAGGTCAGTTTGCAAAAGTTAAACTGCTTGTTGAGCCGCAAGAACCAGGAAAAGGAAGAGCAGTTGAGAGTAAAATTAAAGGTGGAGCTATACCTAAAGAATTTATTCCAGGTGTTGAAAAGGGAATAGAAACAGTTTCTGATGGAGGAATATTAGCAGGTTTTCCAATGATAGATTATAAAGTTACAATTATTGATGGTCTTCATCACGATGTTGACTCAAGTGTTTTGGCTTTTGAATTAGCAAGTAGAGCATGTTTTAAAGAAGCGTGCACTAAGGGTGGATTAAAATTACTTGAACCTGTAATGAGAGTAGAAGTAGTTACACCAGAGGATTATATGGGTGATGTTATTGGAGATTTAAATAGTCGAAGAGGTCAAATTAGCACCCAAGAGCAGAGAGGAAATGCTACAGTAATTACAGCAATGGTTCCTCTAGCAAATATGTTTGGTTACATTAATAGCTTAAGATCAATGTCTCAAGGAAGAGCTCAATACTCAATGTTTTTTGATCATTATGCGAAAGTACCACAAAATGTTCAAGACGAAGTAACAAAAAAGATTGCAGGATAAGATGGAGAAACAAAATATTCGAATAAAACTTAGAGCATACGACAATAAAATTTTGGATGCATCTACAGAAGAAATAGTCAATACAGTTAAAAGAACTGGTGCAACAATTAAAGGACCGATTCCGCTACCTACTAGAATTGAAAGATATACAGTTTTAAGATCCCCACATATAGATAAAAAAAGTAGAGAACAATTTGAATCAAGAACACATAAAAGATTAATAGATATAATTGAACCAACACCACAAACAGTTGAAGCTTTAATGAAACTTGATTTAGCTTCAGGTGTTGATGTGGAGATTAAGATTTAATTATGAGTGAAATAGCTTTGATTGGAAAAAAAATTGGTATGACTAGAGAGTTTTATAAGTCAGGTCAACTGGTGCCTGTGACTGTATTAAAAATTGAAAAGGCAAGAGTTATTAGCGTGATTGAAAAAGAAAAAAGAGGTTATTCAGCTGTTCAACTAGGTTACGGAAAAATTAAAAATTCAAAAATTAATAAAGCAATGAAAGGCTATTTTACAAAAAAAAATACAGAAGCTAAAAAAACTCTTAAAGAGTTTAGGGTTGAGAAAACAGAAAACTTTAAAGAAGGAAATGAATTCGGTCTCGAAATTTTTAAAGATGTAAAATTTGTTGATACAAGATCAAAAACTATTGGTAAGGGTTTTGCAGGAGCCATGAAAAGACATAATTTTGGTGGTTTGAGAGCTACTCATGGGGTCTCAATATCTCATAGATCTCATGGTTCTACAGGCCAAAGACAAGATCCAGGCAAGGTATTTAAGGGAAAAAAGATGGCAGGTCACATGGGAGACAAATTAAGAACTATGCAAAATATTGAAATTATTAAAACAGATTTGGATAATGAATTACTTTATCTTAAAGGATCTATACCAGGATCAAAAAATTCAGAAGTCCTTGTTAAGCGTTCAGTGAAAAATATAAAAAAGATGACTGTTATTGAAAAATTAAAAGCTGCTGAAGAAGCTAAAAAAACACCAGAAAAGAAGAAAAAATAATGAAAATAGATAAATTAAATTTAGATGGCAAAAAAAATCAAATTCAAGTTCTAGACAAAATTTTTTCAGCCAAAATAAATAAAAAACTAATTTACTCTGTCTTATATAAAACAAATGCTAATTATAAAGGTAGGCATGCAAAGACAAAACAACAAAATGAAGTATCTGGTCCTACATCAAAAATTTATGCTCAAAAAGGTACTGGTAATGCCAGACATGCTAGTAGAAAGGCTCCTATATTTGTTGGTGGTGGAGTAGCTCATGGCCCAAAAGGAGAAACCTCTTATAAAAAAAGAAAGCTAAATAAAAGTGAAAAAAAACAAAGTATAGCTTCTCTTATAAGTGAAAAAAATAAGAATAATAATTTACTTATTTTTAGCGATTTTAATTCAGAAATAAAAAAAACTAAGGAAATGAGCTTAATAATAAAAAAATTCGAAATTTCAAATGCATTAATTATACTAGACAAAGAATCTAGAAAAAACATAGAACGTGCAGCAAGGAACATTCCAAATATAAAAGTAACCGATGTTAATCATTTTAGTGCGTTTGATGTTATCAAATTTAGAAAAATTGTTTTTACAGAAAGTTCAGTAAAAGAATTAGAGAAGAGGTATACATAAATGAGCAAAATTCATCTATATGATACAATTTTATCTCCTTTAGTGACTGAAAAATCTACAAATTTATCTGAACAAAATAAAATTGTTTTTAAGGTTCCATCTAAATCAAATAAAAAAAATTTAAAAAAGAATATTGAAAAAATATTTAAGGTTAATGTGACAAAGATTAATATAATAAATAAACAAAATAGAATTAAATTAACAAGAGGACGAAAAATTAAAGTTTCAGGATATAAAAAAGCAATAGTGACACTTAAAAAGGGTCAGAGCATAGACTTAACAACTGGTATTTAATATGGGATTAAAAACATTTAAACCTTACACAAAATCAACTAGAGGTACAATTCTAGTTGACAGATCAGGTCTATGGAAAGGTAAGCCTTTTAAATCTTTAGTTTCACCAAAAAATTCGATGAAAGGAAGAAATAATAACGGCCACATAACATCCGTAAATAGAGCTGGTGGTCATAAAAAGATGTATAGACATGTTGATTTTTATAGAAAAAAATTTGATATGCCGGCAAATGTTGAGAGAATTGAATATGATCCAAATAGATCATGTTACATAATGTTAGTAAAATTCTCAGATGGAAGTCATGCTTATTACCTAGCACCACAAAAAATCAAAATTGGTGATAAAATTGAAAATGGTTCAAAAAAAGAGATTAAGGTTGGTAATTGTATGCCTCTACAAGATATCCCTGTTGGTATTGATATTCACAATGTTGAAATTCAACCTGGCGGTGGAGGAAAGATTGCAAGATCTGCAGGCACTTCAGTTACTATAAGCGGATTAGACGGAAATTACAGTCTTATAAAATTAGCTTCCGGAGAAGTAAGAAAAATAGACTCAAGATCTTTAGCAACAATAGGTGTTTTAAGTAACCCAGATCAAAAAAATATCAAAATTGGAAAAGCCGGAAGGTCAAGATGGCTTGGAAGACGACCGCACACTAGGGGAGTAGTGAAAAATCCAGTTGATCACCCCCATGGAGGAGGAGAGGGTAAATCAGCAGGCGGAAGACATCCTGTTTCTCCAACAGGTCAATCAGCAAAGGGATTGAAAACTAGAGACAATAAGAGAACTGATAAATTTATAGTTAAAAGAAGAAATAAAAGAAAGGATACTAAATAATGGCTAGAGCGGTTTGGAAAGGTCCTTTTGTTGAAGAAAGCTTAATGAAAAAAGTTGATAAATACAAAGTTGACCCAAAAAAGATTCCAATAAAAACTTGGTCAAGAAAATCTACAATTATTCCTGATTTTGTTGGTGTAAGTTTTTTAATTTATAACGGCAAAAAGTTTATACCAATAACAATCTCTGAGGATATGGTGGGCCATAAACTAGGGGAATTTGCACCCACAAGAACTTTTTTTGGTCATACTCCGGCAGATAAAAAAGCAAAACCAGCGGAAGCCGAGGTTAAAAAATAATTATGAGTAAAGAAACAATAAATAAGAATAATAAAGAAAAAATAGTGAGGTCTATTAACAATAATATAAGATCGAGTGTAAGAAAACTTAATCCAATTTTAAAAGGAATAGTTGGTAAAAAAGTTGATATAGCTATTAGAGACCTACAATTTTCTGAAAAGAGAATTAGTAAAGATATTCGAAAAACACTAAATTCTGCTGTAGCCAATGCAGAAAATAATTTTCAATATGATATAGATAAACTTTTTGTAAAAGAAGCCTATTGTGGAAAAAAGATCATAATGAAAAGATTTAGACCCAGAGCAAAAGGTAGAGCAGCGCCAATATTAAAACCTTACTCGAGTGTTACGATAATTCTATCAGAAAACCAAAAAAAGAAAGTGGAAAATCATGGGACAAAAAGTTAATCCAGTAGGTTTTAGGTTGGGTGTCAACAGAGGCTGGGACTCTGTCTGGTATGCAAAAAAAAAGGACTTTGGTAATTATTTAATAGAGGATTTCAAAATAAGAGAATATATCAAAAAAAATGTGATTAATTCAGGTGTATCAAAAGTTATGATCGAAAGGACTTCAAATAAGTGTTATGTTACAATTTATACCTCAAGGCCGGGTTTTGTAATTGGTAAAAAAGGAAGTGATATAGACAAAATTAAAAACAATCTAGCTAAGCTTACATCAAACGAAGTAGCTTTAAACATCAAAGAAATAAAAAAACCAGAAACAAATGCTTATTTAGTTGCAGAAAATATTGCACAACAATTAGTTAAAAGAATTTCTTATAGACGAGCAATGAAGAGAGCAATGCAATCATGTTTAAGATTAGGAGCTAAAGGAATTAAAGTTTCGATAAGTGGAAGATTAGGTGGAAATGAAATTGCTAGAACAGAATGGTTAAGAGACGGCAGCATTCCATCTCATACACTAAGAGCGGATATTGATTATGCAGAAGCCGAGGCGTTAACAACTTATGGTATAATTGGAATTAAAGTTTGGATTTACAAAGGAGAAGTTTTTGCAAAAGAGTTTAGTCAGGAGACCAACAAAGTGATGAATAAAGAGGTAAAAGAGTAAGATGTTGCAACCAGTAAGAACTAAATGGAGAAAAGCTCATAAAGGTAGAATTCATGGAACTGCCTCGAGAGCTAATTTTATAAATTATGGAGCATTTGCCCTAAAAGCTCTAACACCTGACAGGGTAACTGGGAAACAAATTGAAGCTGCCAGAGTTGCTTTAACAAGACATATGAAAAGACAAGGAAGGGTTTGGACTAGAATTTTTCCTAATATTCCAGTCTCAAAAAAACCAATAGAGGTTAGAATGGGTAAAGGAAAGGGTTCACCAGAATTTTATGCGTGCAGAGTTAAACCAGGTAGAATTTTATTTGAAGTAGATGGTGTTTCAGAACAAATAGCTAAAGAAGCCTTATACAAAGCCTCAGCTAAATTACCAATTAAGACAAAAACCATAAAGAGGTTTGCTTAAAATGAAAAAACAGGAAGTCAAAAAAATGTCAAAAGACGAGATTTTGAAAAATATTGATAAAAATAAAAAAGATTTATTCAATTTTAGATTTCAAAAAGTAAACTCGCAAGTTACAAACCCAGCAAAAATTGGAGAAACAAAAAAAAATATTGCAAGATTGAAAACAATTTTAAAAGGAAAATTAAATGCCTAAAAAGATACTTACAGGTACCGTAATAAGTGACAAACCAAACAAGACAATAACAGTTGTTGTTGAAAGAAAATATTCACACCCTTTGCTAAAAAAAGTAATTAAAGTGAAAAAAAAATATAATGTTCATGATGAAAATAATAAATTTAAAACAGGTGATAAAGTCTCAATAATTGAGAGTAAACCTTTTTCAAAAAATAAGAGATTTCAAGTAATGGAAAGTGTAAAATAATGATACAGGTTCAAACAGAATTAATGGTAGCAGATAATACTGGTGCTAAAAAAATTGAATGTATAAAAGTGCTAGGTGGCTCTAAAAGAAGATATGCAAGTATCGGTGATACTATTGTAATAGCAGTGAAAGAAGCAATTCCGAAGGGTAAAGTCAAAAAAGGATCTGTTCACAAAGCTGTTGTGGTAAGAGTCAAAAAAGGAATTCATAGGGATGATGGTTCCAAAGTTAAATTTGATAATAATGCTGCTGTCTTAGTTGATGACAAAGGTGAACCTGTGGGAACTAGAATATTTGGTCCTGTAACAAGAGAGTTAAGAAATAGAGGGCAAATGAAAATAATTTCATTAGCACCAGAGGTCTTATAATGATTAAAAAAGGTTTAAAAGTTAAAGTTTTAACTGGAAAAGATAAAAAAAAAGAAGGTGAAGTTATTGAAATTGATAGATCAAATAATAGAGCCAAAGTAAAACAGATTAATATGGTTAAAAAACATGTTAAAACAACAAAAGAAAAAAAAGGCGGAATTATATCAAAAGAGGATTTTATACATTTATCTAATTTAAAATTGGTTGGTGATAAAATTAAATCTAAAAAGACTGAGGCAAAATAATAATGATACCAAGATTAAAAGAGCTTTATTTTAAAGAAATACAACCATCATTAAAATCACAATTTGGTTTTAAAAATTTATATATGGGACCTAAAATTGAAAAAATTGTATTAAATATGGGGCTTGGACTTGATGGTAATGACTCTAAAATTTTAAAGTCATGTGAAGAAGACCTAGCAAAAATAACTGGACAAAAACCTGTTATTACAAAGTTTAAGAAATCAGTCGCAAACTTTAAAACACGTAAAGGAACTAATGCAGGTTTAAAAGTAACATTAAGAAAAGACAAAATGTATGAATTTTTAGATCGGCTTGTTAATATTGCCTTACCTAGAATCAAAGATTTTAGGGGTCTTTCATCAAAAGGTTTCGATAATTTTGGAAATTATACTTTTGGGATAAAAGAACACATTATATTTCCAGAGGTAAGCTTTGATAGAGCTGATAAGGTAAGAGGATTAGATATCATTATTGTTATTTCATCCAAAAATAATGAACATAGTTATGCTTTGTTAGAAAAATTAAATTTTCCATTTATAAAAAAAGGAGATAATTAAAATGGCTAAATTGAGCTCAATTAATAAAAATAATAGAAGAATAAAACTATCTAATAAATTTTATCAAAAAAGAGAAAAATTAAAAAAAATAGTTATGAATAAAAAACTCCCTCTAGAGGAAAGATTTAAAGCTCAGCAGAAACTGTCTAAGCTTCCAAGAAATTCTGCAAAAACAAGAGTTATGAACAGATGTCAAATCACAGGTAGGCCCCATGGTGTTTATAGAAAATTAAAAATTTCAAGAATCGCTCTTAGACAACTTGGTCTCCAAGGAAAGATACCTGGTTTAATTAAATCTAGTTGGTAGAAAGGAAAAATTATGAGTTTAAGTGATCCAATAGGTGATATGATAGCAAGAGTAAAAAATGCTCAAGCAAGAAATCATAAAAAAGTTGATTTACCTTCTTCGAATTTTAAAACAAAAATAGCCGATATACTTAAGAATGAAGGTTTTATAAAAGATTTTAAAATAAGTAATGAAAATAATAAATCAATATTATCCATGGAACTAAAGTATCATTCAGGAAACCCAGTAATAAGTGCTTTTGAAAGGGTTTCTAAACCAGGAAGAAGAATTTTTTCAAGTGCCAATGGTCTTCCTAAGATAAACAATGGCTTAGGCATAGCCATTATATCAACACCAAAGGGTGTCATGACAGATATTGACGCTCGTAAACAAAGGGTTGGTGGGGAAATAATTTGTAAGGTGTTTTAATGTCTAAAATTGGTAAAATTAATATTTCAATTCCAGAAAAAGTAAAAGTTGCTTTAGCAGGAAATATATTGAACATCGAAGGTCCGTTAGGGAAAAAATCAATTAATATTGATCTGGAAACATTCAATCTGGATATAAAAGACGGAAAAGAAATATCTATAAAACCAAAAAAAATTGACGATCAAACAAAAAGATTGTGGGGAATGAATAGAAGCTTAATAAACAATGCTGTTATAGGCTCAAGTCAAGGATATGAAAAAATACTTGAGCTTGTGGGTGTTGGTTATAGAGCTGCATTAAAAGGAAATCAGTTAAACCTTCAATTAGGTTACAGTCATGATATTAATTTCGACATACCCGAAGGTATAAAAGTTGTAGTTGAAAAACAAACAACGTTAAAAATTTCAGGAGCAGATAAACAACAAGTTGGGGCAGTAGCCTCAAAGCTTAAGACTTTAAGAAAAATTGAACCATATAAAGGAAAAGGTGTGAGGGAGAAAGGTCAATATATTCTAAAGAAAGAAGGGAAAAAGAAATAATGAAATTAAATACAAGTAAAAGAAAAAGATTTAGAGTGAGCAATAAAGTCAAAAAATTTGCTTCTAATGATCGTTTTAGATTAAGTATATCAAGATCAACAAAAAATATCTCAGCACAAATAATTGATGATAAGAAAAGCATTACCTTATTATCTGCATCGTCTGTAGAAAAGGATATTAAATCAGTAAAAAAAGTTAATAAAACTGAGCTATCTAAAATAGTAGCTGAAAAACTTGCAAAAAAAGCTCAAGAAAAAAAAATAACAAAGATTTTTTTTGACAGAGGTGTTTATAAATATCATGGTCGAGTTAAAATATTTGCTGAAACTTTACGTAAAAATGGGATGGAATTTTAATTATGGACAACATTAAAGATAAAAAAAGTGATGATATTTTAGAGAAGTTGGTTCATATCAACAGGATTACTAAAGTAGTTAAAGGTGGAAGAAGATTTGGTTTCTCGGCATTAGTTGTTGTAGGGAATCAATCAGGAAAAATTGGTATTGCTCACGCAAAAGCCAAACAAGTGCCTGATGCAATTAAAAAGGCTAATGAAATGGCAAGAAGAAAATTAATTCAAATTCCGCTGAGAGAGGGTAGAACTATTCATCATGATGTAAAAGCAAAAGACGGCTCTGGAAAAATTGTATTAAGAGCAGCTTCTAAAGGAACGGGAATAATTGCAGGTGGGCCTGTTAGAGCAGTTTGTGAAGTTTTGGGAGTAAAGGACATTGTTGCTAAATCAATGGGTACCTCAAATGCGCATAACGTTATTAGAGCTACTATGAAGGCTTTATTAAAGCAAAATTCTCCAAAACAAATATCATCAATAAGAAATAAAAAAATCTCTGAAATAATAGAAAAAAGAGGATAATGATAACTTTAAATAATAGATTAAAAATAAAAAAGAATAAAATCAGAGTGGGTCGTGGCATAGGGTCTGGTAAAGGAAAAACTTCTGGCAGAGGTGTAAAAGGTCAAAAATCAAGATCTGGTGTGGCCATTAAAAGTTTTGAGGGTGGTCAAATGCCTCTTTATAGACGATTGCCAAAAAGAGGCTTCAACTCAATCAAAAAGAATAATATTGCTATTTTAAATTTAGAAAAGATTCAGTCTTTCATAGATAAAAAAAGTTTAAAAACTAGTGATACTTTAAACTCAAGCCTACTTAAAAAATTAAACTTAATTAATAAAAATTCAGTTAAATTAAAAATTTTAGGATCTGGAGAAATAAAAGATAAGATTAATATCGAAGCCGATTTAGCTTCAAAATCTGCAGTAGCAAAGCTTGAAAAAATTGGTGGATCTATTCAACTTAAAAAATAAAATTAAAAATGAGTTCTACGTCTTCAAGTCATGATTTAAGAAATCGTATTTTGTTCACAATAGGTATCTTAGCAGTTTATAGGTTTGGCACTTTTGTTCCATTACCCGGTATTGATCCAGAACAATTAAAAATAATGATGGAGGGTAATCAGAAAGGCCTTTTGGGCATGTTTAATGTTTTTGCTGGTGGGGCTGTTAGTAGAATGGCTATTTTTGCACTTGGAATAATGCCTTACATCTCTTCATCTATTATAGTTCAACTTTTAACTGGAGTATCTGATTATTTTAAAAATCTAAAATCACAAGGTGAAACGGGAAGGTCAAAGATTACACAAATAACTAGATATGGAACTGTTTTACTTGCGACAGTTCAAGGATACGGTTTAGCAGTTGGTTTAGAGTCATCAGCTGAATTGGTTATAAATCCAGGTGCTTTTTTTAAAATTTCTACAGTGACTACTATTGTAGCAGGAACAATCTTTTTAATGTGGCTTGGAGAACAAATTACTCAAAGAGGTATAGGTAACGGTATTTCACTAATTATTTTTGCTGGAATTGTTGCGGAAATACCTAGAGCTCTAGTAACAACTTTTGAATTAGGAAGAACGGGTGCTGTTTCAACAATTATGATATTGGCTATTTTTATTTTATTAATTTTAACAATATTATTTATTGTATTTATGGAAAGAGCTTTGAGAAAAATTTTAATAAATTATCCAAAAAGACAAATGGGGAATAAAATGTATGGTGGTGAATCTTCTCATTTACCTTTAAAAATTAATCAAGCAGGAGTAATTCCAGCTATCTTCGCATCAGCTTTACTTTTACTTCCAGTAACTTTTTCAAATTTTAATTTCTCTGACAATGAGACTTTCTTGAATTTCAGTTCGTTTTTTACCCAAGGTCAACCATTGTATATGTTGTTATATGCATCAGGTATAATTTTTTTTACTTTTTTTTACACATCAATAACTTTTAATCCAACAGAAACTGCAGAAAATTTAAGAAAGTATGGAGGTTTCATACCTGGAATTAGACCTGGTGAAAGTACAGCCTTATATATAGAGAATATATTGACAAAATTAACTACTATTGGAGCTTTATATTTAACATTAGTTTGTTTAATGCCAGAGTTTTTAATTGCTAATTATCCAATACCATTTTATTTAGGAGGAACTTCAATTTTAATTGTTGTCGTAGTTGCAATCGATACCGTGACTCAAATACAAACAAGATTAATGAGTTCTCAGTATGAACAGCTTATTAAAAAAACAAAATTTGGTAGATAATAAGTGAATATAATACTATTTGGTCCACCTGGCGCAGGAAAAGGTACACAAGCTAAATATATTGTAAAAAAATTGAAATGTTTTCAAATATCTACCGGAGATATGCTACGAGATGAAATTCAAAAAAATTCAGAGATAGGAAAAAAAATAATCAATGATATGAATGATGGAAAATTTGTTAATGATGAAATAGTAAATAAATTAATAGAGAATACTGTTTTTGACCCTGAAAAAAAAGATAAATTAATATTTGATGGTTATCCAAGATCTTTAACCCAAGCTAAGAATTTAGAATTACTATTAAAGAGTTCAAATCAAAAAGTAAACCTTATCTTTTTTCTTAATGTGAACAAAGATACTATTATAAAAAGAATTAAAAAAAGAAAAGTCTTAGAAAAAAGATCAGATGATAATATAGATACAATTTTAAAAAGATATGACACTTACATGGCAACCACGAGACCAGTCCTGGACTTCTATTCAAAAAATCCTAACTTTCATGAAATTGATGGAAGCTTGGGAATAGACGAAATAACCGCTAAAATAGATGTTTTTCTCAATGTTTAAGGCGTTGACTTTAAAAGAACTTCTTATATAACAGGCTAAAATTTATCACAAAATTATGGCTCGTATTGCAGGTATTAATATTCCCCAAAATAAGTTAGTTCAAATAGGATTAACATATATTTACGGAATAGGTGATAAATTTTCAAAACAAATTTGTTCATCATTATCAATTCCAAAAGAGAAAAGAGTTAATCAATTAACTGACGAAGAAATCTTAAAAATAAGAGAATATATAGATCAAAATTTCAAAGTTGAAGGTGATTTAAGAAGAGACTATTCATTGAGCATAAAAAGACTTATTGATTTAGCATGTTACAGAGGATCAAGGCATAGGAAAAAACTTCCTGTAAGAGGACAAAGAACTAGATGTAATGCAAGAACAAGAAAAGGTAAGGCTATAGCGATTGCTGGAAAAAAATTAACTCCACTTAAAAAATATTTTAAATGGAATTGCCTATGTTCAATCTACTTTTAATAACACAATTATTTCAATTGCAGACACTAACGGAAATGTAATTTCATGGGCATCTGCCGGACAAAAAGGTTTTAAAGGATCAAGAAAATCAACACCGTATGCAGCTCAAGTTGCAGCGGATTCAGCTGCAGCTAAAGCATTGGAATATGGAATGAAAACTTTATCAGTTGAGGTAAAAGGACCTGGTTCAGGTCGAGAGACAGCTTTGAGAGCATTACAGGCAAGAGGTTTTAAGATTTTATCTATTAAAGATACAACACCGATGCCACATAATGGAACAAGACCACCTAAAAAAAGGAGAGTTTAATGGAAACGGAAAATGTAAATATAAAAAATTGGAAATCGTTAATTAAACCATCAAAATTAGATGTGAAAATTAGTGACGACTTAACTAGAGCTACAATCGTAGCTGAACCACTTGAAAAAGGTTATGGATTGACATTAGGTAATTCCTTAAGAAGAATTTTACTTTCTTCAATTAGAGGAGCAGCTGTTACATCAATACAAATTGATGGTGTTTTACACGAATTTACTTCAATAAAAGGAGTCAGAGAAGATGTTACTGATATTGTTTTAAATGTGAAATCATTAGCTCTGAAATGTTCATCAGATGGTACAAAAAAATTAATTTTAGATGCAAAAGGTCCTGGAGAAATAAAAGCTTCTGACATTTCACCAGTCAATGATGTTGAAATTTTAAATCCGGATTTAGTTATTTGCAATTTAGATGAAAATACAAATTTCCATATGGAGATGAACGTAAATACTGGAAAAGGTTATGTTCCAGCAGAATTAAATAAACCAGAAGAGCCTCCATTAGGATTAATTGCGATAGATTCGTTGTATAGCCCTGTTAAAAAAGTTTCTTATTCTGTAAGTACAGCAAGAGAAGGTAAAGCCTTAGATTATGACAAATTAACAATGGAAGTTGAAACAAATGGTTCAATTTCTGCCGAAGATGCAGTTGCTTATTCAGCTAGAATTTTTCAGGACCAATTAAAGATGTTCATAAATTTTGATGAACCTGTTGAAGCACCAGTGAAAGAAGTTTCAAAAGAACCAGAATTTAATAAAAATTTATTACGAAAAGTAGACGAGTTAGAATTATCAGTGAGATCAATGAATTGTCTTAAGAACGATAACATAATTTACATTGGTGATCTTGTTCAAAAATCTGAGGGAGAGATGTTGAGAACACCTAACTTTGGAAGAAAATCTTTGAATGAGATCAAAGAAGTTTTGACTGGGATGTCACTTTATTTGGGTATGGAAATACCAAACTGGCCACCAGACAATATTGCTGAAATGTCTAAAAAATTAGAAGAATCCATATAAAATGAGACACGCTTTTGCTAATAAAAAATTAAATCGAACTTCAGAACATAGAAAAGCATTGCTTAAAAATATGTTAAATTCATTAATAAAATATGAGCAAATTAAAACTACATTACCAAAAGCAAAATTTTTGCGACCACAAGCAGAAAAAGTTATAACTTTAGGAAAAAAAGATACTCTACAAACAACAAAGATTTTAATATCAAAATTACAAGATACTAATTCAGCTAATAAAGTTAAAAAAACTTTATCAAAAAGATACGAAAAAAGAAAAGGTGGGTACACTAGAATAATTAGGGCAGGTTTTAGATATGGAGATAATGCTCCAATGGCAATTTTAGAATTTGTTGATAGAGATCTGAATGCAAAAAAAGTCGATAAAAAGAAAAAAGAGTCTTCAAAACAAACTGAGAAAAAAGAAGACAAGGAAATAGCCTCAAAAAAATAAATAAACTCTTCGATTAAATAATGAAAAAGAGTTATATAGTAGATTCTTCTAGTGTGGGAATGCGTATAGATAGGTGGCTTAGAAATACATTAGGCAAGATACCTCAAAGTTTGATTGAAAAAAATCTGAGACGAGGAAAAATTAAACTTAATAAAAAAAAGATTAAAGGATCAAAAAAATTATCTATTAATGATAAGATAGACTTACATAATATTAATATTGACAAAAACATTATTCAAAAAAAATTTAAATTTGAACCAACAAATAAGATTATTAAAGCTACAGAAAATTTAATAATTGATAATAATGATGACTTTATAGTCTTAAATAAAAAATCTGGCATTTCTGTACAAGGAGGAACGAAGTCCAAAAAAAATTTAGTTGACATTCTTTCAAAGAGTGAAATTTTTAAGGATACTAAACCATATTCAGTCCATAGGCTTGATAAAGATACCTCTGGTGTTTTTATCATGGCTAAAAATAGACACACTGCTCAACTATTAACTTCATTATTTAGATTAAGGAAAGTTCATAAAACTTATTTGGCTATCTGTCATGGAGAAATTAATGAAAATAAAGGAGAGTGGAATGATGATTTGCTAAGATATGACAATGGTAAAAGGATAATTGAAAAATCTCAAACAATTTTTAACGTTATTGATAAGAATAACAATTCAACATTTGTTAAAATGAGGCCAATTACTGGTAGAAAACACCAATTAAGAAAACAACTTTTTAATATTGGACATTCTATTTATGGTGACACAAAATATAAAAATCTCAATTATACAAAAGGTATTAATAAAGATTTAATGCTCCATTCATATGAAATTAAATTTATGATAAACAAAAAAAAATATACATATAAAGCTTTATTACCTGAATATTTTAAAAAACTTTTAGTAACAAAAAGACTTAATTTTTCAAATTTGAAATAAAATTTTCAATAAGTTTGTCTTTTAGATCTATATAATTTTGATCTTTTATTTGTTTAAGATTAGTAACTCCTTTGTCACTAATTCCACAAGGTATAATATTTTTATATTTTTCAAGATTATTATCTATATTTATTGAAAAACCATGGTACGCAATCCATTTACTGACTCTTACACCAATTGCCGCAATTTTATTTATTTCTGATTTCTTTTTGTGCCATATTCCGATATTTTTCTTATCAGGAAATGATTCAATATTAAATTCCTTAAGAGTGTCTATTACTGTTTTTTCTATTAATGATATAAATTTTCTTATGTCTTTATTTCTTTTTTTTAAATCAATTACAAAATAACATATTAATTGCCCTGGACCATGATAAGTGATTTTTCCACCTCTATTTGTTTTGATAATTTTAATTGATTTATCTAAAATCTCATTTTCACTATAACTTGTTCCAGCAGTGTAGATTTCGTCATGCTCTAATATCCACAATAATTCCTTAGATTTATTTTTGTGTACTTCTAACAATCTTCTCTCCATTAATTCTAGGGCAATCTCATATTTTACAGGATTTTCTGACTTTTTGATCTCGATATTCATTTAAAAATTGTATTCTTTTTATTTTGTATTAAAAGATGCGACAGAATTATAGGTAAATTATGACTTTAATTAAAAAAATCAAAGATAAAAAAGTCAATTTTGAATTCAATAAGGAATATATAAAAGTAGTTACGGATAAAATATCAAATAATGATGCTTTATTTATCTCAAATTCATTCAAAGAAATGCATCCAGCTGATGCTGCCGATATAATCGAACATTTAAGTCAAAATGATAGAGAAAATCTTATAAAACTAAATAATTTTAAGATTGACCCCGAAGTTTTCATTGAATTAAATGAGTCTGTTCAATCAGAAATTACAAAATATCTTTCCTCAGAAGCGATTGTTAGAATTTTAAAAAATTTAGAATCAGATGATGCAATAGCAATTCTTGAAAATGTTGAGGAAAAAGACAAAAATTCAATTTTAAGTTCTCTACCACCCAAAGACCGTTTTGCATTATTGGAGGGGTTAAGTTACCCAGAAGACAGTGCTGCAAGAATTATGCAAAGAGAGTTTACTGCTATTCCAAGTAATTGGTCAGTAGGTCAAACCATAGACTATTTAAGAGAAAACAAAGATTTACCTGAGGAGTTCTTAGAAATATTTATTGTTGATGAGAACTTTAAACCTATTGGAACTGTACCTTCATCAAAAGTTTTAAGAACTCCAAGAGAGTCAAAAATGTCTTCAATTATGGAAGATTCAATTTTTTTAGTCCCTGTTGATATGGACAAAGAGGAAGTGGGACATTTATTTGAAAATTATAGTTTAAATTCAGCATGTGTTGTAGATAAAAATAACAAATTAGTTGGAATGATTACATCAGATGATGTTCTAACAGTACTTAAAGAAGAAGCTGAGGAAGATGCTTTACGATTAGCTGGAGTTGGGGACGAGGAAATTACAGATGGAGTTATTACAAAAACTAAAAGAAGATTTAACTGGTTATTATTGAATCTATTTACTGCCTTTTTAGCTACATATTGTATAAGTTTATTTGGTGCAACAATTGAACAAATGGTGGTTCTAGCATTTTTAATGCCAATAGTTGCGTCAATGGGAGGTAATGCAGGAATGCAAACTCTTGCAGTAACCGTTAGAACCTTAGCTACGAATGATCTTACAAAAAATAATTTCCATCAAAATATTTTTAAAGAATTTAATATTGGAATATTAAATGGAATAATATTTGCATTAATTAGTTCTTTAATAGTTCAGATATGGTTTCAAGATATACAATTATCTCTTATAATTTCTATATCAATGGTATTAACAATGATTGTTGCAGGTCTATTTGGAATATTAGTACCTGTTACTCTAAAAAAAATGAATATAGACCCAGCAATAGCATCAAGCGTATTCGTTACAACAATAACAGATGTGATTGGATTTGTCTCTTTTTTAGGTGTTGGAGCTTATTTTCTCTAATTTTTAGAAATTATCAATCAGTCGTACTTTTTTTAAATGATAAGCAATAAATAATTTAGAGTCTTTAGTATTTGTTGATAATTTAAGATCAGTTTTTTTTCTTAATTCAAGATATTCAATCTTAATTTGAAATAATCTTTTTAACTCTTTTATTTTTTTATCAATTAAATCTTTTTTATGTCCTCTAGAAAATAAATTTTTTTTGAACAATATCAAATTACGAGCAATTTTCCCAGCTGTTGATAGATCTTTTTTACTAAGAAGTTTATTTCTAGATGAAATAGCAAGTTTATTTTTATCTCTTATTGTTCTGCAGGAAATAACTTTTGTATTTTTTTTGTCAAAATGTTTTTTTATGAGATAGAGTTGTTGAAAATCTTTTTCACCCATGAAAATTTTATTAGGTTTGATTAAATTTGTTAAACGTTTCATTACTTCTAAAACTCCTTCAAAATGACCTTTTCTATATTTTGCACATAAAATCTTATCTTTTTTCAATAACTTAAATTTTGAAACTTTGTTTAATCCATAAATTTCCTTGATATTGGGCATGAAAACAAAGTCAGCTCTATATTTTTTAAGAATTAATAGGTCCTTTTTATTATCCCTTGGATACATTTTAAAATCTATCTTATTATTAAATTGTGTTGGATTTACAAAAATACTTACTAAAGTCTTACTGCATTCTTTCAAAGATCTTTTAATAAGGGAAATATGTCCTTTATGTAGACTACCCATAGTCGGCACAAATCCTAAATTTGAGACATTCTGCAATGCCTCATTTAAATCATCATTATTTAATAAAATTTTCATTTGTATAAAATAATTTAATAAGTAAAACATTTAAATGATTAAACAAGCAATTATTCCATTAGCCGGTCTTGGCACGCGACTACTGCCCTTAACAAGTGTTTTTGCTAAAGAACTTTTACCAATAAACGGTAAGCCTGGTATTGAGTATATTTTAGATGAATGTGTTCAAGCCGGGATAAAAGAAATCATTTTTATTATATCAGATAAAAAAAAGATGATAAAAAATTATTTTTATAATGATAGATTTTATAAAAGAATTATTAAGAAAAAAAAAGATCAGAGAATTATTCAAGAATATAATAAAATAAAAAAATTTAGAAAAATGATAAAGTTTGTGTATCAAAACAAACCTCTTGGCACTGGTGATGCCGTCTTAAAAACTAAGAGATATATTAAAGACAATTTTTTTTTAATGTTATTACCAGATGATTTAATAATTAATAAGAATTGCTCAAAATCAATGATTAATGTGCATAAGAAATATAAATCTTCTGTAATAGCAGGCATGAACGTTAAAAAAAAAGATGTCTCAAGATGGGGAATTTTTAGATTATCAAAGAAAATTAATAAAAATAATTATTTGATTAAAGATGTAATTGAAAAACCATCTATGAAATATGCTCCATCAAACAAAGCTGTTATAGGTAGATATATTTTACCTAAAAAAATTTTTGTTAGATTATCAAAACTAAAACCAGGTAAAGGCGGTGAAATACATATTACTGATGCAATTCAATCTTTAATAAATCAAAACGAACCTTTTATAGCACATAATTTTTTTGGCAAGTATTTAGACTGTGGAAGTATGAATGGATATATCAAATCTAACTTGGAAATATCAAAAATATGAAATTATGTATGATCGGAACTGGATATGTTGGCTTGGTAAGTGGTGTTTGCTTCTCTGATTTAGGCAATGATGTAATTTGTGTTGATAAAAATTTTAATAAAATTAATCAACTTAAAAATGGAAAAATTCCGATATACGAACCAGGTTTAGAAGAATTAGTTTTAAAAAACTACAAGAATAAACGTCTATCTTTTTCTACTGATTTAAAAGAGTCTGTAAAAAAATCTGATATAATTTTTATTTGCGTTGGTACACCAACTAAAAAGGGAGAGAATGGCGCTGATTTAAGTCAAATTTATAATGTTGCAAAAGAAATTAGCACTTCAATAAATAAGTTTAAGATAATAATTACTAAATCAACCGTGCCACTTACAACTGGCGATGAAATAGAAAAAATTATATCAAAAAAAAATAATAAGAAAAAATTTTCAATTGTTTCAAATCCAGAATTTTTGAGAGAGGGAGAAGCTATCAGAGATTTTATCTATCCCGATCGAGTTATAATTGGAACAAATGAAAAAAAATCAAATAGAATTTTGAAAAATCTCTATCAACCACTAATTTCAAAAGGTGCAAAATATATTAATACTTCGCGAAGAGCAGCTGAACTTATCAAATATGCTTCAAACGCTTTTTTAGCAACAAAAATTACTTTTATTAATGAAATAGCTAATTTATGTGAAAAAACTGGTATTAATGTCGAAGATATATCAATTGGAATGGGACTTGATAAAAGAATAGGCGGAAGATTTTTAAGAGCAGGCCCAGCTTATGGAGGTTCGTGTTTTCCAAAAGATACCAAAGCTATTATAACAACAGCTGACAAATTTAAAACAAATCTTTCTGTTATAAGATCTGTTATCAAATCAAATAAAAATAGATCGTCACTTTTATTAAATAGAGTAAATGAAATTCTCAACAAGAAAATTAAAAATAAGAAAATAACATTTTTAGGTGTAACTTTTAAAGCAAATACCGATGATATGAGAGACTCATCAAGTCAAATAATGATTCCATCATTATCAAAGAAAGGTGCGATTATCAAATATTTCGATCCAACAGGTCAAAAAAATGAATTCAAAAAATTAAAAAATGTTTTTTATTCAAAAACAATTAAAGAAGCAGTAGAGGGATCAGATCTTGTTATTATTCATACAGAATGGAATGATTTTAAATCAATAAATTTCAAAAATTTAGCAAAAAGTAAGAAATTTATTATTTATGATATGAGAAACATTTATTCCTCTGATAAGATTCAAAATCAAGGCTTTAAATACTATAGTGTTGGCAAATAAATAATTAATTTATTTCAAAAACTGCATCAACCTCAACTGAAACTCCCAATGGTAAGCTATTAGCACTTACAGCAGCTCTGGTATGCATTCCTGCATCACCAAAAACTGAAGCAATTAAATCTGATGCACCATTAATTACTTTTGGTTGTTCTATAAAATTATCTGTTGAATTTACAAAGCCTGTAAGTTTAATACATGATTTAATTTTTGTCAGATCATCACCGCATACTTTTTTTACTTGAGCTATTATGCTCAAAGCACATCTCTTGGCAGCATTATAACCAGCTTCAGTATCTAAATCTTTTCCTAGTTTACCTTTAATCAATTGACCATTTTCATCAATTGAAATTTGGCCAGAAATATATAGAAGTTTTCCTGAAATTTTTGCAGCCACATAAGAGCCAACAGGATCAGCCGCTTTTGGTAAAACTATATTTAATTCTTTTATTTTATTTTCAAATGACATAATTAACTTTTTATCAAATCAGAGAGTGTTTTACTATTTTTAAACTTTTTAAGTTTTTCACCTATTCCTGTCTCATCTATCTTTTTTTTACTTTTAACAATTTCGTTTGATGCTTTTTCCTTTAACTTTTTTGCTGTACATTCCACATACTTGGCACTCAATTTGTCAAATTCATTACAATCAATTTCTTGAGACAATACTGGTGTATTTATAATCATTGTTATTAACATAATTAAAGTTATTTTTAGTCTCATTTTTTTTTCTTTCTAGATTTTTTATTCTTATCGTATTCTCTTCTTTTCTCAATCAAAATTAAAGCTTCTTCCATAGTTAATTCATTCGGGTCTTTTTCTTCAGGTATAGTAGCATTCAAAGATTTATATTTGATATAAGGACCATATTGACCTTTCATAACTCTTACAGGTTTTTTATCTTCAGGATGTTCTCCTAAATCTTTAATTATTGATGATGACATTCTGCCAGGTTTAGCTTCAGCAATTAATGTTATGGCTCTATTTAAACCTATTGAAAAAATTTCATCTATATTTTCTATTCTTGCCGATTTATTTTCACACTTAAGATACGGACCAAATCTACCAGTATTTAAAGTTATTTCTTTTTGATTATCAGGATTTATCCCTAATGATTTTGGTAATGAGCACAGAAATTGAGCTTTTTCTAAATCAATACTTTCTAATGAAAGTCCCTTTGGTATTGAAACATTTTTTAATAATTCATTAACATTAGATTTTGACTTTTTAGTTTTTTTCTTTTGTTTTGTGGCTTTCTCTATTTCTTCATTAGAAGGAATTTGTTCATACTGAAGATAGGGGCCAAATCTTCCATTTTTAAGATATATTTCATTACCATTTTCGTGTTTTCCAATAAATTTTGGTTCTGCTAATTGTGCTTGGGCTGCAGCTTTAGCTTTAGACAATGGACGAGTAAATTTGCATTCTGGGTAATTAGAACATCCTATAAAAGCACCTCCTCTAAAGCTATTTTTTAGACTTAGTGTTCCAGTATTACATAATTGACATTTTCTTACAACATTCCCCTCATTATCTTTATCAAAAATTAGTTCACCCAAACTATCATTAAGTAAATCTAAAACTTCTCTAGTTCTTTTTTCTTTAACCTCTGAAACATTATTATTAAAATCCTTCCAAAAAAGTTCTAAAACCTTAATCCAACTTTCTTTACCAGTGGTAATTTCATCAAGTTGATCCTCTAATCCTGCTGTAAAATTATAGTCTACATATTTTGAAAATAATTTTTCCAAAAAAGCAGAAATTAATTTACCCCTATCAGTAGGAAAAAATCTTTTATTTAATATTTCTGCATATCCTCTGTTTGCAATTGTAGAAATAATACTTGCGTAAGTAGATGGTCTTCCAATACCAAGTTCTTCAAGTTTTTTTACTAAGCTAGCTTCAGAATATCTTGGTGGTGGTTGTGTAAAATGCTGCTCATCTATTAAAGACTCAATATTAATTGGTCCTTTAGATACAGGTGGTAAAATATTTTCATCATCATCTTTAGTTTGATTATTGTAAATTTTCAAAAAACCGTCAAATTTAAGAACCGAACCACTTGCTTTACAAATAGTATCATTATTATCAGAAACAATTGTAATTGTATTTCTATTAAACTTAGCTGACTCCATTTGTGAAGATAAGGCTCTACTCCAAATAAGGTCATATAGTTTATTTTGATCTGTGCTTAAATATTTCTTAATACTTTGAGGTGTTCTTATAATGTCTGTGGGTCTAATTGCTTCGTGAGCCTCCTGAGCATTTTTAGCTTTCTTCCCAGAATAATTTAAAGCATCTTTTGGTAAATATTCATTTCCAATCTCTTTTTGGATATAGTCTCTAAAAGCAGATACTGCATCTTTAGATAAGTTTGTTCCATCTGTTCTCATATAAGTGATTAAACCTATTGTTTCACCCTCAATTTCTATCCCTTGATAAAGTTTTTGTGCAATTTGCATTGTTCTAGATGCACCAAAACCTAATCTGCTAGAGGCAGTTTGTTGAAGAGTAGATGTAGTAAATGGTCCAGATGGATTTCGATTAACTATTTTGCTTGAAATATCATTAATACTAAATTTTTTTTGGTTAATACTCATTATAGCTTTATTTATTTCTTCTTTAC
Organism: uncultured Pelagibacteraceae bacterium; assembly: GCA_902632315.1. Taxonomy (GTDB): domain Bacteria; phylum Pseudomonadota; class Alphaproteobacteria; order Pelagibacterales; family Pelagibacteraceae; genus Pelagibacter. Next base: position 199,333 of record CACPCD010000001.1, read on the forward strand.
TTTTAAATGAGAATTTTTCAATCTTGTTATTATCTAATTGAGTAATACTTGCAGTAATATTTTGATTTTTTCTATCAACAAACTTTATACTTAAAGTCCAAAATTCCTCTGGTTTAAAAGACTCAATTTCATGTTCTCTTTCTGTAATTAATTTGAGGGCTACTGATTGGACTCTTCCAGCAGATTTTGAACCTGGTAATTTTGTCCAAAGTATTGGTGAAATATTAAAACCAACTAAATAATCTAAAGCTCGTCTTGCCATATACGCATCAACTAGAAGCGGCTCTATTTGTCTAGGATTTTCAATTCCTTGTATTACAGCTTTTTTAGTGATTTCATTAAATACAACTCGTTCAATTTCTTTATCTTTTAAAAGTTTTTTTTCATTTAAATACTCTTTTACATGCCATGCTATGGCTTCACCTTCACGATCAGGGTCAGTAGCTAGAATAATCTTAGACGAGTCTTTTGCTGCATCAGTTATTTCTTTTAGATATTTTTTAGAGAAGCTATCAACTTCCCATTCCATTTTAAAGTCTTGATCAGGATCAACAGATCCATTTTTAGATGGTAGGTCTCTAATGTGTCCGTAGCTTGCCAAAACAGTATAATTATCACCCAAATATTTATTTATAGTTTTTGCTTTAGCAGGACTTTCTACAATGACCAAATTCATATCCTACAACCTACTCAAAAGGTTTAGATAGTCAAATTAATAAATTTTAGTCTTAGTTTCCTCTTTATTTTTCAATCTTTTAATATTTTCCCTATGAGTAAAAAATATTAATACAAACATTATTGTAAAAAAAATCATCTGATCAAATTGAGTTAAAATTAATAAATAAATTGGTATGGAAGCAGTTCCTACTAAAGATGAAAGAGAGGAATATTTAGAAACAAAGAAAGTTATAATCCAAGAAATTGTAAAAATAATTCCAAAATAGATATTTATAGAAAATAAAATCCCAACATAAGTAGCTACACCTTTCCCACCTTTGAATTTAAGCCATATTGGAAACACGTGACCCAAGAATGAACACAATGCAGCTAAGTATAAAAAATCTTGAAAAAAGATTTTCACATAAATAACTGTTACTACTGCTTTTAAGATATCTAAAATTAATGTTGTATAGCCAACATATTTATTTCCAGTTCTTAGGGCATTGGTAGCTCCAATATTTCCAGAACCAATTTCCCTGATATCTTTTTTTAAAAATATTTTTGTTAATATAAATCCGAATGGTATGGAGCCCATTAGGTAAGAAATTATACCTATCAAAAAAATATCCATATTATAGCTTAAATAATTCTTTTCCTTTTACAAATGTATTTGTAACTTTTCCTTGAAGTTTTTTGTCCTCTATAGAAGTATTTTTTGATTTTGAGATCATTTTTTCTTTTTTTACAATCCATGGTTTATCAATATCAACTATGCAGAGATCTGCATCATTACCAACTGAAAGATTTCCTTTATCTATTTTTAGTATTTTTGCAGGGTTTGAAGTTAGAGCTTTAATAATGGTCTCAAGTTTGAGTGATCCATTATGATATAACTCTAAACTTAAAGACAATAGGGTTTCTATACCTGAAGCACCTGTAGCGGCTTGAGCAAAAGTTAATCTTTTAGACTCCTCATCTTCAGGTTTATGATCTGAAACAATTACATCGATTAAATCATCCTTTAATCCTTGAACTAGAGCCAATCTATCTTCTTCTCTTCGTAATGGAGGTGATAATTTTAAAAAGGTTCTAAAATCTCCTATATCATTTTCGTTTAACGAAAGATTGTTAATAGATACGCCAGTTGAAAATTTAACTTTTTCTTTTCTATACTTAACAACCTCAATAGATTTTTGTGATGATAATTGGGATATATGATATCTACATTTAACTTTTTCTAATAAAGTCAGATCTCTCTCAATTAAAATCCTTTCCGCAATTTCAGGGATACCTGATAATCCCAGTTTAGAAGCAATGATGCCAGAATTTATCATACCGTTTTTTGCAAGCTCATAATCTTCTGCATGTTGCATGATCAAGCAACCTAAGTCTTTTGCAGAATTCATGATTCTTGACATTAATCTTGGATTTTGAATGGTTTTTACCCCATCAGTAAAAGCAATTATGCCTTTGTTTTGCAATAGGCCAAATTCCGTCATATTTGTGCCCTCAACATTTTTTGTAAGAGATGCACAAGGAAAAATATTTATTTTTGATTTATCTCTTCCTCTTCTTTTTAAAAAATCAACTATTGATACATTATCTATTATTGGATCTGTGTTAGGCATTGTAACAACAGAAGTAACACCTCCTGATAGTGCGGCATTACTTAAAGTTCTAAAATTTTCTTTGTATTCATATCCAGGTTCACCAACAAAAACTCTCATATCAACTAATCCTGGAAAAATATATTTTCCTTTTAAATCGATTGGCTTTTCTCTACTTGGGAGATTATTTGTGTTTACTTTTTTTCCTATAGCTTCAATTTTACCATCTTCACTTATAATTAGACCCCCAATTTCATTAATCAGGTTTTGAGGATCAACTATATTAGCGTTTATAAAATATTGTTTTTTCATTTATGTACAAAATATCTTTAAACAAGCCATTCTTACGGCCACACCTAATTCAACTTGTTCTCTAATCACACTTTTATTAATATCATCAGCAAGTATTGTATCTATTTCTATACCTCTGTTCATTGGTCCAGGGTGCATTATCAATGCATCAGACTTAGCATGCTCTAACTTATCAGGAGTTAATCCGTAATATTCATAATACTCTCTATTTGATGAAAGATAAGAACTTGTCATTCTTTCATTCTGTAGTCTCAACATCATGACGATATCACAATCTTTTAATCCTTTTTTCATATCAGTAAAAGTGTTAACTCCAAATCTTTCAATTTCCTTAGGCAGTAGATTGGATGGAGCAACTATATTAACTTCAGCACCCAGCATGTTTAATAAATAAATATTTGATCTGGCTACCCTTGAATGAAGTATATCTCCACATATTGCTATTTTTAATCCCTCAATTTTTTCTTTGCGAGTAATAATTGTTAAAGCATCTAATAAGGCTTGAGTTGGATGCTCTCTTCTCCCATCACCAGCGTTTAGGACAGCGCAATTTACTTTTTGTGATAGTAAGTTACATGCTCCAGAGTCTTGGTGTCTTACAACGATTATATCTGGATGCATCGCGTTTAGTGTCATTGCTGTATCAATTAATGTCTCACCTTTTTTAATTGCTGAGTTACTTATATTCATTGACATAACATCAGCTCCGAGTCTTTTACCTGCTAATTCAAAAGAACTTTGTGTTCTTGTAGAAGGTTCAAAAAATAAATTGATTTGAGTTTTTCCTTTTAAAACATCAATTTTTTTATTTTTACTCTGATTAACTTTTATAAATGAGTGAGCTTCATCAAGTATTAAATTAACATCATTTATAGATAGATCTTGTATACCTAACAGATGTTTCTGGGAGATTTTAATAGCTTTATTAGATTTAATTGCCATTAAAACCAACTCTATAACTATAAACCTCTACAATAGCAAGTATTAATTATTTAAAAAATCTATTGCTCCTTGTAATATAAAAGCAGCTGCATTTTCATCAATTTTCTTTTCTCTTTTACTCACATTGATACCTAATTGACTAGATAGGTTAAAAGCACCAACTGTTGATAACCTTTCATCCCATAGACAAATAGGTATATTTATGTTTTCATCAATTTTTTGAGACGTATCCTTTACTGATTGTGCTGATCTACCTGATGAACCATCCATATTTAATGGATTTCCAATGACGATTCCTTTAATATTATTTTCATTAATAATCAATTTAAGCTCAACAATAAATTCATTTAGAGTATTTCTGGTTATTGTTTTTAGTGGAGTAGCAATTAATCGTTTTTCATCACAAATAGATACACCGATTCTTTTAGAACCAAGGTCTAAACCTATCAATCTACACTTATCTGAGTGTTTTTTTTTAAATTCTTCTAAAGTGATCATATTGTATATTTCAAACTTAAATGATAGTTTGCGTCATATTTAAATAGCATATGAGTATAGATCTTAAAACAATAAAACATATCTCTAAATTATCAAGAATTTCAGTTGATGAAAAAAAAGCTGAAAAATTAGCTGTTGATTTGAATTCAATTTTTGAATTTATTGAAAAACTTAATGAATTAAAAACAGACAATGTTAAACCTTTAACTTCTGTAGCTGAAACAACATTAAAACTAAGGCCTGACGAAGTTAAAAGTAAGAATATTAGAGAGCAAATAGTTAAGAATTCTCCTCAAGATAATGAAGATTATTTTGTTGTACCAAAGGTAATAGAGTAATGTCAGATATAACCAAACAATCTCTAACAGAATTAGTTGAAAATATTAAAGATAAAAAACTATCTTCAACTGAAGTAACTAAAGCATTCATAGATAGATCTGAAAAATCCAAAGAATTGAATGCATATATTACTGAAGATTTCACATCAGCATTAAACAAAGCAAAAAAATTTGATCAAAAACCTAATTTAGATTTAAAATTGCCAGGTGTTCCAATAGCAGTAAAAGATTTATTTTGTACAAAAGATGTTAAAACAACTGCTGGTAGTAAAATTTTAAATAATTTTGTTCCTACATATGAATCAACTGTAACCGACAATATTTGGAAAGAAGGTTCAATACTTTTAGGTAAACTAAATTGTGATGAATTTGCAATGGGTTCATCAAATGAAACTAGTTTTTTTGGTAACGTGCAAAATCCAATTGATAAAGACTTAGTTCCAGGTGGTTCGTCAGGTGGATCTGCTTCAGCGGTGGCTGGACAATTAACACCAATCACTATTGGAACTGATACTGGTGGTTCAATAAGGCAACCTGCATCTTTCACAGGAACAGTTGGATTAAAACCTACTTATGGAAGTTGCTCACGCTATGGAATTGTTGCATTTGCATCATCTTTAGATCAAGCGGGACCAATGGCTCAAAATGTTAAAGACTGTGCTTTGTTACAAGAAGTAATAAGCTCTTACGATCCAAAAGACTCTACCTCAATAGATTTTAAAAGAAATCAGTACAGCAAAGAACTTACTAATAACATAAAAGGAAAAAAAATTGGGATTCCAAAAGAATATAGAGTTGATGGTATGCCAAAAGAAATTGAAGATCTTTGGCAAAAAGGAATACAGTATGTCAAAGATTGTGGAGCTGAGACAATTGATATTTCTCTTCCACATACAAGTTATGCTTTACCAACTTATTATATTGTTGCTCCTGCCGAAGCATCTTCAAACCTAGCAAGATATGACGGTGTTAAATATGGATTTAGGGCTAAAGGTGAAAATTTAATTGATATGTACGAAAAAACAAGATCTGAAGGTTTTGGTGCAGAAGTTCAAAGAAGAATTATGATTGGGACTTATGTTTTATCATCTGGTTATTATGATGCTTATTATTTGAAAGCTCAAAAAGTAAGAAAACTTATTAAAAATGATTTTGATGAAGCATATAAAAAAGTTGATGCAATTTTGACACCATCTACACCAAGTTCAGCATTTAAAATAGGTGAAAAAACTAATGATCCAGTTTCAATGTATCTTAACGATATATTTACTGTACCAGTAAATTTAGCAGGACTTCCAGGTATTTCTATCCCAGCAGGTCACGATTCTCGAGGCTATCCTTTGGGTCTACAAATAATAGGAAAAGCTTTTGATGAACAAAATATTTTGAATATTGCTTATGCAATGGAAGAGAAAATAAATTTTAAAAATAAAATTACTGATTGGTGGATTAAATGAGTAAAAAAACCTCAGAATATTTAATTAATCGAAAAGATAATCAATATGAAGTTGTAATTGGTTTGGAAGTTCATGCCCAAGTGCTATCTGAGTCAAAATTGTTTTCTACCTCTGCTACCAAATTTGGAGCTGAACCAAATACTCAAGTAAGTTTAGTCGATGCTGCATTTCCAGGAATGTTACCCGTTATTAATGAATTCTGTGTTAAACAAGCTATTAAAACAGGTATCGGTCTTAATGCAAAAATTAATAAACGATCAGTATTTGATAGAAAAAATTATTTTTACGCGGATTTACCCCAGGGATATCAGATCTCACAATTTAAAGATCCTATAGTAGGTGAGGGAAAAGTAATTTTAGATATGCCTGATGGACAAAAAGAAATTGGTATTGAAAGACTACATTTAGAACAAGATGCAGGAAAAAGTATTCATGATATTGACCCCCAGAATACGTTTGTAGATCTTAATAGATCAGGTGTAGCTTTAATGGAGATTGTAAGCAAACCTGACCTTAGATCTCCCGATGAAGTAAGTGCATATATTAAGAAATTAAGATCAATAATGAGATATCTAGGTACATGTGATGGAAATATGCAAGAGGGATCTTTAAGAGCTGATGTAAACGTTTCTGTAAGACCAAAGGGTTCAAAAGAATTTGGAACAAGATGTGAAATTAAAAATGTAAATTCAATTAAGTTTATGCAAATGGCTATTGAATATGAGGCAAATAGACAAGTTGATATGATTGAAGAGGGCGGATCAATTGATCAAGAAACAAGACTGTTTGACACTAAAAAAAATGAGACAAGATCAATGAGATCAAAAGAGGACGCTCATGATTATAGATATTTTCCTGATCCAGATCTTTTACCATTGGAAGTTTCTGATGAATTTATTAATGATCTTAAAAACGATATTCCAGAACTACCAGATGATAAAAAGAAAAGATTTATTGATGAATTTAAATTGTCACCATATGAAGCTACTATCTTAATATCAGATATTGACACCGCAAAGTACTTTGAAGAAGTTGTTGCTAAAATGGGTAAGAACAAAGATATCAAATTAGCAGTTAATTGGATTACAGGAGAATTATTTGCTGTTTTAAATAATAAGAATTTAGAAATTTCTGAAAGTCCAATAAGTGCAAAGAACCTAGCAATACTAGTTAATTTAATTAAAAATGGAACGATTTCAGGAAAGATAGCAAAGACAGTATTTGAATTAATGCTAGATGGAAACAAGGATCCTCAAAAGATTGTTGAGGAAAAAGGATTAAAACAACAAAGCGATCCTAAGGCATTAGAAGCTTTAATTGATAAGATAATCAATGACAACAGGGAAAAGGCTATAGAATATAAACAAGGTAAAGAGAAATTATTTGGATTTTTTGTTGGACAAGCGATGAAAGCCTCTGGTGGTAAAGCTAACCCTCAATTAATTAATGAGATCTTAAAGAAAAAATTATAAGGTTATGGGTTCTGACCTTAACATTACTAAACAATTACAAGATTATATCTTAAAACATGGTTTAAAACTTCATCCAATTCAGAAAGAAATAATAAATTACAATTTAAAATTGGGAGATGTTAAAAGAATGCAAATATCTATCTCTCAATGTCAATTTCTTCATTTAATTATAAAAGTTTCTAAGATTAAAAAAGTACTAGAGATTGGAACTTTTACGGGTTTAAGCACATTGTCTATGGCATTAGCATTACCTGATGATGGTGAAATTATTGCTTTAGATAAAGATGGAGAAACAAATAAAATTGCTGTTGATTTTTTTAAAAAATCACATCAGGACCATAAAATTAAAACAATTATTAAACCAGCTCTAGAAACTTTAATTAATATTAGAAATGATAGATTTGATTTAATTTTTATTGATGCTGATAAAATGAATTATAAAAAATATTATCAAATTTCTTTAGAGATGTTGAACATTGGAGGTTTAATAATAATTGATAATGTATTATGGCATGGGGAGGTAGTAGATAAGAGTATAAATGACAAATATACTAAAAATATAAGAGAATTAAATGATTTTATCTCCAAAGATAAAAGAGTTGAAAAAGTAATAGTTCCTTTTGGTGATGGAATGACTGTTTGTAGAAAGATCTAATGTTTACAGTATTTGGTTTTTATAGGTTTCAGAAAATTAATGATTTAAGAAAAAATCAGAAAATTTTAAGTGATATATTAGTTGATAACAATATATATGGTTCAATTATTATATCTAAAGAAGGTTTAAATGGATCTATATCTGGAAAGAATAGTGATATCAAAAATTCTATTACCAAATTAAAAAAAATTTTTGGAGTTAAAAATTTCGATAGTTTCAATAATTCAAAAAGTAAGTTTAATCCTTTTCATAAATCAAAAGTAAAAATAAAAAAAGAAGTTGTCCCTATGGATCTAAAAATGTCTAAAAGAATAAAAAAAAAGAATAGTCATATTGAACCAAAAAAATGGAACAAATTGATCAAAAATAAAAAAACATTTTTGTTAGATGCAAGAAAGCCTTTTGAAAATAAGGTTGGATCTTTTAAAAGATCAATAAATCCAGATATTAATAATTTTAGAGATTTCCCAAAATATTTAAAAGAATTAAAAAAAGACCAGCCAATAGCAATGTTTTGTACTGGCGGAATTAGGTGTGAAAAAGCTTCTGTATATTTAAAAAAAAAAGGTTTTAAAAATGTTTATCAATTAAAAGGTGGAATTCTTAATTATCTAAAAAAGATTAAAAAAAAAAATAGTCTATGGAAAGGTGAATGTTTTGTATTTGACAACAGGGTAAGTTTAAAACATGGATTAGTGCAGGGAACTTATTCTATTTGTGGTGGATGTAGACAACCAGTTTCAGTTAAAGATAAAAAATCTAAAAGATACGAGGAGGGAGTTAGCTGCCCAAATTGTTTCAATAAATTAACAAAAGAACAAAAATCTCGTTTCAGAATGAGACAAAGTCAAGTATATAAAGCAAAATTATCTGGAAAAAAATATAATTTTCAAAAAAAATATAATTAAGGATTTATTTGGCACAAACACTTAAACTCACTAAGGATCCAATATGGTTTTTACTTAGAAAAGTAACTATCCCTGCAAGTGTTGGTTCGTTGTTTCAGACTTTTTATAATTTAGTTGATACTTGGTTTGCAGGTAGAATATCAGCTGAAGCAATAGCAGCTATTGCAAAATCTTTTCCGATTTATTTTACGATTATTGCTATTGGTGTTGGATTAACAGCTGGAACCAACACTTTGATTGGTAATAATATAGGTGCAAATAATAAAAAAAAAGCCTCGTTGTTTATTGCACAGTCAATAATATTTGCAATTTTTTTATCTATTTTAGTTACCTTTTTTGGATTAAACATATCAGATTTTTTACTCTCTATTATGGGATCAGATCAAGAGGGTATTATTTTATCAAGAAAATATTTAGACATTATTTTTTACGGGACAATAATAGTTTTAATTCAGATATCTTTGAATGGTGCTTTAAATGCTCAAGGTGATACAAGAAGTTATAGAAATGTATTGATATTTAGTTTCTTTTTAAATATTTTTTTAAATCCCTTGTTTATTTTTGGTTATGGATTTGTTCCAGCATTTGGCATTGCTGGATTAGCTATAGCAACTGTTGTAGCTCAGTTTATAGGTTTACTTTACTTAGCTCATAAAGTTTATTGTTGTGAATTAAAACAATATTTGAAACTTCAATGTTTTATTCCAAAGTTCAATCTATTAGGAGAGCTTGTCTATCAGACCATTCCCGTAATGTTCAGCATGTTGTTAATAGGGGTTGGATTATTCAATATTCTCTATTTTATTGGTCAGTTCGGTGATTTAGCCACCGCTGGTTATGGTGCAGCTTTAAGAATTGAACAAGTTTTTTTACTTCCTGTAATTGGATTAAATACAGCAGTCTTATCCATTGGGGGACAAAATTTTGGCGCTAAAAGTTACGATCGTTTGAGAGAACTTTATAAAAAAGCTCTTTTATTTGGATCCGCTTTTATGATTTGTGCAGGTATAATAATTTTTTTTGGTGCAGAATTTTTAGTCTCATTATTTACAGATAATCTAGAAGCAATTAAACACGGTGCAATATATTTAAAAGTTGCTGCTTTAATAGGACCAATTTACCCAGTATTTTTTATAACTACCGCAATTTTTCAAGCAGTTAAAAAACCCTTATATAGTCTTTATATGAGCATTTTGAGATTAACGGCTCTGCCATTTTTAAGTTTGTGGTATGTGATTAATATTAGAGGGGGAGATTATGAGGATATTTTTTATACTATATTAATAACAAATTGGTTGATGGGAATTGCAGTTTTAATATTTATTGGATATTTTTTAAATAATGTTTTTAAACAAAATAAAAATTTTTTTACTAATTAGTAACTGTCTTATTTTTTTCTTTTTAACATATAATGATGTAAAATCAGAAGAAATTAAGGTCATTTCAGGTTTAGCTATAGTTACAGATGGAGATTCATTAAAAATTAATAACAACAAAATAAGATTAGTTGGTATTGATGCACCTGAGCTTAAACAGACATGCCAACATGGAGTTACAGAATATCCATGTGGAGAAATGTCCAAGGAGAGGTTAGATTTAATTGTGGCGGATTTTCAAATTACATGCTCGTATTCAAAAAAGGATCGATATAAAAGAATACTAGGTGTTTGTTATATTGGAAATATAGACTCTGTTGCATTTAAAAAAAGACTGAAATCTCTTGAATTGAATAGTATGATGGTAAAATCTGGTAACGCAGTTGCTTATAGAAAATATTCTGATGAATATATAAAAGATGAAGAATATGCTAAAATTAATAAAAAAGGTATTTGGATTGGAAATTTTGAAATGCCTTGGGACTGGAGAAAAAAAAATTAATCTTTTTGTAATTTTTTTTCTAATTTTCTTACTAAATAAGAAACAATTAATATCAAAATTAAATATTCTAGAATTAAAAAAGTATATATTTCTAGAGGTCTATAAGTTGTAACAACTAGTTCGTTAGCTTTTCTAGTTAAATCACCAATACCTATTATTGAAACTAGCGAAGACATTTTTAAGACGTAAACAAACTGATTACCAATAGCAGGTAAAATATTTTTAATTGCTTGTGGTAAAATGACTAATCTTAGTTTTCTAAAAAAACCAAATCCTAAAGAGCTTCCAGCTTCCCATTGGGATTTTTTAATTGAATTAATACCTGCTCTGAATATTTCCGCTTGAAAAGCACTTTCACTTATTGATAAGGCAATGATTCCTGATATAAAAGGACTAAAGCTTATACCAGTCATTATTGGCAAACCATAATAAATCCATAAAATTAAGACTAGTAATGGTATTGCTCTGACAATTTCGACATAACCTATATTTAAATAAGTTAAAAATTTATTTTTAGCTAAAGAGGGGACTGCAATAACTAACCCCAAAAAAATAGAAATGATTATTGATACTAAAGAAATATAAATTGTTGTGGTTAAACCACTTAATAAAAATTTGAGATTAGTCAATCCCTCTAAATTATTAGGAGATAAAATTAACCAATTAAGTTCACTTTTACCGCAAGAGGTTAGTGGTAAAATTAAAAGTAAAAATATTAAATTTTTCACTCTTAAAGTTATAAAGAATAAAAAATTAAATACTAATTGATTATAAGCTCTTTAGATTATATTTAGTTAGCAACTTAGTGAAGAAGCCTGACGATTTTTTCTTTTTAATCCAATCATTAACATAATTATTCCATTTACTATCACCTTTTGGAACCATCATTGCTAAAAATGCTGGATTTTTCTCTCCATCAGGAACTATTGCTAATTGTGGATACTTTATCACTAATTTATTGGCTTCAGTAGAACTTGTAATGTTACCATCCGCTCTACCAGCTAACACTTCTTGAAAGTCTCTAGCAGGAGCTTCTACCGAGTTTAATTTTGATTTTGGAAAAAATTCTTTTGCTTTTTCTTCTTGCGATGTGCCAAGAGTAGTTGCAATTGTTACATTAGAATTATTAAGCGAGTCCCATGTTGGGAATTTTTTTAAATTTTTCTTAAGTACAAGTGGAACAGTCCCGTATTTATAGTAGGTATCTGTAAAACCAGCTACTTCAGCTCTCTTTGGAGTTTTTGTAACACTTGTAGAAATATCATATCTTTCTGATGTAATACCTGAAACAATTGTTTTCCACTCTGCTGGAACAAATTCAACTTTTACACCCATATCTTTTGCAAGTTCATTCATTACATCGATATCAAATCCTTTGTATTTATTTGTAGCTGGATCCTTGATTGTCATAGGGTCCCAATCACCAGTTGTTCCAACTTTTAAAACTCCTGATGATAAAATCTTATCTAAGTTTGACTCTGCATTTAAGGAAAAGGGTAAAAAAGCAAATAATGCTATAAGAAATATTTTTTTCATAATTATTCTTAACTTATTTATTATTTAAATGAGACTATAATCTTGACGCACTATCATTCATCCATGAGAATAAATGTTGTGAAAATGAGCGTCTTACAAAAAGATTTACTTCATTTTGCCTCAGACTATGAATAATTACATCAATTTTAGCAAGAATCGTCTGAGTAACAGAACCTTCTTTATTCCTAAAATCATTGAAATTATAAGGTGAACCAGTTTCAAATAAATCAAAAATTTTATCACCTTTGATATTTATTAAAACAAATTGATCAGTAACATCTGTTACAGCACCTAAATTTGTTTTTGAAATATTTTTTCTCAATAAATTTTCAATTTCATAATCATTATTGTCAAGGTTTAAGGTTTCATTAGAATAAATCATCCATTCATCTGGACTTAACCACAGAGCAGTTAATTTATCACTCCTAGAAGATGTATTAGCTTCGTTAGGTAATAATAAATTCAATGATTTACCAATCGCAGATAAAAAATCTCTTTTCTTTCCTCTTATAATCAATTTCATAACAGGTTTAATTTCTTTCATTTGTAAACCTGTATAGAACTTTTCTTCCTTCACTACATTTGTGTAATTAAGCATTTAATCTTTTATTCTCCTTATCTAAAAAAACTGGATCCGCAACAGTTACATTTATTTGTTTATTTTCCATAGGGATAATCAATTTTTGACCCATCATATTTTTTCCACCTCGAACAACCCCAAGTGCAATAGATTTTTTTAAATTTGGGCTGTAATAGCTTGAAGTCACATGACCTAACATTTCAATTGGTGATTTTCTTATATCAGCTACAATTTGAGCACCTTCTTCTAAAACTTCATCTGGATTTTCTGTAAGAAGACCAACTAACTGTTTTCTGTCTTCTTTTATTGTGTCAGATCTATATAAAGATCTTTTTCCTATAAAATCATATTTCTTTTTACTTACTATCCAGTCCATCTGTAAATCTATAGGAGTCATAGTTGCATCAGTGTCTTGTCCAACAATAATAAAGCCTTTTTCAGCTCTTAATAAATGCATTGTTTCTGTGCCGTATGGTGTAATATTAAATTCTTTTCCAATTTCCATGCATTTTTCCCATACTGATTTACCATAATTAGCTTGAACATTTATTTCGTAGCTTTGTTCACCAGTAAAACTTATCCTCATAATTCTGCATTTAATCTTACCAATTTTTGCATTTTTGAAAGACATATGAGGAAAATTATCATCTGAAAAATCAAGATCAGGAATTACTTGAGAAACAATCTTTTTACTATTTGGACCACAAACACTTACTGTAGCATAGTGGTCTGTTACAGATGTCAAATATACATCTAATTCTGGCCATTCAGTTTGTAAATAATCCTCTAGTTTCCCTAAAACAGTTGCAGCGCCACCAGTCGTTGTAGTCATAATATAATGATTTTCATCTAATCTTGTTGTAACACCATCATCATATACCATACCATCTTCGTTAAGCATTAATCCATATCGACATTTTCCAATGGCTAGTTTTGACCAAGCATTTGTATATACTCTGTTTAAAAATTCTGAGGCATCAGTTCCTTGAATATCAATTTTACCTAAAGTAGATGCATCTAATATACCAGCACTATCTCTTGCAGCTTTACTTTCTCTTTGAACGGCATCGTGCATTTTTTCACCATCTTTTGGATAAAACCAAGCTCTCTTCCACTGCCCAACATTTTCAAATTCAGCTTTATTTTTAACATGCCATTCATGAATTGGAGTTTTTCTAAATATATCAAAATATTCACCAACATTTCTTCCAACTATTGTTCCGAATGTAAGAGGAGTGTAGGGTGGCCTAAAAGTTGTAGTACCAATTTCTCCCATTTTAGTATTTGCTGTTTCAGAAATAATTCCTAGTGCATGCATATTACCAAGTTTCCCTTGATCAGTCCCCATACCGGTGGTTGTATATCTTTTAACATGCTCTATTGATCTAAAACCTTCTCTCAAAGCCAATTTAATATCTCTGGCTGTGGCATCATTTTGGTAATCAATAAATGATTTTGTTTTTCCAAAAATTTTGTCCGATGGAAGTAACCATATATTTCTTTTTGATTTATTATAAGAAGATTGAACTTCAAGATTCTCATAGTCTGTTTTTGTTATATTTAAAAATTCTTTAAGTTTATTTGGTAAACTTGATAATATTTCATCTAAAGTAAATTCACCATTACAGGAACCTATACTTATTTGATCTGATGGATATTTGTCTGGAATAAAAACTTGATCTTCATCTCTAAATTTTAATTTACCACCTGATTGTGTAAAAAGATGTACGGCTGGTGTCCATCCTCCAGATATTCCAAGACAGTCGCAAGCTATAGATATTTTAGAACCTACTACTTTTTGTCCATCTTTTGAAAGTTGCATCACAGAAATTTTATTAATTCTTTTATAACCGAAAGTGTTAACTACAGTGTATCCTTTATAAATTTTAATGTTATTTTTTTCAGCTTCCTTAATCAATTTTGAATCAATATTTTCTCTATTATCAATTATCGCCTGTACATCAATTCCTTTCTGGAATAGGCTAGAGGCAGTTTCATAACCACTATCATTATTTGTGAAAATTACATTTTTTTCACCGCAAGCCACACCAAAAAGATTTGCATATTTTTCAATAGCTGACGAAAGTAAAATTCCAGGACGATCATTATTATCGAAAATCAAAGGTCTTTCTAGAGATCCAGTAGCCATTAATACTTTTTTTGCTCTTATTTTTAGCAATCTTTGACGAGTTTTATTTTTTCTCTGATTTAAAGGTATGTGATCTGTTAAGCTTTCTCGAGCTAATAGAAAATTATATCCATGAAATGCTGCCACACTTGTTCTTGTTTTTATTTCTAAATTTTTTAATTTTTTAATTTCATTAATCTCTTTTTCCAACCAAGAGCTTGAATTTTGATTGTTAATTCTATATTTTTCAGAATTTTGATAAATAGTAGAGCCTCCTAAATAAGATTTCTCATCTACTAAGAGTGTTTTGAATCCATTTTTAGCAGCCGTTTTTGCTGCCAAAATTCCTGAGATACCAGCACCAACAACCAATACATCGCAATGAATATATTTGTGTTCATAAATGTCAGGATCAGGCTTTGTGGGGGATTTACCTAACCCTGCAGATTTTCTTATAAAATATTCATATTTTTCCCAGAAGCTAGCTGGCCACATAAAAGTTTTGTAATAAAAACCTGCAGGTAACAATGGGCTTAAAAAATTATTAATACCACCAATATCAAAATTTACACTTGGCCAACAATTTTGGCTTGAAGCTTCAAGTCCTTCGTAAATTTCTAACTCAGTAGCCCTTACATTTGGCTCTGTTCTTGCAGAATTACTATGAAGTTGAACTATAGCATTAGGTTCTTCTGAGCCTGCCGTCATTATTCCACGTGGTCTGTGGTATTTAAAACTTCTTCCAACTAAATGAATATCATTTGCTAAAAGCGCAGAGGCTAATGTGTCTCCTTTATACCCGTAGTATGTTGTTCCATTAAACTTAAATGAAATTTTATAAGTTTCATCAATAAATTTACTTGTTTTGACTCTTAAGTTTTTTGTCATTATTTAATTAGTTGGAGGTTTTTCACCCATTTTGTAAACTGCTTTAATAACATCATTAGATGTATCCCTTACAACGTTGAACCATTTTCTACATCCATGAATGTGTACCCATCTTTCAAATTGAATACCTTTAATATTTTTCCTCATAAAAAGATATTCTGCCCATTGATCATCACTCAGCTCGGTTGGTTGTTTGGGTCTTACAATGTGAGCTTCTCCACCAGCTTTAAATTCGCTTTGTTCTCTTTCCCCACAATACGGACAATCAATTACAAACATTAGTGTGCTACAGCTGCTGCACCATGTTCATCAACAAGGTCACCACTTACAAATCTATTTATGTTGAAAGCAGCATTAAGTTTATGTGGTTCATCATTGGCTATTGTATGTGCAAATAAATCTCCAGAGCCAGGTGTTGCTTTAAAACCACCGGTTCCCCAACCACAATTAAAATACAAACCCTTAACCGATGTTTTGCTTAGAATAGGACTTGCATCTGGACAGATATCAACAATTCCGCCCCATTGACGCAGCATTCTCATTCTACTGAAAATTGGATAGAGTTCTAGTATTGCATTTAAAGTACCCTCAACAATATCATGACTACCTTTTTGAGAATAAGAAACATAATCATCAGTGCCAGCGCCAATAACTAATTCTCCCTTGTCAGACTGACTTACATAAGCGTGTACAGCATTTGACATCACTACAGTATCTATTATCGGTTTGACAGGTTCAGAAACCAGGGCTTGTAGTGGTTTGCTTTCTAAAGGCAATCTCAAACCGGCCATATTTGCTATAACACTAGAGTGACCAGCAGCAACAACTCCAATTTTTTTTGTTTTTATAAAACCTTTTGTTGTTTCTATTCCTTCAACTGTGTCACCGTTTCTTTTAATACCCTTGACTTCACAGTTTTGAATTATATCAACACCCATTTCATCTGCGCCTCTTGCATAACCCCAAGCAACAGCATCATGTCTAGCTGTTCCAGCTCTACGTTGTAAAGTACCTCCTAGGACAGGGTATCTAATATCTTGTGATGTATTAATAATTGGACAAAACTTTTTTACTTCCTCAGTGTTAAGATAAACTGCGTCAATTCCATTAAGTCTATTTGCATGAGTACGTCTCTTAAGATCTCTTACATCTTGTAGATTATGAGCAAGATTCATAACACCTCTTTGACTAAACATAACATTGTAGTTTAGTTCCTGAGATAATCCTTCCCAAATTTTTAAAGCGTGATCATAGAGACCTGCGCTGGCATCCCATAAATAATTTGATCTAATTATAGTTGTATTTCTTCCAGTGTTACCTCCGCCGATCCATCCTTTTTCCACCACAGCAATATTTTTCATATTATGTTTTTTTGCTAGGTAGTATGCAGTTGCTAAACCATGACCACCTCCACCAATAATAATGACTTCATATTCTTTTTTAGGCACTGGATCTTTCCAAGCCTTTTCCCAGTTTTCATGATAAGAAAAAGCGTTTTTTACAAGCGAAAATATTGAGTACTTATTTTTCATATTTTATGAATAATTACTTTATAAAAGTTGATTATTCAATACAATCAAAGGTATCAAATTTCTTGGAAGAGTGGGTGAGAGGCTTAAACCAGTCGTTTGCTAAATGACCGTGCGAGGAAACTTGTACCGAGGGTTCGAATCCCTCCTCTTCCGCCATATTTAGTATAGGGGATTATCCTTGAAAAAATCTTTCATAGAAACAGGTTTTTGCTCCAAAATATATCTATATACATTATAATTTTCTAAAACTCTTTGTACGTAATTCCTTGTCTCTTTAAATTTTATTAGTTCAATCCAATCAATATAGTCAATTTGATTTTTTTGAGGATTCTTATTTATTTTTTTCCAATATCTAACTCTTTTTGGCCCAGCATTGTAGGCAGCAACAGCGAAAGGGTATGCACCGTCATACTCAAGAATTAAACCAGCTATATAATGTGAACCCAAATTAATATTATATTCAGCATCAGTTGTAAGCCTTGATCTTGAGTAAGGAAGTTTAGCTTGTTTTGCAACTAACTTAGCAGTGTAAGGCATTAATTGCATTAAACCTTTAGCTCCCGCGTGGCTATTAGCACTTAAATCAAACTCACTTTCCTGTCTTATAATTGACAATATAAAAGCACTATCTGGAATCTTTCTTCCATTAATAATTTTTGGTGTACTTATTATTGGATAGTTATATTTATTGTGAAATCTTTTTTCGTAAGAGGCTATTTTTGATATTTGTATTGCAAAATCAAAACGATCAATATTTGTAGCTAATTCAGCTGCTAAAATTTCACTACCATTTTCAATATCTTCATTGGCTAAATGTCTCAGCATAAATTTTGCATATTTATCCTCATCAAGTTCATCTAATAGATAAATCAACTTAACAATATCTTTTTTAAAGAAAGTTTTTCTATAGTTTTTTTCAACTTCAAAATCTTTAGAAAGTTCAAATTTTTTACCTGGATAAATTTCCATGAATGCTAATTGACCATAGTAAGTAGTCAAATAATTAGCAGCCTCAGCAAACCATTTTACAGACAACTCTTCATTGTTTAACTTTTTATAAGTTCTTCCAAGCCAATAAGCTCCTCTTGCAACACTTATTGGATAACCAACATTGCTATAAAAATTTTCAAAATGATCTTTGGCTAACAAGGGATCATCTAAAAAACTTAGAGCTATCCATCCACTCATCCATTCAGCAGCCGCAAATTCTGGACCGTCTGTTAAAGCGTGATTACTTGCAACCTTGTAAGCAAGCTCATATTTTTTTTTATAAATTAAAGATCTTGATATAATTTCTCGTTCAGTCCACCATTTATCAGGTCTTACTAAATAATCCTCTGTATTTTTTATTTTTAGTAAAATTTCTAATGAACTATCGATTCTTCCTCTTTTTCTTCGCCATTTAAGTCTATCATAATTCAATCCAGCATCATTTTTAAATCTTGTAGGAACTTTCGATATAGCATTATCAACACCATAAGATTTACTCATTAATAATTGTCTAGCGTTATACAATAACTCGTAATCTTTAGGTAAATATACTAATAGCCTCTTTAGATCCCAATACTTATTATTCCATGCTAAATAATCGGCTCTTTTGATGTAATCCTCTGAAGTTAAATATTTTTTAAATTTTTTTCTAAAAAATCTTAATTCTGATTTTGATAATTGAGCATTAATCCAACCATCTTTTATAAGTTCAATACCTTTTTGATCATCCCCAACTAAAACTAAACTTTCTCCTAATATCAATTTTCCATAACCACTCAATGGCTCTGAGGAGCCAAACCAATTAATGATCTTTTTTGGTGAAATTTTATCCGTTGAAAGTTTGTGCTCAGCTAAATATTTTACCCTTCCAATTCTTGGATAATCTTGATTTTTCTCAATAAAATTCATGTAATCGTAAAAAGACGCCTTATTTCCTTTGGTTAACAGATGCCTCCATTGGATAAAATTGTATATGGATTTATCCTTTGCTTTTTTTGATAGATTTAATGCTGATGACCATCTGGCTTTTTTCATTTCTGAAATAGCTTTATTAGCTAAATTAAAATCTTTTTTATTATAATATTTAGAAATTTTAATATTAGGAGTATCCTTGCTTCCAGCTATGAGCGGTTTCTTTTTTGGTAAAATTAGACCTGTAAACTTCTCTTTTTGATTGTCTTCAACTTCAACTTTTGATGCTTCCTCAATCTCAGTTTCTTTAATTGGTTTAGGAATTGGTATTAATGTATCAGAAAGTAATTTTTTCTGTTCCTCTTTTTTTGTTTGTGTTGGTTTTTTTAAAGGGATTATATCAGCAGAAACGAAATTAATGATAAATATAAAGTGAAACAAAACTATAAAAAATGAGAATTTCTTTAACATAATCTTTACTATATGAATCTTTAATCTATGTTATAAGTATTTATGTTTAAAGGTTCAAATGTTGCTTTAGTCACTCCATTCAAAAATGATAAACTTGATGAAGATTCTTATATTAAGTTAATTCATTTTCATATTGAAAATGGAACGAAAGGACTAGTTCCAGCTGGAACTACTGGAGAATCACCAACTTTAAGCCATAATGAACATCAAAGAGTTATAGATCTTTGTGTTAAAGAGAGTAATGGGAAATTACCGATAATTGCTGGCACAGGTTCAAATTCAACAGAGGAAGCTATTTCCTTAACTTCTCATGCTGAAAAAATGGGAGCCAATGGAGCTTTAATTGTTACACCATATTATAATAAGCCAACGCAAGAGGGTCTTTATCAGCATTACAAAGCAATCAATGATAAATGTGGTATCCCAATATTAATCTACAATATTCCTGGAAGATCTGTAATAGACATGACTGTTGATACTATGGCTAAACTATTTGAGTTAAAAAATATAGTAGGTGTAAAAGATGCCACAGGAGATCTTAATAGAGTTGACCAAACTTTAGAAAAATTAGGAAAAGATTTTATTCAACTCACCGGTAACGATGACAATGCTCTAGAATTTAACAAAAGAGGAGGCATAGGAGCTATTAGTGTAACTGCAAATATAGCGCCAAAACTTTGCTCAGAATTTCAAAAATTTTCAATCCAAAAAGACAAGACATCAATAGAGGAGGCAAAAAAATTAGATAAAACTTTACAACCAGTACATCAAGCAATGTTTATTGAGAGCAATCCAAGTCCTGTTAAGTACGCAGCTAAATTATTAAAACTTTGTAATGATGATGTGCGTCTTCCATTAGTTAAAGTTACCGAAGAAACAAAAGATAAAATTTCTAAAGCCCTTCAGTCAGCAAAATTAATTTAATGAATAAAAAAACCAATTCTGGTTTAAAGATGATATGTTTTAATCGAAAAGCAAGTTTCAATTATTTTTTTGAAGACTTAATTGAAGCCGGCATAGTTTTAAAAGGTTCTGAGATTAAATCGATTAGAGATGGAAAAATTAGCATTGCAGACTCATATGCAGTTGAGAAAAAAGGTGAATTGGTCTTGATTAATTCTCACATTGCTTCTTATAAACAAGCTAGTTATTCGAACCATACTCCAGATGATGAAAGAAAACTATTATTGAACAAAAAAGAAATAAATAAATTAATTGGAAAAATTCAAAGAGAGGGTTTTACAATTGTCCCAACAAAAATGTATTTCAAAAAAGGGAAAGCAAAAGTTGAACTTGCTATTGCCAAAGGGAAAAAACAATTTGATAAAAGAGCTGTAAAAAAAAGTAGAGATTGGAATCGTGATAAAGCAAGGTATATTAGAAAATCAAGCTAGGTACATATTTCTAGGTATAGGCTCAAATCTAGGTAATAAGAAAAAAAATATTGAAATTGCAAAATATAAACTAATTGAAAATAATATTGAGATATTAAGAACATCAAGTTATTACGAAAGTTTTTCGTGGCCAAATAATAAGAACCCCAAGTTCCTCAATATTGTTTTAAAAATTTTTACTAACTATCAACCACATAAATTACTCGAAATTTGTAAAAAGATTGAGAAAGAATTGGGTAGAAAAAAATCATCAAGAAATGCCCCTAGAATATGTGATATAGATATTCTTGATTATAAAAATGAAAAATTAAGAAGTAATTTAATTTTACCACATCCAAGAATGCATAACAGAAGCTTTGTTTTACTGCCTTTGTATGAAATAAGCAAAAATTGGACTCACCCGGTCTTGAATCTTCATATAAAAACACTTATTTCTTCTCTTTCAAATAGAGACATAAGATCTATTAAACAAATTTAATTTGATGATATAATAAATTATGCTGAATTCTGAAGAATTAATAAATAAGGTTAAAGTCTATAATAAGTTTTTAAATCCTGAGAGACTCAATAAAGCTTATGACTTTGCAGTTAAGGCGCACAGTAATCAAAAGCGTGCATCGGGAGACCCATATTCAGTTCATCCTATAGAGGTTGCAAATATTCTTACAGAATTAAAATTAGATAGTGCAACCATCACTACTGGTTTACTTCACGATACTATTGAAGATACTTTTGCAACTTATGAAACTATCAAAGGTGAATTTGGTAATGAGGTAGCCGATTTAGTTGATGGTGTTACTAAAATTTCTGTTTTTGAAAACACTGCGACATCGAACTCAAAGGCAGAAAACTTTAGAAAATTAATATTAGCAACCTCAAAAGATATAAGAGTTTTACTTGTAAAAATTGCTGATCGTTTGCACAATATGAGAACAATTAAAGCTATTGATAAGGAAGAAAAAAGAAAAAGAATAGCTCAAGAAACCA
>CACPCD010000002.1:0-27500 GCA_902632315.1 uncultured Pelagibacteraceae bacterium
AAAAGAAGATTCTTTCTACTACTTTATTTTCATTTCTATGAAAATAAAATTTTAAATTAGGATATTTTGAGACTAATTTATTTTTAAAAATTTTATTTTTGCTGTAAGGTCCTGTTGCTATATAAACTTCATTAATTAATTTATGTTGGTATATACAGTTTATAGTGTGCTCAATAAGAAATTTGTCACCTATTTTTTTGAAATGTTTACTTCTGAGTCTTGAAGAAGAATTCCTACACAATATTAAAGCCGATATTCTCACTAGATTTTTTTAACCTCAAAGTTTGTAAATTTTATTTTTGAGGAAATATTTGTGTAATCATCATATGTCCAATTAATACTTGGTTTAATCCAATTTTCTCCATATAAACTTTTAAGATATTTCTCAAAATAAAATGGAATTTTTATTTTTGTTTTTTTGAAAGTTATTGTTTTTTTCCTAGAGACATATTTTTTTGAAATCTTCAAAATGTTACTTCCAATAATCCAATAATAATAATTTTTTATTAGTTTTTTAACTTGTAAATCCAAAGCATTATCAATCGTTATTTGGAATACAAACTTTTTTCCAAATTTATCCTTATTGATATCGATTGTTCCAAGTTCTATTTTATCAAATTTTTTACTAGATTTTAAAATTTTTAATATTTTTTTTAAATCATTGAAATCTATAGCTAGATCAATATCATATGACTTAAGTATATCTTTGTCTCTGATAATACTCAATAATGAAGAATGATCTAAATAATAATTAATTTTATTAATAGAAAATAAATTTATTAAGTGGTGAAATTTTTTTAATAAGTTTTTATTCTTATTATTTTGTTCATGAATTTTTGAAATAGGGTATATAAAAATTTTTTTTTTACTTATTTTTTTTTTTATTAAAAAATTGTAGATTTCATTAGACCACATACTTGCAATGTAAATGTAATCGTAGCTAACCTTCTTCAAAACCTCAGGGGCATATATTTTGAATTTTTTTAAATTATTATTGATTTTTTTTTTGTCTGAATCAATGAAACCCAAAATCTCAAATTCTTTTTTAGTTTTATTTAAAACTTGCTCTCCATAATATCCCGCACCATATATAAAAATTTTTTTCATATCCTAGATGACTTTAAATAAAATTTAGCCTTTATTCTCCAATTTGTTCCATAAACATAATTTAAATATTGTTTTGAGTTAGCTGGAACATAAATTTGAATATTTTTATAATTTATCATTTTATAAGGACAAATCATATTCAGAGGTACTCTTCTTAGATTTATTCCACAGGAATAAATGAAATTTTTTTTTATTTTTCTGTAAATAAAGTCAATCAATGCAGGTTCATTTTTTTTAATATCTTTATTTGAGCTACTTAAATAATATTTACAATATTTTTTTTTATTGAGTAAAATTTTTTTTCTATAGATACATATATTTTTTTTTTTGTAAATTTTTTTCAATATTAATTGAAATTTTTCATAATCTTTAATATCAATAGAAATATCTACATCTGATAATTCAGATAATAACTGCTTTCTTTTTATTGCCAATAAACTTGATCTATCTAACCAATATTTGATATTTTTATCATTCAATTCTTTAATCAAGATTCTTAATATTTTTAATATTCTTTTTTCACGTATTATGAGTTTTTTTTTAGATTGTTTAAGTTCTCTATTTTGAAAAATTTTAATATTTCTATCAATTTTTAATTTTCTAAGCTGAACTAATTGTTCATCAATATATCTACCAGCTAAATATATCCTTTTAATTAAAATATTTTTTTTTATCAAATCATTAGGCGTCAAAACTTTTTTTCCTAAACATTTCTTTATTTTTTGATTATTATCTAAAAAAAAAATATTCTTAAATTTAAGCTTTCTTAAAACTAATCTTCCATAGTAACCACAACCAAAGATTAAATGATATTTTATTTGCACTATTTAAGATTCTTTTTAATTTTTAATAAGATCAGATTAGAGAGCTTATTTAATGATTCTTCAAAATTATTATTTATTAAAATATCAGGATTCTTTGGATATTCTGCCTTGATATCCCTTCCTACTAGTTTTTTTTTGGATAAATATATTTTTTTTTTCTTTTTATCTATAATTTTTTCGATCGGTGATTTAATGTAAATTTCAACATATTTGTTCTTATTTTTTTTTCTGTTAAAATTCCTAACATCATCAAACATTGAAACAGTTGCAAAAACAACATTTATCCCCTGATTTATAAGGAAATTACTTAATTTTGAATAACTATATGCAATTTTTTTTCTATCGGAATATTCAAAAGAATATAAATCGAAAATTTTTCTTAAATCATCACCATTAAATAAAACTGTCGGTCCTATCATTTTTCTTAATGGTTTAATTATTTTCTTTGCTATAGTGCTTTTACCTGAACCGGAGATACCAGTGATCCAAATTAAATAAGTTTTATCTCTTTTTTTTTTTAAAATTTTACTTTTCATTAATTTTTCCATTTTCAATTAAAAAAATTTTACTATCGTTCAAAAAATTTGTTTCCCGGTGATTTACAAAAATAATTGTCAAATAAGAAAAAGTTTTCAAAATATTTTCAAAAATGATTTTTTCATTATTTAAATCTATTGAATTTGTTGCCTCATCAAGTATTAATAAATCTGGTTTATTATATAAGGCTCTTGCAATGGCAAGTCTTTGTTTTTGCCCATCAGACAACTTATTTCCTTTTTCACCAATTTCCAAATCCAACTGATTTAGAAATTCATCCATGTTTACTAAGGTGATCAATTTTTCTATACTTTTTATCTCATCATTATTCAAATCATCCATTGCTTTTAAAGCAATATTTTCAATAATATTTGAATCAATAAAATAATTTTCACCTCTTACAAATGAAAGGTTTGTTACAACCGGTTTGCTGTAATCGTGGTCTTTATCATTAACTTTTACTTTACCCAATTTTGGTTCAAGTAAGCCTGACAAAATGTTTAATAATGTTGTTTTACCATTTCCACTTTCACCATGTATTAAAATGGTGTCTCCCTTCGATATTTTTAAGTTAATTTCATTAAGTATTTTTTTATCACCAAAATTATGAGATATATTCTTTAATTCTAAAGTCTTAAATTCTTCAAAATTATTTTCATAATAAATTTTTTGTTTATTTTTATTTGTTTCTAGCAATATATTTTCAATTAAATTAAGTGAAGGTTTCGCATACTCTATTTTTTGATATTGAGCTAAAATTCTAATAAAAGATGGCACTAATTTTAAAAAAACAGCACCAATCAAAGCTAAAGATGGGATAATTTCTATCATTTTTATATTTGAAACAAAGACTAAAAAAAATAGTAATGAAAGCCCTGCGGCTACTAAAATTATTTCTAAAACCAATTTAGGCAAAAGACCAATAAAACTAATATTCAAGTTTACAAAATTCAATTTTTCCAGTGATCTTAAATATCTTTTTAAAAAAAAAGTCGCTTTATTATAAATTTTAATTTCTCTTATAAGTTCTATGCTTTCTCTTAAAAATTTTAATGTCGCTCCATGTAAAATTAATCTTTTTTTAGAATAGATTTTTAATTTGATCTTTGAATAAAAGTATATTGGTAATAAAAATAAAATTGAAAATAATATTGAGTATGCAGAAATTGTTGAAAAACTTGAAATTAATAAAATAATGAGCCCAATACTTACCATTACATCTTGTAATAACACAAAAAACGGTGAGATCATTTGCTTAAGTAGCATTTTTGGTTCACCATTTATATTTCTCATCATAATTGAACTATTTGTCTCGAGAAATTTATCAATTGGAATACTTAAATAACTTCTTAACATTCTGATTTGCAAATTCTTGGAAATATTTTGTGTGATTTTAATTTTATACCAACTGAAAAAACCAAGTAATAGATTTTTAACAATGAAGATTAAAGTAACTCCCACGCAAAAAAATACCAAAGGCTCATAATTCTCACTATTATTTGAAAACAAAACTCGATCTATAAAATCTATATTAGTTTTTTCTTTTGAAATTAACAAATTTAGTAGGGGAAATACCGACCCAATACTTAATGCCTCAAATAAGGAAATCAAAAAAATTATAATAAATATATAGAAAAAAAGGATTTTTCTTTCTTCAGCAAAAATATATTTAAGTTTTTTAATCATCAATGATCTAATTTTTCCATTATTTCATAAATATTTTTTAAATCTGATATTTTAGGAAGAACTTGCTTAAAATTTTTTTTAATAAAAATGCTTTGAATCATCCTATCCATGCCAGGCTTTAAATTTTGACGTGATAAATCTATTATTAGCCTTTTGTTAATGCTGTAATAATTATTTCTTTTCACTAAATTTTTAATAGAATATAGTTTTTCTAAAGGATTTAGTTCCAAACTGAACTTGGGTAAAAAAAAAATTAATCTTATTTGATCAACTGCATTAAAAACAAAATTAATAGTTCCGTTACATTTACTATTTTTCAACATCAAAGTTGAAAAAGATTTTCCAATAAAATATTTTTTTATACTTAGATTTCCACAAATATAATTGATTAAATCTAACCAGTGAGAAGAAATAAAATATTTTAATTTATTATTCATCTTATTTCCATATTTTTTTATAATTCTTTCATTTTGTTCAGGTATTGTAATTGTAAAATTAAATTTTTTAACTTTGTTTATTTCTTTTTTTATGAACATAATTGTTTCAAAAAATCTTCTATTATACATTACGTAAATTTTTTTATTATATTTTTTAGAAAGTTTGACCAAATTATTAAAAGCTTTGAATGAAGTTGCTACAGGTTTCTCTGAAAATATTTGCGCTTTAGAATACTTTAATACATTTAATAATTCTGGCTCAATCTTATCCCAATTAACTAGTAAAAAAATAAAATCAAATTTTTTTGATTTCAAAATTTGTATTAAATTATTTTTAGCGTGATGAATATTATATTTTTTTTTTAGATAAATTGCTTTTTGTAAAGATTTCTTGCTTGAACATATGGTGTCTATTTGAATCTTATTTTTTAAAAAAGCTTTTAAAAAAATCTCAGCTTGTTGACCTGTGCCAATTATTAAAATTTTAGTTTTTTTTTTCAAAAAAATACTTTTCCCAACTTTTCTTAAAATCGTTTCCATTTAGAAGACCATCTACATCACATTTATCACATGGAGAAAAACTTCGATTGTTATTTAATAGCATCTTTCTAGCTCTATTAACTAATTCTGAATGCCATATGTCATAAACATTTTGTTTTTTTGCATTTCCTATAACTTTTTTTTTCGCCCAGTCATTTGAGCACAATAAGCAATCACCATTATAGTCTATAAAAAGTTTGAACATTGGGTAATTACAACCTTGTTTCAATGGTAATTCTTTTATTTTTTGGCCTTGTCCAATTCTTGAATAATCAACTGAACCTGCTCGATTATTTAGAACGAGACCAAAGTCATTTTTTTTACCTAAATTTCTATGTCTTACAAAAAATCTTTCTTCGGATAAATTAAGTTTTTTTCTAATGTCTAAAAACTTTTTTTCATTTTTTGGATTTGTATATAAACTTACTCTAATATTATATAAACCATTGTCGAAAAGATTTTTTGCTTTATCAAAATCTAAATAATCTCCATTTGTTACAATTTCTAATCTATTTTCCGGAAAAGTCTC
This sequence comes from uncultured Pelagibacteraceae bacterium, assembly GCA_902632315.1. Lineage (GTDB taxonomy): Bacteria > Pseudomonadota > Alphaproteobacteria > Pelagibacterales > Pelagibacteraceae > Pelagibacter. The sequence continues at coordinate 5,661 of CACPCD010000002.1, forward strand.
TTTATACAGACCAACTATCTCAACTATATCTTTATGAAGTAGTGGTTCACAAAAACCTGAAAAACCCATTCTTCCTGTATAATTATTTTGTTTAAGCTCACCTAACATTTTTTTAAAAAAATTTATGTCTAGATATTCATCTAAGTTTGGATAAAGCTCTTCATCAACTCTTGGACAAAAAGCACATCTCCTATTACAAGATCCATGAATATTTAATTCTATACTTGAAAAAATAGGATACTCAAATTTGTTATTTTTTTGGGAAATCAAATTTTTTTGATTAAATAGATCCTGTCTATTTATATTTAAATCAGTGATTTTTTTATCCATGGTTGCTTTTAATAATAGATTATGTTCAAAATTTGAACATAATTAAATAATAATTTTTAAGTATGAATAATAATAAACAGTCAGATAATAACGATTTTCTTCAAATTTTACGATTTTTAGATAAAGTTCCTAATAGTTCCCAAAGAAGTATCGCTAAAAGCTTAGGGTTTAGCTTAGGAAAAATTAATTACACTCTCAAAGCTTTAAGACAAAAAGGATATATAAAATTAAATAATTTTAAAAGAAATAAAAAAAAAGGAAATTATTTATATATTTTAACTCCAAATGGGATTTTTCTTAAAAGTAAACTCGCTTATAAATTCATGAAAATAAAATTTAAAGAATATGAAGAGTTAAAAAAAGAAGTCGAAGAGTAAAATGAAAATTAATAAAAAAGATGTAATTACAATAATTTTAGCAAGAGGTGGTTCAAAAGGTTTAAAAAATAAAAATCTCAGAAAACTTAATGGTAAACCCTTAATTTTTTATCCTATAAATGCTGCAAAAAAATCAAAATATATTGGCAATATAATTGTTTCAACTGATTCAGAGAAAATTGCGTCTGTAGCAAAAAAATTTGGAGCTGTAGTGCCATTTATAAGACCAAAAAAATTATCAGGATCTTTAGCAACTACAGAGAAAACACTACAACATGCATTAATAAATTACGAAAAATTGGTGAACAGGAGATTTAAGATTTGTGTATTTCTAACTGCAACAGATATTTTCAGGAAAATATATTGGATTGATAAATGTGTTGAATACCTTCATAAAAATAAAAAAATAGAAAGTGTATTTTTCGGATACAAAACTTCAAAAAATTATTGGGAATATAAAAATGGAAAATGGATGAGATTAAAAAAATGGATGCGTATATACTCCTCAAGGCAAATTCGAAAAACAATTGTAAGAGAAGATACTGGCCTAGCTTGTGCTAGTAGATCTGAATTATGGAGAAAAGGTAAAAGGATTGGCGATAAAGTGAAAATTTTTACAAATGAAGACAGCTTTTCTCATATTGATATTCATACTTTGGAAGATTTAAAGCTTGCAGAAGCTGCAAAAAAAATTAGAAAAATTAAATGAAGAAAGTTTCAATAATTATAAGAACTAAAAATGAGGAAAGATGGATACTTTCATGTCTAGAAAAAATTTATTCTCAATCTTATAAAAATATTGAGGTAATTGTTGTTGACAATTATTCAAAAGATAAAACTATTGAAAAAATTAAAAAGTATCCTGTAAAAATTTTGAAAATTAAGAAATTTTTACCAGGTAAAGCTATTAATCTTGGTATTAAAAAAAGTTCAGGTGATATTATTGTTTGTTTGTCTGCTCATTGTTTACCTGTAAAAAATACTTGGTTGAATAATTTAATTAGACCTTTAAAAAATAAAAAAATCGCTGGTGTTTATGGAAGACAGCAACCAATGTCTTATTCCTCTGTTTTAGATAAAAGAGATTTGATAACTATATTTGGACTGGATAGAAAAGTACAAGTTAATGATCCTTTTTTTCATAATGCAAATAGTGCTTTCCGAAAAGATTTATGGAAAAAAATTCCTTTCGATAATAAAGCAACTAATATTGAGGACAGGATCTGGGGTAAAAAAGTTATATCCAAAGGATTAAAAATTATCTATGAACCTTCAGCGAGTGTTTTTCATTGGCATGGAGTACATCAAGATTTAGATCCCATTAGAGCTTCAAATGTTGTTGGTATCATAGAAAATCTAGATAGTGAGCTCTATAAGTATGACCCTCAGAAAATTGAAGATTTAAATATCGCAGCAATTATTCCAATAAAAGGGAAAAACATAAAATTAAAAAAAAAAGATATCTTAAAATATACAGTTGAAAATTTGAGAAAATCTTCACTAGTAAAGAATATTTACTTAACAACTGAGTCAAGTGTGACAGCAAAATTAGCTAAAAAATATAATATAAAATTAATTAAAAGGTCGAAAAATTTATCAAAACAATCATCAGATTTGTTAAGCGTTTTTAAACATGCTCTAAAAGAAATTGAAAAAGTATCAGATTTTCCTGATCTTATTATTCTTTTAACTGAGCAGTATCCTTTTCGAGAAGATAATTTATTCAATAATATGGTAAAAAAGCTTGTAACTGAAGGATTAGACTTAACCTTCGCGTCAAAAAAAATAAACGGTGGCGTTTGGTTAAAAAATAAAAAAGGTTCACACGAAATGATAGTTGATGGATTAACTCCCAATAAGAGAAGAAATGAAATTGCCTTAAGATCATCTATAGGTTTAGGTTGCGTTGTTAGGCCAAATAATATTAGAGAAGAGAATCTCTATAGTGGAAAGATTGGTTTTTATGAGGTTAAGGATCCAGTTTCACTTATAAGTATTAGAGAAAATTCTGTAAAAAATTTAACACGAAAGCTTCTGAATATTTACAAATAAAAATGAAAAAAAAAATTAAAATTGGGATAATTGGATGTGGTAGAGTTACGGAACACTACCATAATATAATCTCAACTAAAATTGATCGAAGCAAATTCGAAATACAAGTAGTTTGTGATAAAAAAAAAAATCAATTGGACAAGTTTAAAAAGTTATTCAATTGTAAAGGTTATTATGATTACAAAAAGATGATAAATGAAAATTCCTTAGATATTGTATTTGTCTTAACACCCTCAGGAAGTCACTATCAAATTGTAAAATTTCTTTTAAAAAACAAAATCAATGTTTTGTGTGAAAAACCTCTAACACTTTTACTTAATCAAACTCTTGAATTAGAAAAATTAGCAAAAAAAAATAAAGTAATTTTATCCGTGGCTTTCCAAAATAGATTAAACCCTGCTGTGGTTTTTTTGAAAAAGTGTTTAGATAAGAAAAAATTTGGTAAAATTGTAAAAGCATCTATAAGTTTGTTATGGTGTAGATATCAAAATTATTACAATGATGATTGGCACGGTTCATGGAAAATGGATGGAGGTGTAATTAACCAACAGGCAATTCACTATATTGATATTTTAAGATGGTTATTTGGACCTGTTAATGAGGTATTTTGTTATATGGGAAATAGAATTAACAAATTAGAAGCAGAAGACACTGCTGTTGCTACTTTAAAATTTGATAATGGATCTTTTGGTACAATTGAAGCAACAACAGCTGCAAGACCTATTGATATTCATGCATCATTATCATTGGTTGGCTCTAAAGGAACTATAGTATTAAGTGGTTTGGCTTTGAATAAAATTAGTAGAATAATAGGTTTTAAAAATTCAAAAAAAATCATCAAAAAATACTCTGAATACATTAAAAATGGATATGGAAAAAGTCACTATAGATTAATAAATCAGATCATAAAAGACATTCAAAAAAATAAATCATCATCTATAATAGATGCTAGAGAAAGTTATAAAACATCTGCTCTAATTCATGCCATGTATAGTAGTTATGAAAAAAATAAACCAATAAAATTAAGTAGTAATTCAATATCAAAAAGGTTAGGAAAATAAATATGGACAACAAATTCCCTGGTAAAGATATAAGTGACGAAGATTTAAAAACAAAGTTTCCACTAGTAGCTAAAAAAAATAAAAATCATAAATCAAAATTTAAAATATCAGGAGTAGAATTTGGAGGAAAAACTATCCCAATTTTTGCAGGTCCTAATATGGTTGAATCAAAAAAATTAATTTTTAATGTTGCAGAAAATATAAAAAAGAATAATTGTCATTTTTTAAGAGGTGGTGCTTTTAAACCATTAACCTTTCCATATAGAAGTAAAAGTTATAATGAGACTAGAGAAAGAGGAATAGAATGGCTTGGAGAAGTAAAAATAAAATATAAAATCCCAATAATAACTGAAGTTATGGAGGAAAAATTTATTCCATTAGTTTCTGAAGTTGCAGATATTCTTCAAATTGGTTCAAGAAACATGCAAAATTACCCATTTTTATCTCAATGTGCAAAAACTCAAAAACCAATAATGTTAAAAAGACATTACGGATCATCACTCAGAGATTGGCTGGGAGCTGCCGAATATATTTTAAAAGAAGGGAACAAAAAAGTAATACTCTGCGAAAGAGGTGTTGTTGCTCCACACACTCACAGGATTACATCACGCTTTTTACTTGATTTACAAGTTGTGCCAGCTGCAAAAGAAATGACGCACTTGCCAATAATCGTAGATCCATCACATGCAACTTTTTGGAGACCATGGGTAAAACCAATGGCATTATCAGCCATAGCTGCAGGCGCAGACGGAATTATGATTGAGGTACATCCAAACCCAAAAAAAGCTCTAGTTGATCCATTGCAGCCAATCGATTTTAAAGAATTAAAAAAGTTGATGCCGTTAATGAATAAAGTTGCAAAAGTAACTTGGAATAAAAAATTATACTAAATTTAGTATGCGTAATAAAAAATATTCCGCAATTTTAGGATTAATGCCCTCTAAAGGGGCGAGGTCCCCTAAATTGTGGAACAAGGTCTATAGAAAATTATCCTTAAAACATAGAATGATTGCAATAGATATTAAAAAAAAAGAATTTAATAATAAACTACATACTTTAATTAATGATAAAAATTTTTTAGGTGGTGCAATAACAATTCCTTACAAAGAAAAAGTTTTAAAATTGCTAAAAAATTCATTCGATAAACAAGTTGGACAGATTGGAGCTATTAACTGTTTATATAGAGATAAGAAGGGAAAACTTTGTGGTGCAAATACAGATGGAGAAGCATCATTAAAAGTATTTATTAAAAAGGTTGATTCAAAAAAAATAAATAATTTAAAATCTTTTGCTATATTAGGATACGGTGGTGTTGGAAAAGCAGTAGTAACTTATTTTTCTAATCATTTTAAAAAATCAAATTTTATGGTTTTTGTTAGAAAAAAGAAAATTAAAAGTTTTAGAAATGTCAAATTTTATAATTGGAATCAAATTGGAAAAAAATTTGATAACATTAACGTTTTAATAAATTGCACATCGATTGGTTTCAAAGAAAATAAATCACCAATTGAAACTTCTCAATTTTCATTATTAAAAAATTGCAAAATTATTTTTGATGTTATCTATCAGCCCAAGAAAACAAAACTTATATCTCTAGCAAAAAAAAATAAAATTTCGTCTTTTAATGGATTAGAAATGAATCTTGAACAGGCGGTTTTAGCTTTTAAAAAAACCAATAAAGTAAAAATTTCCTTAGGAAAAATTAGAACAATAATGAAAAAGTGAAAAAAAAATTTAATTCACTACTTTTAATAAGAAAATCTTCATCTGAGATCGATTGGATAATTCCTGTAATGGAAAAAATGAATAAAAATGTAAATTTCTATACATTATTTTTGAATCAAAAAGCTTATGAAAGTTTAAAAAAAAATAATACGTTATTCAAAAGATGGAAAAAAATTTCAAAAAAACATTATGTTCAAAATAAAATTGATAGAATTTTTTTTAAAATTTTAAAAAAATTATTTGGTTGGATTTCTAAAAGTTTAGATAAAACTTTAGCTTTCAAAATTCACGATTTTATCTATCTCAAAAAAAAATTAAAAATTAAAGACTCAGAAAGTTTACATTTTATACTCAATGAGTTTCAAAAAATATCTTTTTGGGTAAATTCAATAAAAAATAAAGATAGCAATATAAAATTATTTTTATTTCCTCACACCACCCATATCTATAAATATAGTAAAAAAGAAATCAGTATTTTTAAAAAAAAAGAATTAAAAAAGGAATGTGATGCAATATTTTTGGGAAATAAATTAGATATAGAAATTTGGAAATCTCGATTAAGTAAAAATAGAATTTATCTTACAGGACATCCTAAATATGATAATTTTTGGCAAAAAAAATTTAATACTAGATCCAAAAATACAAAAAAAAATAATATTATACTTGCCTTAAAAAATATCACCGATGAGGCTTCATATAAATCCACTTTATATTATTTAAAAATTGTATCTAAAATTGTTAAAAATAATAAATATTTTTTGACTATAAAATTACCTCCCTACCCCCAAAAAGAGTTAATAGAAATTATAAATAACTTCAGCTTATCAAATAAAAAAAAATACTTTTCTGTTTCAAATGAAAATATTTTTAAATTATTAAAAAATGCAAATATTTTAATAAACTTTAATTTATCTGCAACAACTCTTGACGCCTTGTCAAATGGAGTCCCTGTAATTCAATTGCCTGCAATTAGCAAACTTAAAGAGAGATATGGTAAGAATGAATCAATTTATACAAAATTAAGATTAGCATTTAAAGTTTCAAAACCTGAAAATTTAGAGGCGCAAATTAATTATATTTTAAAAAATAAATTTAAAACAAAAAAATATTTAAAACAAAATTACTATAAATATTTTTCCAAAAATCAAAAAGCTTCAGAAGAAGTTTCTAAAATAATCTTAAATAAGATTAATTTAACTTAGACAAAAGATAAAATTGATTATCGAATTCGTTATTATCTTTTGAGGTGATTTCATGAGTTAAAATACTTAATCTAAAACCATTTAATTTAGAATAATTAGAAATGAATTCCTCATTTAGAAAATATAAATGTTGAGGCCCTGCTTTAATACCATGAGTAATAATTGCTATATTTTGAGATAATGCAGATAACTTTAATAGAGTTTTTTTAATATCACTTACATGGTCTATTGTATTTTCTAAGTAAGATAAATCAAATTTAAAATTATTTTTTCTACTTTCATCTTCAACCTCATTAAATGTTACTGATTTGAAATTTTCAAAATAAGTAAAAATTTTTCTACAATTTTGACCCATATTATTACAATTATAATTCCATGAAAGATTATTATTTTCAATTTTAATTAACCTAATATCGAGGGGGATTTCAAATTTTTTTTCTTGATTCAAAAATTCAAAATATTTGTTTTTTTTTGAAATTTTAATTTTTATTTTTTCATGAAAAAGCAAACAACTCAAAAATAAAATTCTTATTCTATTAGAAATTTTTAAGAATAAATCATTGAAAAATGATCTTTCTTTAATTAAGTTTTCAAGAATATTTAATTTAAAATTATAATTTTTTTTTGCGAAATTAAACAAAAGCATTAAACCACTAAAAGGACAGTTAATCTCAGCATATTTATCAATTTTATCAATTTTACTATTTATACAATTAAATATATTTATTTTCCTTTTAATATAATTTTTCAATCTGGCGCTTTGATCATAAAACAAATTAAATGAACCCCAGCCTACTCTATGCGGTCTTGAATTATAAATTATTTTGGCTGTCTCTGTATCAAACCATTTTTTAAAAAAAATTATTTTACATTCGTCACATTTTACTAATTTTAAATTTTTTTCAACAAAATCATCAAACGAAATAGAATTGTTGCTTGTATATTTTTTTTTTAGAATTTCTAAATAAGCATTAGAACTTTTATAAAATGAGTTATTAATATCCTTTGTATTTGTTTTTTTTTCACAGTATGGGCATTGTTTATCAACAAAATTCATTTAAACTTTTATTTTAGTTTTAAAACCCCCAAATCTCTCTGGAAGAATTGCTTTAAAGTACCACAAAATATTTGCTAAAAATATATTTTTTGAATTGTAACCATTAAAAATGATTGTTTGTTTAATTTTTTTTTTTGCATAATGTGTAGACATTGCTGAAAAGTTTGTATTGCTATGAATTAAATGATCAACTTCAGATAACAATATCATATTCACCAGATTTTCATAACCAAGAAAGTATCTATGCAATTTTCTTGGGTATACAGAAAAGATATCACCATTGTATCTGAAGGAATTAAATTCTATTAAATTTTCTTTGTAGTAATATTTAAATTTATCCCAAGTTTTTTTTTCTTCTGTTACCAAAAAAATTTTTGTGTTTTTTTTAATTATATTATCCAATATTGTTTTGACTTGTTTAAATGTTGGCGGAAAAAGATGAAGAGCAGCTCTTTTTTGATCACTCCCTCTAAAATGAACTCCTATTATACTATTTTTTTTAAAATATTTTTTTTTGAATGATGTAGCTTTTTTAATGATCGATTTATTTATTAAACTGTTTGATAAAATATTTTTATATTCTTTATACTCTTGACTATTTATTTTTGAAGTATCCAAACTGGTTTCGTCAGAAAATTTATAATTTTTTTTCTTATAAATATTATTTAAATTTTTTTTATAGTATTTTTTAAAATAATATCCCCAAGCATTATATGTTTTATTTACTTTTATTCTTTCATTATAAATTGTTGGAAAATTTTCCATATCTACAAATATAGAATAATTTTTTTTTTTTGCGTAAATAATATGTTTTATAATGTAATGTAAATTTGAAAACATACCATGCCATCTATTTCTTTTAATAATATAATTTTTTTTTTTTAATCTATTCTTGATGGGAAGTATTCTTTTGTGTTTGACTAAAATTTTTGGTTTGCTATTTTCAAACAAATATTTTCTTAAAAAATTGATCACTTTATTTATTTTGCCTGATTAAAATAATCTTTTATTGTTTTAATAATAAATTTTTGTTGTGATTTTGATAAACTATATGATGAAGGCAATGAGATACCGTTATCAAAAATTTTTTCAGAAACTGCATATTTTTTTTTTGTTAGTTTTAAATAGTTTGTTTTTTTGTAACATGGTTGAAAATTTATGGGATAGAAAATATCTCTTGTTTGAATATTTCTATCATTAAGATATTTTTTGAGTCCATTTTTTTTTTTTGTGAAAATATTTGAAAACCAATAAACAGGCTTGTTAAATTTTACTGGGGCCATAAAACTTATATCTTTAATTTTAGATAATTCTTTTTTATACAGTTTAAAAATTGTCTCTTTTTTATTCAAAATTTTATTTAACTTATTGAGCTGTATATTTCCTATAGCAGCTTGCATCTCAGTAAACATAAAATTGTATCCAATTGAATCATGCTTAAAAATTCCTTTTTTACTTCTTCCATGATTTTTTAATTCATACAATTTTTTTTTTAATTTGAGATTATTTGTCAATATTACACCACCTTCTCCTGTTGTAATAATTTTATTTCCGTAAAAAGAAAATCCCCCAACCTCACCGATAGTTCCTAAGTATTTTTTTTTATATTTCGCACCCATTGACTGAGCAGCATCTTCTATTATTTTTATTTTTTTTTTTGAACAAATTCTTTTTAAAAGATCAAGATTGCAGCAGTGGCCATACAAATGAACAGGGATTACAGCTTTTGTTTTTTTTGAAATAAGTCTTTTTAGATGGTCTATGTCAAAAGATAAATTTTTTTCATCGATTTCACAAATGACTGGGGTAGCTCCGGCCATTATTACTGAATTAACAGTAGCTATAAATGTTACGTTTGGAACAATTACTTCATCTCCTCTTCCTATATTAAATGCTTTTAGCGCCATGTACAAACCATTTGTCCAGTTAGATACAGCTAAAGCATAATTTGATTTAAATTTTCTTGTTATTTTATTCTCAAATTTTTTTGTCTCTGCAGCTTCAGTTAATAGAGTTTTACTGACAATTTTCTTAATATAATTTGACTCATCTAAACCAATCCAAGGTTCAATTTGAACTATTTTTTTCATATTTAGTTACAAACTTTTATAAATGCCTTTCCTAAACTTTCTGCAACATAATTTAAAATTTTTAGCGAAGATTTTTGAGTATTTATTCCTATAAAAAAACCTCTATCGTCAACTTCTTGACTATATTTTAATTTTATTTTTTTATCATTAAGCTTTAAAAGTTTTATTGCTGGTTGATTAAGAAAATTTCCACTGATAATTGGTCTAGTCTCAACGCCTAAATTTTCTATTTCTTTGATTATCATCTTTTTTTTATGCTTAAATTTATTATTTATCAAGATTGGTAATCCAAACCAATTACAATCCACATGTTTTGAATTTTCAACAAAGCTCAGAAAAGAATTTTTTTTGTATTTTTTTTGAAATAATGAAATTATTTTATCTCTATTATACTTTCTATTTATCTTAAAATTATTTATTTGTTTTAGTTGATTTCTGGCAATAGCAGCTTGTATTTCTAGAGGACGTAAATTATATCCAAGATTTATAAATATAAATCTTTCATCTAATTTTGGGTATCTTTTTTTATAATATTTGTGTTTAGAGCCATCTCTTGACCACCCATGAGCTCGCAAAGCTAATAGTATCTCATAATCGTCTTTTGAATTACAAACTACCATACCTCCCTCACCCGATGATATTTGATGGGAATAATAAAATGAATAAGTACCAAAATCCCCAAAGGAACCCAATTTTTTCTTATTAAAATTTGACCCTAATGACTCACAAGTATCCTCGATCAAGATCAAATTTTTTTCTTTTACTATCTTTTTGATTTCATTCATATTTGAGGAATTTCCCAATACATGAACACAAAAAATAACTTTTGTTTTGTTTGATATTTTTTTTTTTAAATCATCTATGTTCATGTTCAATGTATCGACATCAACATCTACAAAAATTGGTTTCAAACCATATTGAACTAGAGGCCATAACGAAGTCGACCAACAGATACCTGGTATTAACACCTCATCTCCAATATTAAGTTTTTTTTTTCTGAGTGGATTACATGATGCAGCTGTAGCTAACAAATTGGCAGAGGATCCAGAATTAACCATAACCGCATACTTTGAGCCAATATATCTAGCAAATCTTTTTTCAAAATCTTTTGTGATTTTTGACATTGTAATTTGCCCTGACTCGATTACTTTAATGCCCTCTTTTTTATCTGATCTATAAATTCTAGGATAAATTAATGGATATTTATATTTTTTCATTTAATTCAATTTTTTAGTTTGTTTTCCAAAATATAAACTATTTGATTTTATCTCTTTATTAACCAACGTTAGAGCACCAATTCTAACGTTTTTATTTATTTTTGAACCAGGTAAAATCACTACATTTGAACCAATAATACAATTATCGGATATAACTACTTTTGCTTTGTAGGTTTTTTTTTCTTTCATTTTATAATTATCAGACTTTGAATATATTTTTACACCTTGAGATATATTGCAAGAATTTCCTATTTTTACTCCACCACTTCCTAATATATAACTCAAGGATCCTATGTGTGAATCTGAGCCTATTGTTATATTTCCATCATAAGCAACAATAACTGCAAAATCATCTACTCGAACATTATCCCCAATTATGATATTTTTTTCACCAATGAAGGATGCTTTATTAGAAATTTTACAGTTTCTACCTATTTTTTTAAATTTTTTTCTTAATGAAGTTTGAGATATAAAGTAACTTTTTGTCATTTTAATTTAATAAATTTTATATAATCTTTAATTAATAAATCCCAATCAATAATTTTCATTTTTAATTTTGATTCTTGAATTCTTCTTTTTTTACCATTTTTATTCATTTTAAGTATTTTGATTATCTTCCTTGAAATGTCCTTTGGATTTAAAGGATCAAATAATTCTGCTCCTACTCCTAAATAATTAAGATGCTCTTTGAAAGCAGGTATATTAGACATTGCAACTGGCGTGCCCAATTTCCAAGCATCTAAACCGCTTCCATTACCTGGTTCATATAAGGAGCAGTTTACGACAACTGCAGCTTTTTTTATTAAAAAATCTATCTCATTATTATCAATATATCCAAGTCCATATATAGATAAATTTCGATCCTGAAACTTAAGATAGTTGTTATGTTCTACACCGTTTAAGATATCAGTGCCGGGTCCAGTAAATACTAATTTAATGTTTTCATTATACTTTTTAATAAATTTAAAAGCCCTAATTAAACTTGAAATATTTTTATGACCAACAGTACTTGAGGGACATAAAATAAACGGATAATTTAAAAATTTGTAGTTACTATTTTTTCTTGTGATCGCGCTTGAAAAACTTCCCATTCTAATTACTTTTAAATTATTTTTAAAATTTGGGTAAAATTTCTTAAATTCTTGTTTCATAAAATTTGATGTCACGACAATGTCTGAATATTTAATCCATTTTTCTATTGATTTATTAAGAAAAAAAACTCTTTTTTTATCAAATGTACTCTGACCTGAAAAATAATATTTAAAATTTAAATCATGAAGAATTATAATTTTTCTTGCTTTTATATTTGGATACTCAAGAAAATATGGCCACAGAAATAATACCACATCGTATTTATTAAGCCTATTTTCCATTTCTTTTTTTAAATTTCCTGAAATATATGATGGTAAATATGAAGTATAGTCTTTAAACCGGTCTTGAAGTGTTGAAATAATTTTATTTGATTTGTAAATTTTTAATATTCCCTTTTCTCTTAATTCTAAAGACTTTAGATTGATAAAATTAATCTTTGAGAATTTTGAAATAAATTTATTTTTTTTTATCTGATTTTCAAAACCAAAATAATCAATTTCTAAATCTTGGCTTTTTTTATCAAAGCCTGATAAAATTTTTTGAGTATATCTTTCACCACCACCTACGTTATTTTTTTGATCAAAAAGTGCTATTTTAATTTTTGTTTTCATTTAAAAATTAGTACCAATAATCTGGCAAAATAATTTCATTTTTAGTTAATATATTTTTTACTGCTACATTTTTGAATGTAAATTTACCTTTTTTAATTATTTTCATTTTATTTAAAAGCGTAATTTCTAAAACATTAGGAAATATGATTGTATCAAAATTAGAAACTCCACAACAATTATTTGGCTGCAAGTAAAAAATTTCAAAAAATTTTTTTAATTTATAAATACATTCAAGAAAATACTTATAAAAAATTTGATTATTTACCAAGAACAAATTATGAAACTCAATAACAATTACCTCAAACTTTTGTAAATTATTTTCAGTAATTGCGTGAATTATTTCATATTCAGAACCTTCAACATCAATCTGTAAAATCATTTTTTTTTGATTTGAAGAAACGCTTGCCTCTATCCAATCATTGATATTAATTGAATTATTTGATGAATAAGACTTTATAAATTTTTTTTGGTAATCAAAATCTTTAAGTTCAGTTGGTGCATCAAACGAATAGTCAGCCAAAAAAGATTTGATACCATAATTTTCTAAGCTTTTTTCAAAAGAACAATCTCCTCCGTAACCAGCGGAAAAACAAAATTTTATATCATCAAGAATTTTTGGTACTATATAAGACCCATCAGAAATTCCACCTAATCTTATATAATCGTGTCCTAGATTTAATGGTCTTAGTAAATCAATGATTTTAAGTATTTCTTTTTTTTTTACTGTGCCATATGTCGAAATACCAAATTTGGACAATATTTTTTTAAGTATTTTTTTGGAAATCATATGTGTATAAATATATTATTCTTTTTTTTAATTAATTATACAGTTGATATTAAAAATTTTAAGATAATAACTTATGTTGAAAAACCTTAAACTTATTCAAAAAATTTTAAATGAAAAAAACCAAAAAAAACTTGTATCATCAAGAAATTTAGATGATTTTATATGGGATTCAATGTCAATGATAACTGTGATAACGGTTTTAAAAGATGAATATAAAAAAAAAAATATTAACGTCAAGAAATTAAGATCATTAAAATCTATATCAGATTTAGATAAATTCATAACAAGTAATATAAAATGAATCTATTAGTTGTTGGTAGTTCGAGTGAAATTTCTATTGAGTTGATTGAGAAATTAAAGAAAATAAAAAGGATAAAAATTTTTACTTTAAGTAGGAAAAAAAGTTCTCGTATAAGACATTTCTCTATTAAAGAATACAATGAAAAAAATTTAATTAGCTTAAAAAAAAAATTAAAAAAAACTAAGTTTGATAAAATAATATTTTTTAATGGGTATCAAAAATTTTCTGTTCTAAGTTTTTTCAATATTCAACTAATCAATAAAATTTTTAAAATTAATTTTTTAATACCATTGCAAATCTGGTCTTTTTTATACAAAAATCAAATGTTGAAAAATAATTCTGCAAGTATTTTCGTTGGTTCAATAGCAGCAGAACTAAATGAAGTTGGTAACGCATATTATTCACTAGCTAAAACATTGCTAAATAAATCTATATATATATTAAATGAAGAACAAAAAAGAAAACATAGTTTTTATTTAATATCCCTAGGTATGGTTAAGAATAAAATGTCAAAAAAAATGATAAATAATTTTCCAGGAAAATTTAAAAACCTTGATTCGTTCATTAACACCGAGGTTATGATAAATATTTTTAAAAAAATAATACTCAGCAAGAAATTAGATAAACCAATAATAAAAATTCATGGGAAATATAAAATTTAATATCAAAAACTTATCATTATACTTGCCAAAAAAGATTGTCAAAAATTCTCAATTAGACAAAAGATTTAATTTAAAAAAAAATACATTGTTTTATTTAACAGGAATTAAAGAGAGAAGAGTATGCTTTAATCATGAAAATACAGAGAGTATAGCCATTAAGGCCGCTTTAAAATGCATAAGGAGTTATAAAAAAAAAATTAACATAACTCACCTGATAACCGTTACTAATACGCCTAGTGTTTATTTTCCTTCGGTTGGTCATTATGTTTTATCCAAGATCCAGAAATACTTACTAAAAAAACCATTTAATATTCCACTCAACTGTGGGTGCAGCGGCTATGTTGATGCATTAATACTGGCACATAAATTTATTTGTAATAACAAAAAATCTAAAATTTTAATAGTAACTTCTGACACATATTCAAAATATATTTTACCTACTGATAAATCTGTTCTACCACTCTTTGGAGATGGAGCATCAGCCTCAATAATTGAATACGACAAAAATGGCTGGACTCTAGAAAATGAATTTAGTGAGAGCATACCTAATACGGAAGATAATTTAATTTTTAAAGACAGCAATGGTAAAAAAATTATTTCGATGAAAGGTCCAGAGTTAATCAATTTCGCAATTAGAGATGTGGTACCAATGCTATTGAAATTAATTAAAAAGGAAAAAAATCTTACTATTTTTTCTCATCAAGCAAGCAAGATTGTTTTAAATTTAATGAAGAAAGAAATTTTAAAATTTAATAAAAATATTAAGATGCCTTTATCATATGAAAATACTGGAAATCTTGTTTCTTCATCAATACCTTTATTATTAAAAAATCATTTTAAATTATTAAAAAAGTCAAAAAAAATAATAATTTCAGGATTTGGTGTGGGATTAACACATTCACATATCAAATTAAAAAAATAATACTTAATTTTAAATTAAAAACTTTTTGTTTTTATAAATTTTTTTTAAAATATGGTTTGTAGCTAATGAAGTATTCATACTAAATAGAGGAATATTATATTCATTCTTATGCTGAATAAGAATTTTTTTTTTTTTTAAATACTTTTCACAACGTGTCCAATTATTAATAAATCCCTTTTTTCTTGCAAAAAAAGTAAATTTTTTATCTATCAATTTATTTTTTGAATCATAAACTAAAGTATTTATTTCTTTATATTTTCGGTAAAAAACTTTTGCTTTTTCCTCAGAATAATGACAAAAAGTTGCACCCCCAACAAATCCAATGCCTATTGAAATATTTCTAACATTTTTATTTTCACACAACCACTCCCAAGAAGAATTGGGTCCAAATGAAGAAAGGCATTTATCAATAGGAATTTGATTTTTTTTGGAACCATAAATGACTATAGAATGTATTGGATTTAGAGATCTCACAATCTTTTTATTTTTTCTAACAAATTCTGACAAAGATCCTGACTCTGATACCGATCTATTTAAATGCCATTTTTTCTGATTTTTAAGATTAAATGTAGGAAATATGAGTGTCTTATTTTTTCCAAAAGTATCTTTAAAAATCTTAAATAAACTATTTAAAGTAAAATTAAATTTATATAATGACAAAATATCGCTGTGTATTATTAAAAAATCTTCTTTAAATTTTAAATTTTTGAAAATGTTGTAAAGATCATTTTTTTTTTTCATTACAAAAAATTTTAATCAACTAAATTATTCTTTTTAAGTTGATCATAGACTCTTTTGGTTTTATTAAAATTCAATTTGATCAACTTTGAAATTTCTTCTAATGAATTTTTTCCATCTGCATATTGGAGAAAATTCATTAAATTTCTAGTCTCATTTTTTGGTTGTTTAATAGATAAGTTTGGATAGAGATTTCTCTTTCCCATTTGAGGTTCACAAATTATTCTATTTTTTGGTATTGAAGTTTTTAATAAAATTTCTATCGCTTTTTTTGAAACATTAAACCCTCCCAAAATACCCTTTTTTGTTACCAATTTAAAATTATCGAGAGATGTATGATATTCTGGGTATTCACCATACTTGGTTCTAAAAATTGAAGCTATAGGAAGATCAACTGAGGGAGAGCAATATTGCCTCTCATCTGAACCTCTTTTTAGAAATGAATAACTTTTGTATTTAATTTTTAATTTTTTATAAGCAAGCCGTAATGCTTTATCAGCTTGTGTATTATTATATTTACTAAACATACAAGAATAATTTCTTTCATCACCAATGCATGATAAATTATAACCACCAATTATATTTTTCTTTAATTTTTCTAAATTTTTACTTAGATAAGTTATTGATCCAATTGTTTCAGGAATAAATATAAATCTCAACGTTTTTTCCAATTGTTTCATTCTTTTAAAATAATCAATCAAGCACATTGAAACTATCGGGCCTGATAATTCATTATTAGCCATAGAAGGATGACATATATAAGTTGATATTAAAATTTCTTTTTGAGAATTTCCTTTTAAAACTAACTCACCATAGTTTAGATAACCATGACTATTCAGACTTGATTTAATGACAATCTTAAATTTATCATTTTTGTGATATTTTCTAATTATAATTTTTTTATTTATATCACTTACACAAAATCCCCAGTATTTTTTATAATAAGAAGTGACATAAGGAATGGCTTTTGGTTGTTTTGGGAGTGAGTGAAGGTGTTTTATTAGCTCATCTCTTTTTATTACTTTATTTATCGGAACTGAATAACCAACGAGATGGAGGTTATTTTTTTTAAAATCAATAATTTTTTTACCAGATTTATCTAATACAAAAGCATTTTGAATATTCCATTCAGGTGGTATTTTCCAGTCAAAGACCCTTTTTCCAGATTTTTCTTTAAAAATTTTTAATTTAGGAAAATTATTTTTAATTATTTTTAAAGTTTCCCTTGTTCCATTTCCCGTCAAACTTCTACAAATTGGATAAAGCTTAATTTTGCCAATATCGTAATATTTTTTAATTCTTGAATGCATTAAGTGTAAGTTTATATTTTATTTAATTATTTTCTATATCTTTTGATTGGTCTCAATCCATCAATGCTATCTGCTCTAAACTTTCTTTCATTCATTTCGGCAAGATTAGGTTTTTTTTTTCCATTTCCGTCTACTAGTTTATCTTGTTTTACAAAATTTATTAGCTCTTTTGCTTTTTTTGGCAGCCAACAATGGCCACTCTTATACTCAAATCCTTTTCCATCTAAATCAATATGCATTTCTACATAAGATGCTTTCCATTTTTGAATAGCTTTGTATACAACTAAACTTTTAGCAGAATGGTCTGACCATCCAACATCAAGTTTTGTTTTTTTTCTTAAGGTATTTATTGCTGATAAATTTAAACTTTCTAAGTTTGCTGGATAATTTGAGACACAATGAAGAATTATAATTTTCTTTGCACCATTTTTTTTTAAAATTTTAACAGCGTTAACAACTTCTTTCATATTTGCCATTCCAGTTGAAATAATAATTGGTTTTTTTGTTTTGGCGCATTTAACTAACAAATCCTTCCATAAAATTTCATATGAAGCAATTTTAATAAAATCAACATACGGTCTTATAATATCTACAGCTTCCAAATAAAAAGGAGTAACACAAAACTTAACTTTTTTTTTTTTACATTCCTTTGCGAGAATAGGAATATACTTCTCTTTTAACTCCCATTTTTTTCTATCTTTATGTTTTTTTGACTTTATTAAAATTTCTCTAGAAAAAAGTTTATCGATTTTAAATAGTTGAAATTTGACAATATCAAAACCTGACTCGGCTGAAATTTTGATTAATTTTTTACTTCTACTAATATTATTATTATGATTACTAGAAATTTCAGAAATAAATTTAGTCATATTAATATAATACATGATATCTTAAATCTGTTTATGAATAAATTGAAATAATAAATTTTATTTTAAGATGCGAAAAAAAATAATATTAGTTATTGGAGGTGGTATTGAGTCCATTCCTGGAATTACTCATCTTCAAAAAAAAGGCCATGAAATATTAGTTGTTGATAAATCTACAAAAGCTCCCTCAAAAAAAATTTCTAATTACTTTATTAAATCTTCTATTTACAATATTCAACATACAGTAAAAAAAGTAGTCAATTTTAATAAATTAAGAAAAATTGATGCTGTGCTTAGTTTAAGTGCCGATGTCCCTTTAACTGTTGCAAAGTGTGCTAAAGCTCTAAAATTACATTCTATTCCGATTAAAGCTGCAAAAATTTTTTCTGACAAACTCCTTATGAAGAAATTTTTTAAAAGAAATAGGATTAATACACCTTTTTTTAAATCAATTAGTTCACTTAAAGATTTAAAAAAAAACTTAATAGAAAAAAAAGAATATATAATAAAGCCCATAGATAATAGAGGTGCGAGAGGGGTTTTAAAATTTAATTTAAGTAATAATATTGGTAAATTATATAAAAAAACTAAAACGCACACAAAATTAAATAAAATTTTATTAGAAGAATATCTTTCAGGACAACAATTAAGTACGGAGTCAATAATTTGTAATGGCAAAGTTGTCACTGTAGGAATATCAGATAGGAATTATGATAAAATACAGGAATTTTCACCGTATGTAATTGAAAATGGAAGTGATTTGCCCTCAGTATATTCAAAAATCTATTATAAAAAAATAAATAACCTAATCAAAAAAATTGCATACAAAAGTCAAATTAAATATGGTTCTTTAAAAGGAGATTTGATCATTCATCAAAACAAAGTTTATGTAATCGAAATTGCTGCTAGGCTATCAGGAGGCTATTTTTCATCAAAAATGATACCTGAATACAATAATTATGATTTATTAAAAAAAGTAACAGATATAAGCCTTGGAAAAAGAAATATTAACATTAATCTAATTAGAAAAAAAATTTCATATGTTTCTCAAAGGTTTTTTTTTCCAAAAAAAGGAACAATATTAAAAGCCTCTATTCCAAGTTGGATAAAAAAGAATAAACATCTAGTTTATTTGGAGCTAAATATTGTTAATAAAATGCGCGTTAAAAACATAACTAATCATTCTGACAGGTTGGGCCAAATTATTGTGAAGTCAAATAGTAGGCTTAATTCAATAAAAATTATTAACAAAATGATAAAAAGTGTTGCATTTAAATATAAAGAGCGAAATAAATAAATTATTCAAATATGAAATTTTTTTTAGACACAGCTTCGTTAGATGAAATTATTTTTTGGAATAAGTTAAAACTAGTTGATGGTGTAACAACAAATCCTTCTTTGTTATCTAAAGATAACAATGATCCTATAACAAATTTGAAAAAAATAACAAAAATAATAAATGGTCCAGTTTCAGCTCAAGTGACATTTGATAATCATTTGAAAATGATAAAACAAGGTTTAAACTTATCTAAAATTTCAAAAAACATTGTTATTAAACTACCATCAAATATAGAGGGACTTAAGGCTGCAAGGGAATTAAAAAAGCGAGGAAAAAAAATAAACATCACGGTAGGTTTTAACCCAGCTCAAATATTAGCCTTTGCACGAATAAATGTAGATTATTTTAGTTTAATATATGGTAAAACAGAGGATTGGGGATTTTCTAATCTTGAGTCTATCAATGAAACTAAAAAAATTCTTTTAAGAATGGGCTCAAAAACTAAACTACTTGTAGCTAGTTTAAGAAACCCAGAACAATTAAAAAATGCAATAATAAGTGGAGCAGATATAGTAACAATACCTCCATCTACTTTAAATATGACATACTCAAATAAATATTCTGGATTAGCTATCAAAAAAATGATGTTAGATTGGTCAAAAGTTAAAAAAAGTCATAAAAAAAATTATGATAAGAATTAGAAACGATCTATGGATAGATTTAAATATCAAAAATTAAAAAATTTATCTCAAAAAATAAGACTAGAAATATTAAAAATGCTTTCTGAGGCAAAATCGGGGCATCCGGGGGGATCACTCTCTTCAGCAGATATCTTTGTATCTTTGTATTTTTCGGGTCTACTTGACATAAGCAAAAATAATTTTAAATCTAGAATAAGAGATTTTGTTATTTTATCAGCTGGTCACTATTGTCCAGCACTATATGCTGTTTTGGCATACAAAAATTTTTTTGCAAAATCAAAACTTAAAACTCTTAGAAAATATAAATCAAATTTGTTAGGTCATCCAAAATTAAATTCATTACCAGGTGTTGAAAATTCAGGTGGCTCACTCGGACATGGTATTTCAATTGCTTGTGGACTGGCAATATCTTTAAAAAATATCGCTAAAAAGAATAAAAAAAAGGTTTATTGCATTATGGGAGATGGAGAACAAAATGAAGGTCAGGTTTGGGAAGCGGCAATGTTTGCCTCACACAATAAACTAAATAATCTTTGTATAATTGTTGATGTAAATAAAATTCAAATTGATGGATACACTAAAGATATATTAAATTCAGAGCCTTTAGATAAAAAATATAAAGCATTTAATTTCATGGTAATTAAAATTGACGGAAACGATCACAGGAAATTATACAAAGCTATTCAAAGATTTAAGAATTACAGAGGAGATAAACCCACTGTAATCCTTGCTAATACCATTGCTGGTAAAGGTCTTAGATCAATAGAAAATAAAGTTAGAGCACATGGTCAACCTATAACAAAAAATGATATCAACGAATTTTTGAAATATAATAAAGTGAAGGGAAATTAAGATGTTAAAAAATACTTATGATTATGGAGACAAACAACTTAAGGAAAGTAATCAAGTTAAATCATCTCTTAAATTCAACCCTCGAGATAAGACTTCTAATATTCGCGACGCATATGCTTATCATTTAAAAAAAATTATTATAAAAAATGAAAAATTTGTTCTTATAGATGCTGACCTAGGAACTGTTGCAAAAACATTAGATTTTAAAAAAAAACTTAAATCTCGTTATATTCAAACTGGTATTGCAGAACAAAATGGAATTGGAATTTCTGCTGGCATTGCACAATTTGGAAAAATCCCAATTTTTCAAAGTTTATCAGTCTTTCTAACTGGAAGGCCTTACGATCAAATAAGAGAATCAATTTGTTACTCAAAATTAAATGTTAAATTAATAGGATTGCATGCTGGAATGACTCTATCTCCAGATGGGGCAACACATCAAACAGGGGAAGATATAGCCTTAATGAGCAGTCTTCCAAATATGGAAGTATATACTCCATCAGACTCTTTTCAATTAAAAAAATTGCTGCCAAAGTTTCTCAATAAAAAAGCGCCAGGTTATTTGAGATTATTTTTTCCTGCTGTTAAAAATATCTCGAAAGGAAAAA
>CACPCD010000002.1:32500-115281 GCA_902632315.1 uncultured Pelagibacteraceae bacterium
GGGTATCTAATCCTCTTCGCTACCCATGCTTTCGTTCCTCAGTGTCAGTAATGATCCAGAAAGCTGCCTTCGCAATTGGTATTCTTTCTAATATCTACGAATTTCACCTCTACACTAGAAATTCTGCTTTCCTCTATCAAACTCTAGCTGAAAAGTTTTGATGGCAGTTCCAGAGTTAAGCTCTGGGATTTCACCACCAACTTTTTCAACCACCTACGAACTCTTTAAGCCCAGTAATTCCGAACTACGCTAGGTCCCTTCGTATTACCGCGGCTGCTGGCACGAAGTTAGCCGGACCTTCTTATTCGGGTACAGTCATTTTCTTCCCCGACGAAAGAGCTTTACAACCCAAGGGCCTTCTTCACTCACGCGGCATCGCTGCATCAGAGTTTCCTCCATTGTGCAAGATTCCCCACTGCTGCCTCCCGTAGGAGTTTGGGCCGTGTCTCAGTCCCAATGTGGCTGATCATCCTCTCAAATCAGCTATTGATCACAGTCTTGGTAGGCCATTACCCCACCAACAAACTAATCAAGTGCAGGCTCATCCAATGGTGCATAAAGCTTTCTCCGTAAAGACTTATCCGGTATTAGCACAAGTTTCCTCGTGTTATTCCAGGCCAAAGGGCAGATACCTACATGTTACTCACCCGTCTGCCACTAAGTATTGCTACTTCGTTCGACTTGCATGTGTTAGGCGTGCCGCCAGCGTACGTTCTGAGCCATGATCAAACTCTCAAGTTTAAAAACGGCGCACACTAGCTTCTATATAAATTCTAAGAATAAAATTTATATAATGTTGAAGTGTGTACGACAAATTTTGGTAACCTTAACCGTCCACACTTCTCTTCTTAAATATTTACTTTTTAAATAGCTAATTGAGCAAAAAAGCTCAATAATCCTCATTTATTTGTTGTAATTGTAACAATTTTTTGAGAAAGTTTGTTGCTTATAGGCTAAAATTAAAGGAAATCAAGTCTATATAAAAAAAAAGAAGGCAAAAAAACCACGATTTTAAAGGGTTTTTTTTGATTTTTGCTTAATGCTGCACTAATAATCTAAAAACTAATTATTTTAATGATTAATTATTTTAAAAGCAAAATAAGGAAAAATGCAGAGATATTTGCTTTATTTATTTTAATTTTAGTAACTATAATTTCCACCTCATACTATAATTATAACAAAAAAAAAATTTACAATAATTACAAAACAATTATTAATAATATCTATCTTCAGAAAACTTTAGACCATACTTTTAATCAACTTGAGCCTAGATTTAAAGAAATTGAACATAAAATTACAACAGGTGAAACTTTTGACAAAATTTTAGAGTTTTATGAAATAAATGAAAATGAAATTGAAGAAATTAAAAAAAAGATTTCAAAAAAAATAAATCTTAATAAATTAAATACGAGTCACAAAATTCAATTTACAATAGACCAAACAAACTCATTAATTAAAGAATTTATTTTTCAAATTTCCAATACTGAAAAAATTTATTTAGCAAGAAATACTGAGTCTAATAAGTTTGATCAAAAGATTTTGGTCACGAAACTTAATAAAAATATCTTGTATAAAGAAAATGTAATACTGCAAAGTCTCTACAAATCTGCTTCAAACCAAAAGATACCAGCAAATATCATTATTGAATTCGCTAGGATATATGGTTTTCAGGTAGACTTTCAAAGGGATATAAGGAAACGTGATAGTTTTCAAATAATGTATGAAGTATTTATTAATGATAATGGAAAAGTAATCGAAACTGGTAATATCCTTTTTGCTAATCTCAAATTGAGCGGCCAAGATAATTCACTATACTACTTTGACAAAAACGGAAGTGAAGGACACTACGATAAAAGTGGTAAAAGTGTTAAGAAAGCATTAATGAAAACTCCTATTAACGGAGCAAGACTTTCTTCTCCTTTTGGAATGAGAAAACATCCTATTGATGGATTTAATAAAATGCACAGAGGTACAGATTTCGCTGCGCCAATGGGGACTCCAATTATGGCTTCAGGAGATGGTGTAATTAAAAAAGCAGGTTGGTGTGGAGGTGGAGGAAATTGTGTCGTAATAAAACACAATTCAACATATCAAACAGTGTATGCACATATGTCTAAGTTTGCAAAAGGTATAAGAAAAGGAATAAGAGTTAAGCAAGCACAAGTTATTGGATACGTTGGATCTACTGGAAAGTCTACTGGTCCTCACTTGCATTATGAGGTTATAGTAAATGGTAAAAAAATAAATTCACAAACATTGAAATTACCTTCTGGTAAAATTTTAAAAGGAAATGATAGAAAATTATTTGAAACAAAAAAAATTAAGTTAGATGTTTTGAAGTCTGAGAAGATTGTTGGAATAAATTAGTTTGCCTCAGATTGGATATTATTTTTATCCTCATTTTCGGTTTGTGAAAATTTTTTATCTTTCTCAATTTCAGAAGATTTTTTATTCTGCTCAACGTTATTTTCAAGATTTTTAGATTTTTTAAAGTTTTCTTGTTCGCTTAAAATTCTTGTGAAATGATCAGCGTGTTGAAAATAATTTTCTGATAAAATTTTGTCACCACTTGATAATGCCTCTCTTGCAAGATTACTATATTTTTCTATCAACTTTGACGCATTATGATTGTTTCTACCAGGAGCCTTTCTTTGAAAACTATCGTTATTTGAAAAATTTGATCCATACTTTGGTCTGTCAGAAGTTTGTTTGAAGTTTCTATCGCCTCTTCTAAAGCTTCCTCTTCTTCCATTATTATTTCTAAACGTTACCATAATTATTTTTCTAAATTCTAGTGCTTACAATGCATCTATCGTTTTTTGCTAAATCTCGCACAATTTTGTTAATATAAAATCCATTTATTTCTAATAAATTTTTAACTTCTCTTCTTTGATCAAAATTTATTTCCAAAACAAATTTACCTTTCTTTTTTATCAATTCAGACGACTTAAATATTATCTTTCTTATTTCTGATAACCCGTCTAATCCACCATTAAGTGCCAATTTTGGCTCAAATCCAATTACATCTCTTTCCAAATATTTCAAATAGTGTTTTTTAATATAAGGAGGATTAGATATAATTAAATCATATTTGCCATTTGAGAAATTGTCAATATCAGATTGAAAAAACTTTACTCTGTTTATTAAACCAAGCTTTTTGGCGTTTGTTTTACTCAACGAAATACATTTTTTGCTAATATCAACACCTATTCCATGGAAATTTTTTTTTTCTTTTAGAATTGATAACAATATGCATCCAGAACCAACTCCAATATCTAAAATACTCTGGTATGATTTGTTTTTTGTAAGTTTAAACACTTCCTCTATAAGAGTTTCCGTATCAGGTCTTGGTATAAGAATATTATTTTTTATAACAAATTCATGTTTCCAGAACTCTTTTTTTTCAGTCAAGTACGCAATTGGTTTTCCCTTTAGTCTTTGAGAAATTAGATCCTCAAAATAATTTAATTTTTCTTTTTTTAAATTTTTTCTTAGGTTTAGCAAAATATATTCCCTATTTCTTCCTAAAGTTTTGGACATCAAGATTTCACTATCTAAACTTGATGATTTAGAACCTCCATTTTTTAAAATAGTTTTTGCATTCTTTAATGCTTTTTCTATATCCATAATTTTTATTTTAAGTTACTAAGACTTTCTTCTTGAGCTTGAAGTGTTAATGACTCTATCATTTCATCAAAAGCTTCGCCCTCTAAAAATTCATCTAATTTGTGTAATGTTAAGTTAATTCTATGATCCGTAACTCTACCTTGGGGAAAATTGTAAGTTCTTATTCTTTCTGACCTATCTCCAGTCCCTATTTTGGTTTTTCGATCTTTTGATCTTTCTTTTTCAATCCTGTTTCTCTCTAATTCATACAACCTGGCTCTTAAAATTTTCATTCCTTTTGCCTTGTTTTTATGCTGAGATTTCTCATCTTGTTGTGAAACTGAAAGACCTGTTGGTATATGAGTTATTCTAACAGCACTATCTGTTGTATTAACAGACTGCCCACCTGGACCACCAGCTCTGAAAACATCTATTCTTAAATCACTCTCGTTTATTTTTAAATCTACTTCCTCAACTTCGGGTAAAACTGCCACTGTTGCTGCTGAAGTGTGAACTCTTCCTTGCGTTTCAGTATCAGGCACTCTTTGAACTCTATGAACACCACTCTCGTATTTAAGAGTAGAGTAAATATTTGTTCCTTTAATTGAAGCAATCACTTCTTTAAGTCCTCCCGCCTCACTTTTAGAAATTGATATCAGATCTAATAACCATTTTTTCTTATGACTTACTTTTTCATACATCTTAAATAAATCTCCAGCAAAAAGACTTGCCTCTAAACCTCCTGTGCCAGCTCTAATTTCTATAATAGCATTTTTCTTATCTGCCTCATCTTTAGGTAATAAAAATAATTTTAATTTTTTTTCATTTTGAAAATTTAAATTTTTTAAATCTTTTAATTCAATTTCAGCCATCTTTTTTAGTTCTAAGTCTCCATTTTTATCCTCAATAATTTTTTGTAATTCATTTTGATCTTTTTCAAAAGATAAGTATCTTTTTGCATCTGCAATAATTTCATTTAGGTCGGAATATTCTTTTGATTTTTCCGCGAATTTATTTTTATCTAAACTACCAGATGATAAATCTTTTTCTAAATTTGAATGTTTGACGATTAATTCTTTGATAGTCTTCGCAGGTATCATTTAGTTTTCTCGAATTCAGACGCTTTTTTTTCAACTTCATTAACAACTTTTTTAATCATATCCTCCGTCAATACTTTTTCCTTTTGTATTCCTGACAAATACAACATGTTATTTCCTTTCTTACCTCCCGTTATACCAACATCTGTCATCGCAGCCTCACCCGGTCCGTTAACAACACAGCCTATAATTGATAAAGTAACTGGGGTTTTTATGTGAGACAGTTTTTTTTCTAAAATTTTGACTGTATCTATTACTTGAAAACCCTGTCTGGCACATGATGGACAGGATATGATTTTTACTCCCCGATTTCTTAAATTAAGTGATTTAAGTATTTCATTTCCGATTTTTACCTCTTGGACTGGGTCATCTGATAGAGAAATTCGAATTGTATCCCCTATTCCATTTAATAGGAGAGATCCTAACCCAATCGAAGATTTAATACTGCCTGAAACAAAACTTCCAGCTTCTGTTATTCCTAGATGAAGAGGATAATCAGTAACTTTTGAAAGTTGTCTATAGGCCTCGATTGACAAAAAAACATCTGAGGACTTTACACTTATTTTAAAATTGAAGAAGTTTTGGTCTTCTAAAATTTTTATATTTTTTAAAGCACTTTCAACTAAAGCTTCTGGGCAAGGTTCCTTAAATTTTTCAAGAATTTCTTTTTCTAATGAGCCAGCATTTACTCCAATTCTTATAGAACAATTATTATCTTTTGCTGCAGACAAAACTTCTTTAATCTTATCTTTATCACCAATATTTCCTGGATTAATTCTTAAACAGCTTGCTCCATTCTCTGCGGCCTCAATTGCTCTCTTATAATGAAAATGTATATCTGCAACAATTGGTATATCAACATGTTTTACAATTTCTTTTAATGCTTTGGAGGAAGATTCATCTGGACAGGATACTCTTACAATGTCTGCTCCCTCACTTTGAATTTCGATAATTTGGTTTATTGTCGCCTTAATATCTGTTGTAAGAGTATTGGTCATAGATTGGACAGAAATTGGATTATCTCCGCCAATTTTTACTTTTCCAACTGAAATTACTTTAGTTTTTTTTCTCTTAATATTTCTAAATGGTCTGATATTCATTTTTCTTAACTATCTAGTTTAAACTCTTTATGTAAAGCATTTAAAGCTTTTTTAGTATTTTTTTTGTCGATCAACACAGAAATTTTTATTTCAGAAGTAGATATAACTTGAATATTTATTCTTTTTTTAGCGAGCGACTGAAACATTCTAAATGTTACACCTGGGGTAGTAATCATTCCCACTCCAATGATAGAAATTTTGGAAACTCCCTTATTAAACAATAATTTTCTAAAATTAATACTTTTGTTTTCTTTTATAATTTTTTTTGTTTTATTCAAATCCTCATTTTTTATTGTAAATGTCAAGTCTGTCTCTTTGCCGTTTGATGAAATATTTTGAACTACCATATCAACATTTATAGAGTTTCTTGATAAAGGTTTAAAGATAGATGCAGCAACACCGGGTTTATCTTTTACACCAATTAAAGTTACCTTTGCGTCATTATGAGTTGAGGTAATGCCAGTTACAATTTTATTAGATAGAATATTGGATCTTTTGGTTATCAGTGTTCCACTTTTATTCACAAACGAAGATTTAACTTCTATATTTATTCTATTTAGCCTAGCATCTTGTATAGAAACTGGTTGCATTACTTTAGCTCCTAATGATGCCATCTCTAGCATTTCTTCATAAGAAATTACTTTAATCTTTTTTGCTTTTTTTAGCTTATTAGGATCAGTTGTATAAACTCCCTCAACATCCGTGTAGATTACACATCTCTGGGCTTTAAAAAATTTAGCAAGTATAATTGCAGTAGCATCAGAACCACCTCTTCCAATTGTAGTTATCCTTTCCTTATCATTTATTCCCTGAAAACCTGCTATAACAGGCACGCCGCCATTCTTTAGATATTTTAAAATAGCATTTTTTTTAATAAGATTAATTCTTGAGTTTTTATGATGGCCAATTGTTAATATTGGTATCTGCCAAGCTAACCATGACCTAGACTTAATACCATTATTAATCAATCTACCTGCTATTAAAGAACATGCTACTTGCTCACCAGAGGAAACTAGTACATCATATTCCTCCTCTGAAAAATTTTGACTTATTTGATTTGATTTTTTTACCAAATCATTTGTTACGCCTCTCATGGCAGATGAGACAACAATGACTTTGTAATTTTTTCTTACATAAGTTTTAATTATATCACCTACTTTTTTGATTTTATCAATCGTTCCTACTGAAGTGCCTCCAAATTTTAAAACTACAATTTTCATGATAAGATTTTCACTTAATATGTTAAAATATATTGATAAAATACATGTTGATTATAAAGTCAACTTACTAATGAAAAATAACACAATTAACAAAGAAGAAATAGAAAAATTTTCAAAAATTGCAAAGGAATGGTGGGATCCTGAAGGAAAATTTAAACCGTTACATAAATTTAATCCCATTAGAATCTCTTATATAAAAGACAATATCATGCAAAGTTTGGAAATCGAAAATAAACAAAAACCGCTCGAAAATATTAAAATTCTGGATATAGGATGCGGTGGAGGACTTCTGTCTGAACCACTTGCTAGATTAGGTGCTGAAGTTACTGCAATAGATGCTTCATCTAAAAATATTGAAATTGCAAAATTACATGCAAAAGAAAATAATCTTAAAATAGATTATAAATGCTCCTCACCCGAAAAATTAGATTCAAATTTAAAATTCGATGTTATTTTAAATATGGAGATTATTGAACATGTAGAAAATGTAGATTTTTTTTTGGGATCTTGTGCGAAATTATTGAAAAAAAATGGTATTATGTTTGTGGCAACTTTAAACAAAACATTAAAATCATATTTGTTTGCAATTATTGGGGCAGAGTATGTTTTACGATGGCTTCCAATAGGCACCCACGATTGGGAAAAATTTGTAAGACCTGAGGATTTAATAAAAAATTTAGAAAAGTATAATTTTAGACTTGATGCTCTCAATGGTATGAAATTTAATTTAATTAAAGATCAGTGGTTTATTAGTAAAGATAAATCAATAAACTATATTGGAAAATTTATAAAAAATTAATTTCTATTATCTTTAGTCCAGGGAATGATTTCTGCACTAATTCCTTCCTCTTTAAGTTCCATGATTTCATCTTTAGAGGCGGTTCCATAAATCCCTTTTTCTTTTTTTTTGTCGCTGTAATGAATTATTCTTGCTTCTTTAGCAAAATTTTCACCTACAAATTTAAAATTATCTTTTATAAATTTTTGATACTCTTTAATTTTTTCTTTAACAGAATTAGATTTCCAATTTTTTAAATAATTCCTATCTGAGGATTTATTCATTAATTTAGGAGCCATTAAAGTTTTAATTACATTACTTGAACCACAATTGTGGCAGTTTAAAAAATTTCTTTTTTTTAGCTTGTCAAATTCTTGAGAAGATGCAAACCAACTATCAAATGATAGTTCACAACTCTTACAGATTAATTTGTATTTTATCATTAAATTTGATTTAATAACTTTTCCAAAAAATTCAATAGTTTTTAACTTCTATAATTTGCATTTATTTCAATATATTTTTTTGTTAAGTCCATTGTAAATGCTGAAAAATTCTTTGATCCATTAGAAATATCAATATCAATTTCTATAGTGTCATTTTTCATATAGTCCGAGGCATCTGACTCATTATAATTCGGGTTAAGTTTTCCATTTTGGATTATTAAAACATCTCCAAACTTTATAGATAATTTTTCAATGTTAATAACTACCCCGGCCTTGCCAATTGCCATTATAATCCTTCCCCAATTTGGATCCTCTCCAGCAATAGCAGTTTTTACTAACGGAGAGTTTGCAATTGAAAAAGCAATTTTTTTGGCATCATTATCTGTTTTGCAATTGTTAACTTGTATCTTAATAAACTTTGAAGCTCCCTCACCATCTGCAACAACTCTTTTTGCCAAATTGAGTAATACCTTGTTTAAAGCCTCATCAAAATTGTTTAATTTTTCATCATTTAAATTATTAATCTTCGGATGTTTTGCTTTTCCTGTTGAAAATATTGTAACCATATCGTTTGTACTGGTATCTCCATCACAACTAATTGCATTAAATGTATTTAAGATATTTTTTTTAAGAAGTTTTTTTAATACATCATTTGGAATATCAGCATCTGTAAAAATATAGGCAAGTGTAGTGGCCATATTTGGCTGGATCATTCCCGAGCCTTTAGCTAAACCAAAAATTTTAATATCACTATTTCCAATCACACAATTTTCCATAGCCATTTTAGGTTGAGTATCCGTTGTCATAATTCCAAGTGCAGCTTTCATCCAAATATATTTATTTTGTGTATATTTAATTTTATTAATCAAGTCTGGTACTTTGTTTCTAATTTTTTCCTCAGGAAAAACTTCCCCTATTGTGCCTGTGCAACCAAAAATTATTTCTTTCTTTTTTATTTTTTTTGGATGAGAATCATCCTCTTTTTGCTTTTCAGATAATTGTGTGGAAATAGTTTCAGCTATCTTTTCAAGACTTTTATAACCTTGTTTTCCTGTAAAACAATTTGCATTTCTTGTGTTTACAACAAGTGAGAATACTTTTTTGCTTTTGTGTTTTAAGTTCCATTTTATGTTTTCAGAAATAATTTTTGATTGTGTGTAAAGAGATGCATTATTTGCACCATCTCTAAAGTAAAACATTACCAAATCATCTCTTGGATTATTGTACAAGTTTGCACTCACTGTTGAAATAGAGACACCATCAATATGGTCTAAATCTTGAAATTCCATCATTCTTTTATTTTTGGATTTCGAAGACAAAAAGTTGCTTAAATTTATGCCCATGGTATTTAAAATAATTATTAAATAATTATATTAAAGGATATAAGTAAATAATAAATCAAAAACTAATGCTAAACCCCTTAAAATTTTTATCAAAATTCATTAAATCAACCAATCAAAAAGAGTTGGATAGAATTTCTAAAATTGTGAACAAAATTAATTCTCTAGAAAAAAATGTAAAAAATCTGGGGAATGAGGATTTTCCTAAAAAAACTGAAGAGTTCAAAGAAAAAATTAAGAATGGATCTAGTTTAAATACGATATTACCTGAGGCTTTTGCAATTGTAAGAGAAGCATCATTTAGAGTAAGAAATGAACGTCACTTTGATGTTCAATTAGTTGGGGGAATAGTTTTACATGAAGCTAAAATTGCTGAAATGAAAACTGGTGAAGGAAAAACACTCACCATAGTTCTTGCTGCTTACTTAAATGCTCTTAAAAATAAAGGCGTTCATATAGTAACGGTCAACGATTACTTGGCAAAAAGAGATTCCCAGGAAATGGGGGTGATTTATAATTTTTTAGGTTTAACTTCTGGTTTCATAAACAATGATCAAAATGATTATGAAAGAAAAAAAAATTATAATTGTGACGTAACATATGCAACTAATAGTGAACTTGGTTTTGACTATTTAAGAGATAACATGAAGTTCTCAAAAGATGAAATGGTTCAGAGAGAGCATTTTTTTACTATCGTTGATGAAATTGACTCCTGTTTAATTGATGAGGCTAGGACTCCATTAATTATTTCTGGAGCAGCAGAAGACAAAACTAATCAATATCTTGCAGTTGATAAATTGGTCAAAAAACTCCAAAAAAAAGATTATGAAATTGATGAAAAAGAAAAAAATATTTTATTAACAAACGATGGAATTACAAATATAGAAAATATTTTTTCTGAGGCTGGCATACTGAAAAACAAAAATTTTTATGATCCAGAAAATCTTAATTTAGTCCATTTTGTTAACCAGTCACTTCGAGCTAATCATTTATTTGAGAATGGAAAAGATTATATTATTCAAGATGGAATCCTAAAAATAATAGACGAGCTTACAGGAAGAATTCTAGAAGGAAGGAGATTTGGTGATGGACTTCATCAAGCTCTCGAAGCTAAAGAAAGAATTGATATTCAGGCAGAAAATCAAACTTTAGCTTCTATTACATATCAAAATTATTTTAAATTATATAAAAAAATTTCTGGATGCACAGGTACTGCAGTTACGGAGTCTGAAGAATTTTTTGAAATTTATAGTTTACCAGTCGTTGTCATACCCACAAACAAAAAGATGATTAGAAAAGATTTCAACGATCAAATTTTTAGAACAGAGGAAGAAAAGAATAATTCAATAATTCAAAAAGTTAAAGAGTGTAATAAAATTGGTCAGCCACTTTTAGTTTTCACTTCTAGTGTAAATAAATCTGAGATCTACTCTAAGCTTTTGAAAAAAGAAAATATTAAACATGAAGTTTTAAATGCTAAAAATCATGAGAATGAAGCTGAGATAATAGCAAATGCTGGAAAAAAAGGATCAGTGATAATAACAACAAGTATTTCTGGAAGAGGGGTAGATATTCAATTGGGAGGTAAGAAAGGTTCTGTAGAAGAAAAAGAGCTTAAAGTGAATAAAGAAAACATTAAATCTATAGGAGGTTTATTTGTTATAGGCACAGAAAGAATGGAGTCTAGAAGGGTAGACAATCAAGCACGAGGGAGGTCTGGGCGTCAAGGTGATGAGGGTAGTTCGATATTTTATGTAAGTTTAGAAGATGATTTGATGAGAATTTTTGGCTCTGAATCTATGAACAGTATCTTAGAAAAGTTAGGTCTTAAAGATGGTGAAAGTATTGATCACCCATGGATAAATAAAGCTTTAGAAAGAGCACAGCAAAAAGTCGAGGCAAGAAATTTTGATATAAGAAAAACTTTAATTAAATTTGATAATGTTCTAAATGATCAAAGACATGTGATTTTTTCTCAAAGGAGAAATGCGATGGATAGTAATCAAATTTTTGAATATTCTGATGATTTTTTAAATCAAATCATTGATGATCTATTACATTTAAAGTTTTTAAAAAAAAATGATGTTAGAAACAAAGATTTTGAAAAAAAACTTAAATCAATTCTGGGAAGAAATTTTGATGAAATGGAGTTTCAAGATTTCATCAAGTCAAATGAAAATACTTTTAAAGAAAAGATAATAAAAAAATTTAAAATTTCTCGTCAAGAAAGAGTCAAACTTTTAGGAGAAAACCAATCAAAAGAAATTGAAAAGAGGATATTTTTACAGTCCATAGATATTAATTGGAAGTCACATATCCAATACCTGGAACAACTTAGACAAGTAATTGGTTTAAGATCATATGGTCAGAGAGATCCTCTTATTGAATATAAAAAAGAGGCTTTTAGTTTATTTGAAAACCTTCTTGATAAACTTAAGTTAGACTTTGTTACTATTTTGATGAATTTAAAAGTGGTAGAGGCGCCACAAGAAAAAAAAGATGCCGAGACTCCAAAAAATTTTAATCCATCATCGTTTGGAAAAAAAATGAATAGAAATGAGCCTTGTTTTTGTGGTTCTGGCAAAAAATATAAACGTTGTTGTGGTGCTTTATAAAAATATTAGTATTGATGTTAGAACTAATAAAACAAGAGATGAAATTATTAGTATAGTTTTTTTGTGCTTTTGAACAAATTTCTCGCTCGGTTCAACTAAAGAACTTAAATCGTCGATGTTCTCAATAAATCCTTTAGATCTTCCAATTCTTAAAAATTTATTTTTTCTATCATTAAAAATCTCCTCAGAGGACATTTCTTTAAAATGATATAGATTTTTAATTATAGAATTTTTAACATTTTCTAACATTAAATTTCTATCTCTATGAGCTCCGCCAAGAGGCTCTTGAACGATTTCATCTATAATTTGTAAGTCCAATAAATCCTTTGCTGAAAGTTTCATCGCCTTTGCAGCGTCAAGCATTTTTTTGGGATCTCTCCACAAAATAGTTGCGCAGCCCTCAGGCGAAATGACTGAATAAATTGCATTTTCTAACATCAAGACTTTATTAGCAGAGGCTAAAGCAATTGCACCACCAGAACCACCCTCTCCTATTATTATTGCTAATGTTGGAACTTTTAATTTCATGCAACACTCTATCGATTTTGCGATAGCCTCTGCCTGTCCCCTTTCCTCGGCTCCAACACCAGGATAAGCGCCTGGAGTATCAATAAAAGAAATAACTGGGATTTTAAACTTTTCAGCTAACTCCATTAATCTTATAGTTTTCCTATAACCTTCAGGTCTCATCATTCCAAAATTTCTTTCAATTCTACTGTCTAAATCTTCACCTTTTTCTTGACCTATAACTAAAACTGATTGACCGTTGAATTTTGCGAAACCTGTTAATACTGATTTATCTTCACCATAATGTCTGTCTCCAGACAGTGAAATAAAATCATCAAATAAATTATCAATAAAAAATTTGGACTTTGGCCTATCCTCATGTCTGGCAACCATTGTGGTTTGCCAAGGATCAAGATTTGAATATATTAATTTAAGTTTCTCATCTATTTCATTTTGTGTTTTTAGAATTTTTTGAGTATCTACCTCTGTTAATCCACTTCGATTGTATGGATCTTTTAACCTTTCAATTTCTGTTTCTAAGTCTTTAATATCTGTTTCAAAATTGAGATAATTTTTCATTTTAATACTATTATTACATTAGTATCAAAAATAACAATAAAATGTGGATGCTTCTATATATTATTTGACTTAATTTTGCTTGGGTTTTAAAAATAAATTTATGCCTATTAATTATCAAAACGTTAAAAATTTAAAAGTTTCTAAAGAGTTGCTTGATTTTGTAAATAATGAATTATTAAAAGATTTAGATGTTTCTGCAGAAAAATTTTGGTCAGGTTTTGATGAGGTGGTTCATAATTTAGCTCCAAAAAATAAAGAATTATTATCGATAAGAGAAAATTTACAAAATAATATTAATGAATGGCATCAGAAAAACAAAGGCAAAGATATTAAGATTGATGAATATAAAAAATTTCTTAAAAAAATTGGTTATTTAAAAGATGAGGGTCCTGATTTTAAAATTGAGACAAAAAATGTTGATGAAGAGATCTCTAAGATTGCTGGACCTCAACTAGTTGTTCCTATTATGAATGCTAGGTATACATTAAACGCTGCGAATGCTCGTTGGGTAAGCCTATACGATAGTCTTTATGGCACTGACATAATAGAGTCCGAGGAGGGTGGAAGTGAGAGATATGATCCAAATCGAGGCCAAGAGGTAATAAAATATGTAAGAGAATTTTTTGATTTACATATTCCTATCAATGGCACAAGCTGGAAAAATATTGCTGGTCTTAAAATCATCAATAAAAATTTAATTATCTTGAAGGATGACTATGAATATAAGCTTAAAGATGAAAGTAAATTTGTTGGTCATAGAGGGGATGCTAATAAACCAAGTGCAGTTATTTTGCAGAACAATAACTTACACTTTGAAATTATAATTAATCCAAGAGCATTTAGTGCTGCGCATGATATAGCTGGAATAAGCGATGTGATAGCAGAGTCAGCTATTTCAACTATTTGTGATAATGAAGATAGCGTAGCAGCAGTTGATGCAGAAGATAAGGTAGTTTGTTATAAAAATTGGCTCGGTTTAATGAGGGGAAACCTTAAGATTCAATTTGAAAAAAATGGGAAAAATTTAGAGAGAAAATTGAATCCAGATCGAAGTTATATTTCGAGAGAAGGAAAAGGATTAAAACTTCATGGAAGAAGTTTATTGCTGATAAGAAACGTTGGACATCTTATGACAAACTCATCTATTTTATTAAAAGATGGTAGTGAAGTACCAGAGGGAATAATGGATGCTTTCATGACTACTGCCGCTGCAATTCATGACTTAAAAAGAAAAAAAAATTCAAGAGCTGGTTCAATTTACATAGTTAAACCTAAAATGCACGGTCCAGATGAAACTGCTTTTACAGATCTAATTTTTGAGAAAGTTGAAAAATTATTTGGTTTAGAAAAATACACATGTAAAATTGGTATTATGGATGAAGAAAGAAGAACGTCAGCTAATTTAAAAGAATGCATAAGATCATTAAAAAATAGAGTCTTCTTTATAAATACAGGTTTTCTTGATCGGACTGGCGATGAAATGCATACATCTATGGAAGCTGGTCCAATGATAAAAAAAGGTGATATGAAATCAGCAAAATGGATTTCTGCATATGAAAACAATAATGTTGACATTGGACTTAAGTGTGGATTTTCTGGTAAAGCTCAAATTGGAAAAGGAATGTGGGCTGCACCAGATAGAATGAAACAAATGATGGATGAGAAAATTTCCCATTTAAAGGCAGGTGCTAACTGCGCATGGGTTCCTTCCCCTACGGCAGCTTCTTTACATGCTTTGCATTATCACAAGATAAATATATTTAACGAACAAAAAAAGATTTTAAATAGAGAAAAAGCAAAATTAGGTGATCTTTTAACGATACCTATCGCTGACAGGCCTAATTGGTCTGTAGATGAAATAAACTCAGAAATCTCTAATTCTGCTCAAACTTTATTAGGTTATGTTGTAAGATGGATTGATCAAGGTATAGGGTGCTCAAAAGTCCCAGATATAAATAATATTGGTCTGATGGAAGATAGAGCTACATTGAGGATTTCTTCTCAGCACATTACAAATTGGATACACCATGGAATTACTACAAAGATACAGGTTACAGAAATAATGAAGGAAATGGCAAAAGTCGTGGACAAGCAAAATGCAAATGACAAAAACTATGTAAAAATGAGTGAAAACTTTAACGACTCAATAGCATTTAAAACTGCATGCGATTTAATTTTTAAAGGTAAAGAACAGCCATCAGGTTATACAGAGCCCTTATTGCATTTAAATAGAATAAAAAAAAAATCTAACTAGAATTTGAGTTTAATTTAGACCTATTTTTAAAAGCTGAAAATAAAGTTCCATCATCTAAACTTTCTATTTCACCACCAATAGGCAATCCTTGAGCTAGTTTTGTAACTTTTACTTTGGAATTTTTTAAACTATTTTGAATATAATAAGCAGTTGTTTGTCCCTCAACTGTAGCACTGGTTGCTAATATTACTTCCTCAATTTTTTCCTTATTAACACGATCGACTAAAGCATTAATTAATAAATCCTCTTTTCTTTTGCCAACTGAGGAAAGAGTTCCCCCAAGAATGTGAAAATATCCTCTAAAAATATTCGAATTTTCTATTGACCATTGATCTGCAATATCTTCAACGACACATATTTTATTAAACTTTTCGTTTAAATTTTGGCAATTTACACAACCATCTATCAATGACTTTAAAGCCCCACACGCGTTACATCTAGTAATATTTTTGTAAATTTTTGCTAAAGAATTTGCTATTGGTTTTACCAGTTCATCTCTATTATTAATTAGCTTAAGAACAATTCTTTTAGCAGATTTTGGACCTAAACCTGGAAGTTTAGAAATTAGTTTAATTAAATCTTCAATCTCATTAATCTTTTGCATTTTTTAAAGCGGCCACTTGAATCCTGGAATTCCAAATCCACCTGTTGCTTTTGAAATTTCCTCTGATGTTTTATTTTTAAGTTGGGCTTTAGCATTGTTGTATGCAGCTACAATTAAATCTTCTATAATAGATTTTTCTTCTTTTATGATTTCATTAGATAATTCAATTTTTAACATCTCACCTTCACCATCAAGTATTACTTTAACAGAATTTGATCCTGAAACACCCTCAACTTTTATATTTTTTATATTTTTTTGGCTTTCTTTCATTTTTGCTTCAAGCTCTTTAGCCTTTTCAAGTATTTTATTAAAGTCTGTCATTTTTTATCAGAGTTTTTTTTTGATTTTACGTTAATTAATTCAACATCAGAAAATTTTTCAGAAATATTTTTAAAAATTTGAGATCCTTTCGCTTTTTCTATCTGAAGATTTTTTTCATTTTGCTCTTTTTCTTTTATAGATATCTTACCTTTTGTTTTGGTTAATGTTATGATCCATCTTTCATTCGTCCATTCAAAAAGTTTTAAGGACAAATCTTTTAAAAAATTTTTATCCAGATTATCGTTAAATGATATTTCAATCCTATTTTTATCAAAACTCACTAAGTTTACATTTTTTTCTAATTCATATTTAAGCTTAATTTCTTTCTTATCAGAACAAATTTGCAAAAGTTTCTCAAATGAATCTACGGTTATTTTTGCTTCTGCTTTTATTTCAGGATGCTTCTCAATTTTAATTGTTTTTTCCTGAGAAACATTTTTGATTTGATCTACAGCATCAATCACGTAATTTGAGGACATATCTTTTTTTTTACTATTGTTTGATAAATCGTTTTTTACGAACTGCTCTTCTGTTGATTTTAAAGATACTAAATGCATTAATCTCACTAAAAACATTTCAATTGACAGATTTTGATTTGAAACAATTTCTATTTCTTCTAGCGTTTTAATTGTAAACTGCCAGAACATTATAAAAATGTGGTGATCAACTTGATCTGCAATTTTTTTTATTCTCGCAAATTCATCGTTATTCAAGGAAAAATTTGTACTTTCTAATGTAATTAAATTGATATTCTTAAAATAATAGAGAATTTCTAAAAAATCATTTATGAAAACTCTTGGTTCTATACCTTGATTATAAATTCTCCTATAAACATCAATAACTTTTTTTTCGTCTGCATTTAAAATAAGATTAAATAATTCAATTAGTTGAGATTTATCAAAATATCCAAAAATTTTCTGAGCAGACAATAAATCCAATTCTTTGTTTTTTTCTAAAGTCAATAAACCCCTATCAAGTAAAGATAAGGCATCTCTTACTGAGCCTTCAGATATTTTTACGATTAATTTAAGAGCGTCATCAGATATATTGCCATTTTCCATCTCTTTTATTTTTTTTATAAACTCAAAAAGCTCTAAAGATTTTACTCTTGATAAATCATATCTCTGACATCTTGATACTACAGTGACAGGAATTTTTTTAATTTCTGTTGTAGCAAAAATAAATTTTAAATACTCCGGAGGTTCTTCTAATGTTTTTAATAGTGCATTGAAAGCTTGCTTACTCAACATATGAACTTCATCAATAATAAATATTTTATATTTTGATGAAGATGGCCCATATCTAGAAAATTCAATTAGATCCCTTACATCATCTACACCAGTTTTACTTGCGGCGTCCATTTCAAGAACATCTATATGATTTGAGTTAGAAATAGACTCACAATTTTCACATAAGCTTTCCTTACATATTTTTTCAATACCGTTTGTACAATTCAATAACTTAGCAACAATTCTTGCAATTGTTGTTTTACCTACTCCTCTTATTCCTGTGAAAAGATAGGCGTTGGGAATTTTATTTGATTTTATTGAATTAATGATTGTCTCTGAAATAACTTTTTGACCAATCAAATCATCAAATGATTGTGGTCTATATTTTAATGCTAAAACTTTTGAGTTTTTATTCATAATTTACCAATAAGGAGACTAGAACCTGAATAACTGTCTTTACGACTGCTTCCGTTAAGATCTGGTCGGGTTCAAGCAGCACCCACCTCTAGCCTCCATCAAGTATTATAGCAGTAAAAATTTCTAATCCACAAGAAAAGATTATTCTTAACTTTGCTTTTCTCTTATTTCATCAGCTTCAAAAACACCTAGAACGTGAAAATCTTGACAATGTAATCCCAATTCCTCCAAAGATTTTTGCACTTTTGGATCTTCTATGTGTCCATCAAGGTCACATAAAAAAAAGAATGAATCAAAAGTATTTTTTTCAGGATAGCTTTGTAGTTTTGTTAAATTTACACCATTAATTGCGAAGCCGCCCAATGATTGGTAAAGAGCAGCAGGTTTACTTTTAAGTTTAAACAAAAATGAGGTAATATATTTTTTTTTTCCATAATTTGGCTGAGAAATATTTTTACCCATAAGTAAAAATCTTGTGAAATTACCTTTTTCATTTTCAATATTACTTTTTATGACTTCAAGATTATAGGTTTTTGCACTTAATTTAGATGCTATTGCTGAAGTTTTTTTGTCATTACCTTTTGAAACCATTTCAGCAGACCCAGCTGTGTCAGCACTTACATATTCAATAAAGTTATTAGATTTAATAAATTTTGAACATTGAGATAAAGCTTGTGCATGTGAGTAGACATATCTAATTTCACTTAATTTTGTTCCTTTTAATGCTAATAGGTTATGTTCAATTTTTTGGAAATATTCAGAATAGATATTTAGTCTATATTTAAAAATAAGATACTCAATACCTATATTTCCAGTGATTCTATTTGATTCTGGAATGATTATTTTTGAATTTGAGTCATCCAAAGCTTTTAAAAAGCATTCGTCAAAAGTTTTACATGGAATTATTTCTGCTTTTGGCTCTAGTGATAAAGCTGCAAGATGTGAGTAGGCCCCATAAGAGCCCTGAAAAAAAATTTTGGTCATTAGGATTTATATTCCATTATTTTTTTTATAGCCACAAAATCTTCCTTAGTATCTACACCGACTGGTGATGAATTTGCTAAAGCAACATTAATTCCAATATTATTATCTATTGCTCTAAACTGTTCTAACTTATATTTAAGTTCATTTTGTGTCTGAGCAAAAGATACAAAGTTTCTTAAAGTGTCTAGCTGATAACAATAAATTCCCAGATGGTGATAAGTATTTTTATCATCTTTTTTTGACTTTCTTGTAAAACTTGATGCTAATGGGAATTTTTTATAATCAAGCTCCTCCTTAGTAATTACTTTTACTACACTCGCTTTATAATAATTATCTTGATTAGAAATTTTAGATGCCAATGTACCCATTTTAGATTTTGTTTTTACCATGTGATTGTGAAGATTTCTAATATCTTCAATGTTCATCAAAGGTTCGTCACCTTGGAGGTTCATTATTAATTCTGTATCTCTAATTTCTATTTTTTTTATAGCTTCATAAATTCTGTCGGTACCTGTTTTAGGGTTCTTGCTAGTTAAAATTACCTGGCCACCATTATTTTTTACATCATCTACAATTTCTTGGTCTTCCGTAGCAACAAAAACATCACCTATATCTGCCTCTTTTGCTTTTTGAAAAACGTGTGAAATCATTGATATTCCGTTTATTTTTAACAACGGTTTTCCAGGTAACCTTGAAGCTGATAATCTAGATGGAATTATAACTAATGTTTTCATTCTTTTTTATAAATAAGTTATCTATACCAGAGGCAAAATTATACATTTAAATTATAAGCAATTTTTTATTTATAATGTTATACGTTCAAAGTAAAATTTTATAAAATGGATTCTTTTGAAATTAATAAAATAGTAGCTGCTATACTTATGGTGGCACTTATAGTAATAGGAATTGGAAAATTATCTGAAATAGTATTCCATGTTGAAAAGCCAGAAAAACCAGGATATGTCGTAGAATTAGATCAAGTAACCACCACTTCATTGCCTATAGAAACAGATTCTGAAACTAAAGTTGATATCGCCGCATTAATGGCTCTTGGTGATGTTGCTTCTGGAGAAAAAATATTTAAAAAATGTGCAGCCTGTCATTCAATAAATAAAGGTGGAAAAAATAACATTGGACCAGCACTATATAATGTTGTTGGAAGAAAAATTGGCGGAATAGCTGACTATAAATACTCAAAAGCTTTAGTGGAATATGATAAAGAGTGGAACTTTGAGGAGCTTAACGGTTTTTTAATCAAGCCAGCAAAATGGATTAAAGGGACTAAAATGGCTTATGCTGGACTTAGAAAAGAAAGCGATAGAGCTTCTGTTATAAAATATTTAAATCAGAATTCTGATAATCCATTACCACTACCTTAATTTATCAAAGCAATACAACAATATACTTTTTTGTACATGAACTCTATTAAGAGCTTGCTGCCATACTTTTGATTTTTTACTTAAAAAAACTTTTTCTTCAACTTCAGCGCCCCGTGGCAAGCAATGTAAAAAAATACAGTCGTTCTTTGCTAACTTTATCAATTTTTCTGTAATTTTAAAAAACCTGAAATATTTTAATTTTTTTTTTTTGTTTACTTTGTCGTTCAGGGAAATAACTTTATCACTAATCACTACATCAGCATCAGTTACTGCTTTTTTTGGATCATCAAAAATATGTATCTTTCCCCCATTTTTTGTTGCCCAGTTTAAGACAAGTTTATTTGGATAAAATTTTTTAGGACAACCTAGATAAAGTTCAAACTTTAATTTAACCGATATATCTATAAGACTATAAAGGACATTATTTGAGTCCCCCACCCAAACAATTTTTAGCTTTGAAATTGGTTTATTTTTGATTTCCTCAATTGTAAATATATCTGATAATGCTTGAGAAGGATGAGAATTAGGGCTTAAACCATTTATAAGAGGTATTTTTAAATTTTTTTTGAAATTTTCAATTTTATACTCACTATCAGTCCTTAACATAAATGCATCGCCATAAGTTGATAAAATTTTTGCTGTATCTTCTAAGGATTCACCACCCTTTCCTAAATGAAGTTCATTAGACCTTAAGGTCAAAGTATTTCCACCAAGCTGCTTAATTGCGAGATGAAAACTCAATCTTGTTCTTAAACTTGGCTTATCAAACATTTGAATTAATAGTTTACCTTTAAGTGGAGAGCCTTTATCTACTTCTAAGGTGCTCAAATTTTCTCTCAATTTCTTTCTTTTTTTTGCATCTGATAAAATTTTCCTTAGATCTTTTGAAGATACATCCTTTAGATTTACAAAATGTTTCATTAACCTAATATTCCGAA
The DNA here is from genome assembly GCA_902632315.1 of uncultured Pelagibacteraceae bacterium. GTDB lineage: Bacteria > Pseudomonadota > Alphaproteobacteria > Pelagibacterales > Pelagibacteraceae > Pelagibacter. The sequence goes on from CACPCD010000002.1 coordinate 53,912, forward strand.
CATACTTTATTAATAATTTTTAATGCAAGATCTATTTCTTTTCTTTTAACATTTAAAGGAGGTAATATTCTTACTACATTTTCTGAGGCTTTAATTGTTAAAAGTTTGTTTTCGGTAAGTTTATTAATAAAATTTCCTAAATCGACTTTTAGTTTAATACCTATTAATAAACCTATTCCTCTTATTTCTTTTATAACATGAGGATAATTATTTCTTATACTTTGTAATTTAGATAAAAAATAAATAGAATTTTTTCTTACATTGACTAAAAAACCTTTTTTAAAAACCTCATCCATAATAACATTGCCAATAACCATTGCTAAAGGATTTCCTCCATAAGTACTTCCATGTGTTCCTGGCACCATACATTTTGATACTTTTTTTGTCATTAAAACGGCTCCAATGGGAAAACCACCTCCAATGCCTTTTGCTATAGGAACAATATCAGGCTTGACTTTTGCATATTCATAGGCAAAAAATTTTCCTGATCTGCCAATACCACATTGCACCTCATCTAAAATTAAAAGTATCTTTTTTTTGTTACAAATTTTCCTTACTTCTTTCAAAAATTTTTTTGTGTGAACTTTAATTCCAGACTCACCCATTGCAGTTTCAAAAAATATTGCAGCAGTATTTTTTGTTATCTTTTTTTTCAGAGATTTTATGTCGGAAAATTTAAAGTGATCAAAACCACTGACTTTTGGTCCAAAACCCTCGGTCATTTTTTTTGATCCACTTGCAAAAATGTTAGCTAAAGTTCTACCATGAAATGAATTTTTTATGCATAAAATTCTATTTTTATTTGGTGCCCCAATTGAATAGAAATACCTTCTTGCAATTTTAATTGCTGCTTCATTAGCCTCAGCACCAGAGTTGACGAAAATAACTTTATCCGCAAAAGTTTTCTTTGCTAATTTCTTTGCTAAAACTTCTCCTTCGGGTATTTTAAATGAATTAGAGACGTGCCAAACTTTTTTAGCTTGTGAATTTAGAGCATTTATTAATTTAGGATTAGAATGTCCTAAAGTATTTACAGCTATACCACTTAAAAAATCTAAATACTTTTTTCCATCAGTTGAAAATAAATAAGATCCTTTTCCCTTTTTAAAAGATAAATTTCTTCTTTTGTAATTTTCTGCTAAATAACTCATAATAAAATTTTTAATCTAAATCTTTAATAATTCTCAAATTAGTTAAAGTAAATATATTCAAGTATTGATTGTAGAATTTTACCCAATATCCTACATTTAAATTAATTGTTAATAAGTCCTAATATTTACTTGTTATTTTAATCTCTTTATCATTATATAGTATTTAAATTTAAAAATTATACTATATATTGTAAATAATGAGTTGGACGGAAGAAAAAGTAGCAAAATTAAAAGAACTTTGGGGCAAGGGAAATACTGCTAGCCAAATTGCTGAAATCATCGGTGGAATAAGTAGGAACGCAGTTATAGGGAAAGCCCATAGATTAAATTTATCTGCAAAAATTAAAACAAGGACAGTTGCTACAAATAAAAATTTTGAGAATTCTGTAGTAAATAAAAATCCTAATTCAAGAAAAGGAAGAAGAAGCAAATTTAAATCTCTTATAATTGAAAAAGATTTTGAACCAGAAAATCCTAAACAATTAGAAGAGTTAGACGAAAGTTTGTGTAAGTGGCCAATCGGACATCCAGATGAAAAGACATTCTACTTCTGTGGGAGATCCTCATTAAAAGACTTTTCTTATTGTAAACTTCATTTGCTCTACGCATATCAACCCAAGGGCAAAAAAGAAGATGTTGTTGAGAAGGAGGATGTGCCAGAATTTATAGAAAAAAAAATTAAATCAGCTTAGAAAATTGTCATTAATTTGAGTCATCTTTTGATTTGTATTTTTTTGTTGAAAACTGACCACCATCTTTCCACATAAAGCTATATTTCTCTACTTCCTCTGAAAAATTTTTATTACTTGGCACCCCAATATCTGAATTTGTTTTATACTTTCCTGAATTTATATTATCATGCCTTAAAAGCCTTAATTGATCCTCAGTAAGTATAGGAGAGGGAAATAATTGAAAAAATTTTGCAGATAGTTGTGCTAACACAAGTGGAAATGGAATAAGCAGCCTCTTTTTATTTATCAAAATTAAAAGTTTTTCTAATATTTCTTTAAAGGTAATTATCTCAGGCCCTACACATTCAACTATTTGAGTATCAATATTTTTTGATATTACATAATAAATGATGTCTGTTAAATCAGAACAATGAATGGGCATAAACTTAGTCTTACCTGAATAATACAAAGGAAAAATCGGCAACTTATTAAGCATTGACATAAAATTAGTCGTAAAATTATCATCTACAGAATAAACAATTGAGGGTCTTAGAATTGTAGTCAAAGAAAAATTTTCTAATACCTTTTTTTCTCCTTCTAATTTACTATTTGCATAATCTGAGTCAGTTGCGTTATTTATGCCTAGCGCTGATACATGGATGAATTTTTTTATATTATACTCTTTGCAAAGTTTAGCTAATAAAGAGGGAAAAATAGTGTGAATATTTTTAAATGTAACCCCTCTTTTTTTTTCATACAAAACTCCTATTAAATTTATGCATATATCCGCATTTGCAAATAATTTTCTTATTTTAACTTCATCAAAAATGTTAGCTTCAACAACATCGATATACCCAGCATTCGCCTGGGTTTTGATAATATAGCTCTTTTGGTGGATATTTCTTGTGACAACTGTTACTTTATAGTTGTTTTTTGTTAGCTTTCTAATCAGATGCCTTCCAATTTGACCACTACCACCAAAAATTAGACAATTTTTTGCTTTCATATATATATAATTATAAGTGTATGAGTATTGATATTAAATTGTATAAAAAAGATTTACCAGATGATTTAGATTTAGGCAATGTTATAGCTATTGATGGTGAATTTATGGGTCTAAATGTCCGTAGGGATCCTTTATGTTTGATACAGCTATCGTCAGGTAAAAATGATGCTCATATAATTCAATTGGACAGATCAAATTACGAGGCTCCCAATTTAATTAAAATATTAGCGAATGAATCAATTTCTAAAATTTTTCATTTTGGAAGAGCAGATATTGCGCATATTAAATACTACTTAAAAACACAAACTAATAACATTCTAGATACAAAAATAGCGTCTAAACTTGCTAGATCATACTCTGATAATCATTCGCTTAAAACTTTAATTAAAGAATTCATTAATATTGATATAAGTAAACAATTCCAGAACTCAGATTTTGGAGGAGAGTTAAGTGTTGCTCAACAAAAATATTGTGCCAATGATGTAATATATCTTCATAAAATTCATAACGAGTTAGAAAAAATATTGATAAGAGAGAAACGTGTCGAGCTTTATCAAGAATGTCTAAAATTTTTAAAAACTAGGGTTGATCTTGATCTTGCATTATTTAAAGATGATATTTGGTCCCATTAATCATGAAAAATGAAATAAAAAAAATTGCCAAAAGTGTTGTTGAATTACAAATTATAGCTTTAGAAAAACTTAAAAACTCAATTGATGATTCTTTTGAAAAAACAGTGAACACAATTGCAAAATGTAAATCGAAAGTTATTATATGTGGTGTTGGAAAAAGTGGAATTATTGCTTCAAAAATGTCCGCAACTTTATCTTCTGTTGGAACACCGTCATTTTCTATTTCTGCCTCTGATTGTTCTCATGGCGATCTAGGTAGAATTACAAAAAATGATATTTTAATTTTGATTAGCAATTCTGGAAATACCTCAGAGCTTAAAAATATTATTGAATATTCAAAAAAAAATAAAATACTTTTGATAGGGATAATGTCTAATAAAAACTCAACCCTATATAAATCTTCAAATATAAAATTATTAATTCCAGAGGTAGTAGAGTCTGGTCACGGAATTGTTCCTACATCAAGCACTACAATGCAGCTTTCAATGGGAGATGCACTTGCAATAGCTTTAATGAAAAAAAAGAAATTTGGTAAGCTGGACTTTAAAAAATTTCACCCTAGTGGAGCATTAAGTGCAAAATTAAAAACTGCCGGTGACATTATGTTAACAAAAAATAAAATTCCTTTTGTTAATGAAAATCAAATTATGAAAAACGCCTTAAGGATCTTGAATTTAAAAAAACTTGGATTTGTGGCTATAATTAATGATAATGGTTTAAGTAGTGGAATTTTTACAGATGGTGATTTAAAAAGGCTTTTACAAAAAAAAAAGAAAATAGAAAATTTAAAAATTCGCTCTTTTATGTCAAAAAACCCTTTTTCAGTTGAAAAAGACACCCTTGCTTCAGACATACTAGCTCAAATGAATAAAAAAAAAATCACCAGCGCTTTTGTCTTTAAAAAAGGAAATAAGAGAAAAATCATAGGAGTTTTACATATTCATCACCTTTTAGAAAATTCGAGATAAATTGTTGAAAAAAAAAATTTTACTACAGATTTTACTTTTAATCCTAATTTTGATCATTTGCCTTATTTTTTATAATAAATATTTTCTTAAGGATAAATCAGTGAATGTCGAAACTCCTCAACAAGAGATTATTGAGAACGAGAGTGCAAACAACCTTATTAAAAATTTAAAATACGATGTTCAATTTGAAAATAAGACTCAATACACAATTACATCTGACTTAAGTGAAATTACATATGTTGGAAATCAGGAAGTTGTAAGTATGCAAAAAGTAATTGCAATTTTTAAAGATGAAAATGGGTCTATTTTAAAAATTCGATCTAATGAAGCAATATTTAATAATTCAAACTATAATTCAACTTTTAAAAGAGGAGTTGATATTACATATATGGATCACATTATTAAATCTGAAAATTTAGTTTTAGATTTTGAGGAAAATATTGTGACAATTAGTGATAATATCATATATGAAGGTATACAGGGACTTATGAAAACTGATAATATAAGAATCAATCTATTAACAAAAGATATTGAAATTTTTATGAATGACAATGAAGAGAAAGTGAAGATTAAATCAAAATAATAATATGAGTAATATTAAAAAATTTAGAATAAAATCTTTTAAAGGAAAAAAATCTATTTTACGGCTAGAAAAAGTTTCTCTGAAATTTGGTAGAAAAATGATTTTAGATAATTTAGATCTACAACTGAACAGTGGTCAAATCTTAGGGTTATTAGGTCCAAATGGAGTTGGTAAATCAACAATTTTTAATTTAATAACAGGGTTAATTTCTCCAGATTATGGATCCATTTTTATAAATTCTGAAATAGTAAATAAGTATCCTATTTACCAAAGAACAATAAAATTTAAGATTGGGTTTGTACCTCAACATGGTGGTTTTTTTCATGATTTAACAGTCTTTGAAAATCTAAAAGCGATTGCAGAAATTGCGATAGATAATGTTAGTTTTAGAAATGAAAAGATAGATTTATTAATTTCAAAATTTGAATTAGATGCTGTCAGAGATATTAAAGCAAATCTTTTGTCTGGAGGTCAAAAGAAAAAGTTAGTGATTGCAATAGCTCTAATTTCAGATCCTAAAATACTACTATTAGATGAACCATTTGCTGCTCTAGATGTCTTAACAATTAAGACATTACAAGAAATAATTGTAAACCTGCAAAGTAACAATAATATTTCAATTATTCTTTGTGATCACCAGGCTAGAGATTTATTAGCTTGTGTTGATACTGCCGCTATAATACATAACGGTAAAGTTGTAGCCCACGGTACTCCTACAAATCTCATTCAAAATATTGATGCTAGAAACGTTTACTTTGGTGAGTCATTTAAAATAAGTTAAAAATCCCGAAATGGCTAATTTTATAAAAATTTCGAAAACTATTAAACCATTCTACAGGTCATTATCTATGGAGGGAGATAAAAGTTTATCAATTAGATGGGCGCTACTTGCATCTCAAGCGAAAGGGAAATCTACTTGCAAAAATATTTTAAGATCGGAGGATGTAATCAGCACGCTGAAATGTCTCAAAAAACTAGGCATAAATTATAAACTGACAAAAAATTCATGTGAGATTTTTGGAAATGGATTAAATAATTTTGATTATAAAAAAAATACTATTTTAAATGCTGGTAATTCAGGAACCCTAGCCAGACTAATTTTAGGACTCTTAATTCATTCAGAAAAGAATATTTTTCTTAAAGGAGATAAAAGTTTGTCAAAGAGAGATTTTCTTAGAGTTACCGAGCCACTTAAAAAATTTGGAGCAAAATTTAAAACTAATTCTGGAAAATTACCAATCAGAATTACAGGAACTAAATTTCCAAAACCGATAAAATACCATGAGTTAAAGGGTTCTGCTCAATGTAAAAGTAGTGTTATGTTAGCTGCGTTAAATACAAAAGGCACAACTTTGATCAAAGCAAAAAAATCAAGAACGCACACAGAAATTCTTTTTAAAAACTTAAAACTATCCATTAAAGTAAAAAGGCAAAAAAATTTTGATTTAATCAAAATAAAAGGTGGTAAAAATATAAAACCTTTAAATTATAATATACCTTCTGATATCAGTTCATGTGCTTTTTTTATTGTCCTTACCGCATTATCAAAAAATTCTGTGTTAAGAATAAAAAATGTAAATATTAACCCTTCGAGAACTGGAATTTTAGATATCCTTAAGTTAATGGGAATATCTATAGAAACAAAAAAGAAAAAAATTTATAAAGGAGAAAAAGTTGCAGATTTAATTATAAGAAGCAAAGAGTTGATTAAACCAATAAATTGTCCAAAAAAACTCAATAGTGCCGCTATAGATGAATTTTTACTTATTTTTCTAGTCTCTGCTAAGGCCAAAGGTATTTCTTACTTTAAGGACCTTTCTGAACTTAATCAAAAAGAAAGTCCAAGATTATTATGGGGATCAAAAATATTGAATAAAATGGGGATCAAAACAATTCTGACAAAAAATAGCATCAAAATTTATGGAAACCCAAAAATTCAAATAAAAAAGAACATAATAATCAAAAACTTTTTAAAAGATCATAGAGTTTTTATGTCAAGTGTTGTTGCAGCATTAGTTTTCGGAGGTGACTGGAAAATATTTGATCAAGATTCTATTAAAACTTCTTTTCCAACATTTTTACAGAAAATCAAAAGTCTTGGGGCTACTATTACCTAAAAAGTATTAAAAAACACCAATTTTAGGTAATTTTTGAAAAAAAATTAGCTAAATTCAGTATTGATTAAAAGCTTAAATTTAACTAAAAGTTCGAACTTTAATAATGAAAAAACTTAAACACATACTTTAAACTTAATTAATGGAAATTTATAAAGACCTAAAAAATCCTGCATCACAAGAATTCGAAAAACTACTAAATAGTCAACTCTCAAAAATTAATATTGAAGAAGGTAAAATTATTGAGGGAAAAATTAACAAAATAACTGAAAAATTTGTTTTTTTGTTTGTTGAAGGATTAAAAAGTGAGCCAGTCCTAGATATTAATGAATTAAAAAGCATGGGGTTAACAGACAAAATTAAATTAGGTGAAAAAATTTCAGTTCTTCTTGAAAAAATTGAGGATAAAAATGGAGAAGTTTTAGTATCAGCAAGTAAAGCTCAAAAAATAAAAGGTTGGGATAAACTAGTTGAAGCCTTTGAAAAAAATGAGCCAATAATGGGAAAGATCACATCAAAGTGTAAAGGCGGTTGTATTGTTGAACATATAGAAACTGGATCGTTAATGTTTTTACCTGGCTCTCAGATTAGTGATAAACCTCTAAAAGATATAAGTCATCTGATGAATGAACCTCAAAAATTTGCTTTAATTAAATTAGATAAAGTGAGAGGTAATGCATGTGTATCAAGAAAAGAAATTATTTCTTCATTTAAAAAAGAAGATAAGGCGAAAATTATAGAAAAATTTAAAGTTGGGGATATCATTAAAGGTGCGGAAGTTAAAGGCTATAGTAACTTTGGATGTTTTTTCAATGTCAATGGAGAATTAGATGTGCTTGTTCACTTACAAGAAATTTCATACTCTAGAGTAAATCACCCTGATGAAGTATTCAATATTGGTGAAAAGCATGATTTAAAAGTTATTTCTGTAGATATGGAAAAGTTACAAGTCGGATGTTCTGTAAAGCAACTTTCGCCTGATCCGTTTGAACATATTGAGAATTACGAATTAAATAAAGTTTACAAAGTCAAAGTAGTAAAATTAATGGACTTTGGAGCATTTTGTGAATTAGAGCCTGGGCTTACAACACTTTTGCATTCAAGCGAACTTAGTTGGACAAAGAAAAATGTTTCACCAAAAAAGATGCTTAAGGTGGGTGATGAGATTGATTGTGTAATTACTGAGATAGATAAAGAAAAAAGAAGAGTGGCAATATCTCATAAATTAACTCTAGAGAATCCATTTGAGTCGTTTGAAAAAAAATTTCCAGTTGGGTCTATTGTTGAGGGAGAAGTTGTGAATAAAAATGAATACTCACTATTTGTCAAAGTTGAAAATTTAGATGTTGATGCTTTTTTACATTGTAATGATTTAACATATTTAAACAATGGTGAAGAAGAATTAACAAAATATAAAAAAGGTGACAAAATTAAGGTAAAAGTTTTAGAGATTAAATCTTTGGAGCAGAAAATTAGAGTTGGTTTCAAACAAACTAAAGATGATCCATTTGACTGGTTTAAAGATAAAAATGTGAATCAAGCAATAACTGTAAAAATAATTTCAACAGATAATAAAGGATTAATTGTGAGACCAGAGGGATGTGAAATGGATTTCCAAATTAAAAAGTCTCAAATAGCTATTAATTCAGCTGATGCAAGACCTTCTAGATTTACTGGAGGAGAAAGAATTGACTGTGCGATTGCAGATTTAGATTTAAACAAAAGAAAAGTAAGTTTAAGTATTAAACTTTTAGAGGAAATCGAAAAAAAAGAAGCTCTAGAGAAATACGGTGCAGAAGGATCTGGAAAAAATTTACCATTCTCCTCTTTGTCACAAGATTTAAAAAAAAAGGATAAAGAAAAAAAATAATTAAGAAGATTTAACTTGGCGATTGTAAAATCAAAGCTTTTAAAACAAATTTCTAAGAATTACCCAAATTTTCTAAAAAAAGACCTTGAAAAATTCTCTGAAATTATTCTTAAAGAAATCAAAGAAACTCTTAATAGAGGCGAAAGAGTAGAGTTAAGAGGCTTTGGTGTTTTTTCAACAAATGTGCAAAAAGCAAGAATTTCTAGAAATCCTAAAACTGGAGAAAAAGTAAATACACCAAAAAAAAGGACTATTCACTTCAAAATGTCGAAAGATTTGTTTAAAAAACTTAATAATGAAAAAGAATAAAATATTTATTGCCTGTGATAGCACTAATATTTTTAGAGTTAAAAAAATAATTCAGAAAACACAAAATTCAAAAATAAATTTTGGTTACAAATTTGGTTTAGAATTTTTTAATTCTAAAAATGGTAGAAAATTCATTTCAAAGTTAAATAAAAAGATTATTTTTGCTGATTTAAAACTCAACGACATTCCAAATACTTGCGTATCAACAATTAAAGCAATTAAAGATTTAAAAGTTGACTATCTTACCATCCATATTAGCTCAGGACTTGAAGCTTTGAAAGCTTGTAAAAAGATATCAGGTAAAATAAAATTAACAGGTGTTTCAATTTTGACTTCATTAGATAATATTGCTTTAAAACAAATTGGTTATAATAAAGATGTAAAAAAGATAGTTATGAATCAAGCTAAACTTGCAAAAAAAGCAAATTTAGATGCCTTGGTTTGTAGTGCTCAGGAGGTACAAATTGTAAAAAAAATTTTTAACAAAGAAATAATTACACCAGGAATTAGACTTGACTCAAAATCGAATGATCAAAAAAGAGTTATGACACCTAACCAAGCTTATAAAAATGGAAGTGACTGGTTAGTTATCGGAAGGCCCATTACAAAAGGCAACATTCAGAAAAATTTAAAAATACTTGTCGATCATTTAAATCAATGATTATGGACTCAAAAATTTGTGGAGTTACTGATTCTGAGACATTAAATTTTATTATTAATCATTCTTATCCACCTAAATTTATAGGATTCATTTGCAATTATCCTAAAAGTCCAAGATATATCAATATAGAAAAACTGAAAAAATTAATTAGGGTAGATAAAAAAAATTGTAAATTTGTTGCAGTACTAGTTAAACCTAATTTAGAAATATTAGAAAAAATTAAGGATTTAAATTTTGATTATTATCAACTTTATGATTGTGATCCAAAAAAAACTAAAGAAATCAAAAAAAAATACAAAAAAAAGATAATAACGGCATTTACTATTGAAAGTGGTGAAGATGTGAAAAAATTTGAACTTTTTAGAAGTATTTCTGATATCTATTTGTTTGATAGTAAGGGTTACGAAAAAAGTAAATCTTTTAATCATTCTTTTTTGAGAAATATTGAGTTTGATAAGAGAGTGATGATAGCAGGAAACATTAAGTTTAATGATAACCTTGATAATCTTAGAGAAATAGCAGATATTATAGATATATCAGGGGGGCTTGAAACATCTGGTGTAAAGGATATTTCCAAAATAGAGATTTTTTTGAATAAAATAAATAACTTAAAAATATGAAAATAAAAAAAAAGATTCCTTTAATTGACCAGCATGATAAGTTCGGATTTTGGGGTGGAAAATTTGGAGGCAGCTTTATTCCTGAAACTCTAAAAAAACCCATAGCAGACTTAACTAAAGAATTTAAGCGACTTAGAAAAAATTCCAAATTTTTAAAGCAAAGAGACTTTTATTTTAAAAACTATATTGGATCCCCTACGCCGTTTATAAAACTAGAAAACTTAACAAATCACTTAGGTGGAGCTCAAATTTGGACGAAAGTTGTTTCAGAAGCTAATGGTGGAGCACATAAAATCTATAATGCGACGGTTCACTCATTAATTTGTAAAGCAATGGGAAAAAAATACATTGTTGGTGATACTGGTGCGGGCTATGCAGGAAAAATGCTTAGTATGGCTGCAAAAAAATTTGGCCTTAAGTGTAAAATTTTTATGGGAGCAAAAGATATTATAAGACAAAAACCTAATTGTGATGCGATGCGTAAAAATGGTGCTGAAATAGTTCCAGTTTACTCTGGAAGCCAAACGCTTGTTGACGCAGTAAGCGAATGTATGAGATACTGGGTATCGAATTGTGATAATACACATATGTGTGTCGGTTCAACAGTTGGGCCAAATATTTTTGTAAAAATTTGTGGGTGGAGCACTGCTCAGATTTCAAGAGAACTTAAAAAACAACTGAGAGAAGAATTTGAAAAAATTCCAAAAAAATTAAAATTAATAAATTGTGTTGGAGGTGGAAGTTCTGCTTATGGTTTTTGGAGTGAATTTATTGATTATGATAAAAACCAAATAGAATTGATTGGTGTTGAGGCTGGTGGACCAAAAAAATCTAAACTTCATGCTGCTCCTTTAAGTAGAAATGCAAAAATAGGAATTCTACATGGATCTGCATCTTATGTATGTCAAAATAGTGAGGGGCAAATCACTGAAACAGAGTCGATTAGTGCAGGATTAGATTATCCTGGCGTAAGTCCAATACATTGCTTTTTAAAAGATACAAAGAGAGCAAGATATACTTATGCAACTGATGAAGATGCCCTTAATGCATATAAAATTATTAAAAAATTCGAAAAACTTAATCCAAGTTTAGAACCTTGTCACGCTTTTGCCGAAGCTATTAAAATTGCTCCAAGTTTACATAATGATACTGTAATTATTGTAAATTCATGTGGAGATGCAGAAAAAGATAGAGATATTTTAAAAAAAAGATTAGGAAATTTTAATGCTTAACTCCTTAATAAGTAAATCATTCATAAAAGCTAAGAGTGAAAATAGGCCTGCTCTGCTTACATACACCGTTGCTGGTGATAACACTAAAAAAAAATCACTAGAAATTTTAAAATCAATATCGAGATTTGCTGATATTTGCGAGCTTGGATTTCCACATAACACACCAATTGCAGATGGTGGTCAAATTCAAACTAGTGCTTACAGGGCAATTAAAAATGGTATCAAAATTAAGGATGTATTTTCAATAGCTAAAAATTTTAAAAAAGAAAAAAAAACAACACCAATCATTTTGATGGGTTATTATAATATGATCTATCAATTTAATGAGGATAAATTCATTACTAAAAGTAAAGAAGCAAAAGTAGACGGGTTAATTGTTGTAGATTTTCCGTATCCAGAAAATAAAAATTTTGCATTAAAATGCAAAAAAAAAAATATAAGTTTTATTCAATTAATTTCACCGACAACTTCAAGATCAAGAATAAAAAAAATCATTAAAGATTCGCATGACATGATCTATTATATAAGCATGCTATCAACTACCGGTGGAAAATTAAAAGTTTCATCAAAAGAAATTATGAGAAAATATCAAAAAATAAAAAATCAAAACAGTTCAAAAAATATAGTTATTGGTTTTGGAATTACTGAAAAAACCATTAATTCATTAAATAAAGCAGACGGTTTAGTAGTTGGAAGTGCCATTTGTAAAGAAATTTCTCAATCAATAAAAAAAAGACAAAATATTGTCACAAATGTTGCTAATGTAGTAAAAAGGTTAAAAAATAAAATTAAATGAATTGGATTACAAAAATTATTAAAGCAGGTGAAAAAATAAAATCTGCAATACACAAAAGAGCTACTAAAGAAGATATTGCAAATAGTGATTGGACATCTTGTTGTAGAGGACCAATTTTAAAGAAAGATCTAGAAAAAAATCTTTGGGTATGTCCAGATTGTAATAAACATCATCGTATTAACCCAAAACAAAGATTTGATATTTTATTTGGAAAAAATAATTATGAAATATTTAAAACACCAATTCCAAAAGATGATCCATTAAATTGGACTGACTCTAAGGCTTACAAGGACAGACTGAAAAGTGCTAGAAAAAAAACAGGTATGGACTGTGGAATGATGGTTGTTTGTGGTACTATAAACAATATTAAAATAACTGCAGTGGCCTCTGATTTTAATTTTTTAGGAGCTTCCATGGCAGCTGCTGAGGGTGAAGCTTTTTTATATGGTATTCAACATGCCATTGAAAATAAAACTCCTTTCTTATGTATTAGTGCAGGGGGCGGCATGAGGATGATGGAAAGTTTAATTTCCTTATCCCAAATGACAAGAACAACACTTGCTATTAATGAATTAAAAGAAAAAAATCTGCCATATATAGTATGCATAACAGATCCAACTGCAGGTGGAATTACAGCATCATATGCTATGTTAGGAGATATCCATATTGCTGAGCCCGGCGCATTAATTGCTTTCGCTGGAGCGAGAGTTATTCAAGGAACAGTAAAAGAAGAATTGCCTGAGGGGTTCCAAAAAAGTGAGTATCTAGAAAAAACAGGTTTTGTTGATCTGATTATAGAAAGAAAAGATGTTTCAGAGAAAATAGGAACCTTATTATCGATATTGTTGAAGAAAAATTCTGCTATAAGCACTGATGAAAATGAAATTAAAGAAAATTCTCAGTCGCTTTCTAAAGTTGCATCCTAAAGAAATTGATCTAAGTCTTGATCGAATTAAATTTCTTTGTAATAAATTAGGAAATCCTCAAGATAAAATTAAAGCTATATCTGTAGTAGGTACAAATGGAAAACAGTCTACAATAAATGCAATTTTTTCAATTTTAAAAGAAGCAAAAAAAAAATGTAACGTTTATACAAGTCCTCATATTCGAAGAATAAATGAAAGATTCATTTTTGATAATAAAGAAATAGATGACGAAAAATTAGGCAATCTTTTCGAAGAAGTTGAAGAAATTAACAATAATCAACCAATTACCTTTTTTGAAATATTGTCAGCTTGTTATTTCTATAAAGCAGCACAATACCCAAATAATATTAATCTCATTGAGGCAGGTTTATTTCATAGATTTGATGCAACAAATATACTCAAGAATAATTTAGCTAGTATTATATGTTCGATAAGCAGAGACCATTTAGATTGGTTACCAAAAGACCAGCAAACAGTTGAAAAAATTGTATTTGAAAAAACATCATCTCTTTTAAATTCAAATATAATTATATCTAAACAAAATTCTATTCATACGACTAATTGTATTAAAAAATCAATTTCAAAAAATAAATCTAAAAAATTATTTTTTAACGAAGATTTTAGCTTCTCTCATGGAGAAAATAATTTTTTTTATTTTGAAGATAAGTTTGGTGGATTAAAAATTCCAATGCCTAACATTTTGGGTCAGTTCCAATTAGAAAATATATCTACAGCTATAGCAACCTTAAGATTATTAGATTTTGATATTAAAGAAGATGATATTAAAAATGGGATATCAAAAATTGAGAGCGTTGCCAGACTACAAGAAATACAGTCTGGAAAACTTAAAGAATTAGTAAAAAGCAATAGATTAATAATAGATGGAAGTCATAATGAAGATGGTGCAAGAGTTTTAAATGAATTCCTTCAGACTCTTAATTGTAACAAACATGTAATTATAGGAATGATGGCTAATAAAGATCATGAAAAATATATAAGTTATTTTAAGGATATTTCTTCCATAACAACTATAGATATTCCTGGACAACCAAATTCTATTAGCGGAAAAGAATTAAAAAAAAAATTCAAAAATATTCATAAAGTTCAATATAAAGAGAATATTGAGCAAGCTATTAAATCTATCTCCCTAAAAGAAGATGATGTATTAATCATAACTGGATCTTTGTATTTAGCAGGTGAAATGCTAAATTTGAATTAAATATTTTTTTCTAAAAACTCTTTCATATTACTTTCGGGAACACCACCAACTTTTCGATCGACTTCGATACCTTTTTTATAAATTATAACTGTTGGTACACCTCTTATCCCTGCTGCGCTGCCAGTGTTTATTCCACCATCTTCAATATCAGCATAATAAAAGCCTGCTTTATCTTTATAATCATCAGATAACTTATCCATTATTGGTTTCAAAGCTTTACAAGGACCACACCAAGCAGCACTAAATTGAATTACTGAAATATCTTCATTTTTGATTTTACTATCAAAATCTTCGTCTTTGAAATTTGTAAGCATGTAAACTATCTATTATTATTTTTGTCAATGTCAACTATGCTATTTCGTATTTTTTTTCAATTGACATAATAAATTGGTTAATTTCTTCAAGCTTTTTTAATTCTTCTTCATCATCTCTATTAGATGCTTGATCCCTTAAATAATCAATTTCGGTATACGCCATATTTACTGTTTGCCACTTTTCTCTATTTTTGCTTAATATTCTTCTCGCAATTTCACTTTTTATATTTTTATATAAATCGGGTGGTAAAATTTGTGGGGCCTCTTGGTAAATAATTTTTTGGCCAAACCAACTACATCTTTTATCTTGAAACTTATCTAATAATCTTAATTTATCCTCCCATGACGAACTGTGCCATATTTTAAATAGAGCTGTATCTTTGTTAGGAATAAATTTTTCGTATAAAGTTTCCTCAGGTAGCAAATCTTCTTGAGTTTTAGTTTGTTCCTTTTCCTCTGCGGCTTCTCTATTTATAACTTGAATATTTTTACAAAAATTTTCATTTTCTCTAACAAGTTTAGCTCTCTTTTGAATTGTTGCTAAATCTAAATCTAAATAAGGTTTTTGTTTAAGAGCAAACTGTTTATCTAAAATTACTGGAGCTTTATTAGTCTTTAAAACTCTTAAAGCCTTAGGGCTATATTTTTTTAATACATCTCGTAATTGATTTACCGGTAAGTCTAACAATGGTTCTGGATCCCTTCTTAAGTCCCAAACATATCCCCAAGATGCATAAGATGGATGAAAGCAATGATTTGGATGTAGCGTTCCAGTAAGATACATCATATTTCTACCCTTCACATTTTCAAAAATAGAATATATGCCATCATTTTTTAAAAATGTTTCTACGCTTGTTTTTGTTGATGTCTTTAAAAAAGTATCCCAATTTTCTTTATGCTTATCTTTTATAATTCTAAGAACCTTCAGTGAGTTTTGCGCATCTACGTAAGCTGTGTGGCTAGCTGAGGTATCAAAACCTTGCATTCTAGATAAAGATTCTAAGGCAAGGCTTGGATTTCCTGCTTCTGTTAATTCTGTTTTTAATGTGTCAGGATTTAATGTTTGTGCAGCCCTTGCTATATGTAAACCATCATGTTCGCTATTAGGCGATGAGTGCGTAGCATAAGGATACCGATTGCCCTTAAAAAAATTAAAGTGAAACATTCTTCTATCAAAATTTAGATTTGACCAACCCATAAATATCGCTGGAGCACACTTTGTAAAAAAATTTTCAACTGCACCTAAAAATTCATAATGTGAATAATTACCTTTGGTTAATAAATCAATACTAGTTGAATTAACAAGTAAAGCCTTTGCACTTGGAACTTCCCCTTCTGGCATTCGACCCCTAATATTCAATTTTCCAATCTCTTTTAAATTTTTATCAACTACAACAGCACCAACTTCAATTATAGAACCCCAAATAGTACTATTAGTCGTTTCTGTGTCGTAAATAACAATTTTATCCATTTTTTAGCTTGAATTACTCATTTCATTAAATCTTTTTAATCTGCCCAAAAATAAATTTTGATAAGTAATTAATTCAGGGCCTTGAATTTTAAATTCTTGAAACAAATTATCTACTGTGCAAACAAGGATAACACAAGCTTTGATATTGGAGTTATGCACAACATCGTGAGCTAATGAATAAGCCGCAGTTTGTAAAAACCAAGAGTCTATGTATTCAGCCTTTTTTGGTTTATTAGATTGCTTAAAATCAATTATCGTTTCTTTTCCCTCGTACAATCCAACACAATCTGCAGTGCCTGCATATTTCGTTGGGTACACCATTGTACACTCAACACCATAAACTTCCTCTAATCTGTTTGTTAGCCCCTTATCAATAATTTCTTTTGCCATCTTTTTATATTGTTCATTTTCTTCAAAGAAACTTAAATTTTCTCTTCCTAAAATATAAGACTCCAAATAACTATGCATCTGAGAACCTCTACTACTAGCTGCTTTTGTAATTGCTTCAGCTTCTTTGTGACCAGTTCTTTCACGCCAATTTGCTAACGCAGCTTTATCTTCCTCAGACTTAGTTACATCAAGTATCGATGTTACGCTTGGTAATTTTGTTTCTCCCAATACATATCTTCTTATTCCATCTTCAGTAGCTCTTGATGATTTGGGGTAGTTATATTTCTTATTCCAACGCATGTGATTTCTTATAATCGGTATTTTTGGAAAAAAGAAATTAATTTTTTGCTTGTTTATTTCTTTCGACAAATTTTTCTACATTTTCTGTTTGAACAGCTTTCTCAACCTGTTCGGGATCTTTGATATTTTCTAGAGTTCTACTAATTGATCTCGCATCAGTACCAAACTTATCAACTACACTCATAGCTTCTTCTAATTTTTTTCTAAGCACAACAATATTGTCAAAATGCTTACCAAATCTGGTAGTGATCGTTTTTAAATGATTATAAATCTCTGTAGCACCTTTTTGAACCTTCAATGACTGAAAGCCCATATGTAGAGATTGCAAATAAGCTGATAGAGTATTAGGACCACAAATTACAATTTTATACTTTCTCATTAATTCTTGAGTAAGCAATTCCTTGGTGCTTGGATCCTGGTACTCTGTTAATTCTTTATAAAGACTCTCAGTTGGTGCATACACAATTGCAAAATCAGTGGTCTTTGGTGGAACAATATATTTTTCATTTACACTTTTTGCTTTTGCTTTAAATGCACTCGCCAATTTAGTTCTAGCATCAGCAGCTGCCTTTTTATCATCTGCTTCATGAGCATCTGTTATTGCTTTAAACTTTTCAGCAGGAAAATGAGAGTCCACTGGTACCAAAACATCTCCTTGAAGTTTAATTGCAAATTCGACATTTTCACTAGTGTCCTCTTTCATCTTTACATTAGTAATAAATTGAGATGCAGGTAGTAAATCTTTCACAAGGGCTCCTAAAGAATATTCTGCTAAAGTTCCATACTTTTTAACCCCAGCTAAAATTTTAGTAATCCCCTCTTGGCTTTGATTTAATAATTGAACTTGTTGATTAAAATTACCAACTTTTTCATCTACTTTAGTTAAGGCTGCTGTCATATCTTTAGCAACTTCTTTACTCATACTATTGAATGACTCACCTAATGAATTTTTTAGACTATTGATATCATCCTTGATTTTAAGGACTTCTTGATCTTTATTATCCTCCTCATTAGGCTTGTTTTTAAACTTTAAAAATAAAGCAATATTTACCAATAAAACAAATACTATTAATCCTACTATTATTATATCCATGATTCTCTACGTTATACTCCTATTTTTATATTTCAATTTATATTTTCTTTACCGTAATAAATTATAAGACTATATCTTCTCTCTTTGAAAATATAATAAAAAATTTTCTTTATGAAAAAGATGAAAATTTAAATTTATTTTCAAATATTAGTAATTAATTATGAACATATATTTTTTAATTATATTAATTCTATTAGTTTCAGTTGGCCTCTATGCAATTATAAGAAATATAGATATTATTAAAATTATTCTAATTTATTTCAAAGACAAACTACTTGGAAAGTAATCCTATAAAATTCTTTAATCCTTTTTTCTTACTATTCTTTTTTGAAGTGAAGATACAGGCTTGAGATTTTAATATTATTCCATCTCTTAATTCTCTTAATTTATTTGCCTCTAAAGTTTTTCCAGTTTGTGTAATATCAGATATTAACTCTGATGAACCCGTGAAAGGATACGACTCCGTAGCTCCTAAACTATCTACCAGCTTAAATTGTGTGACCCCTTTTGAAAATAAAAAGTCTCTAGTTAAATTTGGATATTTAGTTGCAACTCTTAATCTCTTTTTCTTTTTATCTCTAAATTCAAAAGCAATTTCCTCAAGATCAGCTATCGTTTGAACATCAATCCAAGGATCGGGTATAGCCACTACTAAATTTGCTTTTCCAAAATCAAGTTTTTTAATTACATTAATTTTATTTTGTACATTAATTTCACTTTCCTTAAGCAAGTCGAAACCTGAAAAACCAATATCCAAAGAACCATCTCCCAATCTCTCAATGATCTCTCGTGCATGTAAATAAAGAATTTTAATATTCTGTTTATTCTTAATTGATCCAATTAAATCCCTTTCTCCTCTTTCAGAAATAAGTTTTAATTTTTTTTTATAAAAAATTTTTAAAACATCTTTTCTTAATCGTCCTTTACTGGGAATTCCAATATTTATAAAATTCTTCATAGTTAATAATTAAGATTTAAAGCAGCTCCAACTGCTGGTATTTGTTTTTTAGAGCCAAGATCAGATATCAACCTATCGTAACGACCACCATTACAACAATTAATAATTTTTGAATTGTATTTGATATCTATTTTGAAAACCATTCCTGTATAATATTCTAATTGTCTACCAAAAGCTGTTGAGAAAACTACATTCAGTTTGGAAATCTTATTTTTTGAAATAGGAAAATATTTTTGATCAACAATAAGATTAATTTTATTCTTCTTGAAAAATTTATTCAATTCATAAGCAGCTTTGCTTATTGGACATTTAATTCTTAAAAATTCTTTGATAACTTTTGAAACATTTCTTCCCTTGCTTGCTCTTCTTGGGTCTTTAATCTTTTTATCAAACCTTTCTAAAATTTCTTTGATTGTTCTACCTGCAACAATTGATGATTGATCGTGTTTTAACATTTTTAAATAACGTCTCTTATCAACTTCGACAATAGTTGGGTCTACATCAGAATTTGTTTCTAATCTTTTTAATAAATCACTAAAATAGTCTTCTCGCCAAAAATGTCTTGTAAGTCTTAATTTCCACCTTTTTGGTATGTCTAATTTAGATATTAGGAGATTAAAAATCTCCACATTACCAATCGTTAGAGTGCCTATTGAATATTTTAGAACTTTAAGTGATTTTAGTGATGTATTTATTATTTCTTTATCGTCATTTTTTTCATCTTTTGATCCTATAATCTCAAAACCAACTTGATTTCGGATTATAGAATCTTTTTTATTTTGAGATTTTCTATAAGCCTGTCCACTATAAAAAATTTTTTCTTTTCCTTTCAAATTTTTTTCTAAATATCTTAAACATGAAGCAATTGTAAGATCGGGTCTCAAACATAATTCATTACCTGTCTGATCTATAAATGAAAAAATAAATTTTCTAAAACTTTCACCAGATCGTTGAACAATATGATTTGTTTCAATTACTGAAGGTAATTCAATATATTTAAATCCCTTAGACTTTACAGATCTAAGAACTTTATCAGATAAGTTTTTTGATTTCATTTATTAAATTTGATTTAGGAATTGTTTGGCTATTTTCACCCTTAACACCTTTAAGATTTTTAATAGTTACAGTGTTATCTTTAATTTCATTTTCTCCACAAATGATGGCAACTGATAATTCACGTTTATTTGCTAGCTCCAGCTGCTTTCCTAAATTTTTTTTGGTACTTAAAAATACCTCAGCGTTTATATTATTTTCTCTTAATAAATCGACTATCTCATAATAGTTCTTCAAAAATTTTTTATCCATTACACATACTAAAACTGGTTTTTGATCCTTTACTTTAATTTGATCCAGTTGCATTAATGCAAATAATAATCGATCAACCCCAAAACTAATTCCTGTCCCCGGAACATCAACCCCCCTAAATCTTGAAATAAGTTTAGCGTAGGCTCCTCCAGAGCATACACTTCCAATATCAACTGCTTTGCCTTTATTATTCATAATTTTAAAATTTAAGTTAGTTTCTACAATAAAATCAGAGTAATAAGCTAATCCTCTTACAATTGTGAAATTAGTCTTAACTTGCTTTAAATTAGATCCATAGCCCAGCATCTCAAAAACATCCTCGAGTTCTTTTATTCCTTCTTGGGATAGTGAGTTTTTTAAAGTTTGTTTAAGTTCTTTTAAATCTTTTATTTTTAAAAAATTTAATATTTGTGTTACTTGATCATTACTTAAATCAGCTCCCTTGGTGATAGCACCACTCTGATCCTTTCTTTCTTTTTTAAGTAGCTCTTCAACTCCTTTTAAACCAAATCCTGGTTTATCAAGCTTATCTATCGCTCGAATGACTTTAATTTTTTTTTCTTCGGGTATATTTAAGTCATCAATTAAACCTTGAACTATTTTTCTATTACTTACATTAATTATAAATTGATCTCTATTTAGACCACAATCTAAAAGTGTACTTGATATTAAATTACAAAGTTCAGCATTTGCTTGTGCAGAATTAACATTTCCAACAATGTCAAAATCAGCTTGCATAAATTCTCTATAACGGCCATTTCCAGCTTTCTCGTTTCTAAATACATTTTGAATTTGATATCTTTTAAAAATTGATGGAAGTTCTTGATTTTTTTGAGCATAAAATCTTGCAAGTGGGCTTGAAAGATCATAACGAAGGGTAATATTTTTTTCTCCGTCTTCAAATGAGAATACATCAGACATAGGATTAGCATCATCTTCTGCCAGAAAAGATCCTATATTTTCACTAATTTCAAACGAAGGAGTTTCAAGAGCTTCTGCTCCAAATTTAATAAAATTTTTCTCAATAGCTGTTAAAAGCTTTTTCTTAAGAAGAACTTTTTTTCCCCATCGATCTTCAAATCCTGAAGGTAATCCAGGAACTAATTTATTTTCTTTATTCATTTTTTTGGTACCCGGGCTGAGAATCGAACTCAAACTTAAAGTTCCACAAACTTTCGTGCTAACCGTTACACCACCCAGGCATTCCTTGTTTTTATATTATTTTTATGTGGATTAAAATTATATTATAAATAAATAGCCTACAGGCTATGGAAACAGATTTTGTGAAATCTGTTAGTAATTGCATTAATTGTTAAATTTATAATCATGGGGGTCTTTTTAATCAAAAATCTAAATTATTCAACCCATAAAAGAAAAGGACGTCTTTTAATCTATTAAAAAAACGTCCTTTTAGAATTTCTGAAACTAATCTACTTTTTTTAAATTTACCGCAGACGGACCTTTTGGACCATCCTCTAATGTAAATTCTAATTTATCTCCTTCATTTAGGTATCTCATTCCAGCTGCTTTTACAGCACTTGCATGAACAAACGCATCCTTTTCTTTGTCTTCTCTTTCGATAAATCCAAAGCCTTTTTTCCCGTTAAACCATTTAACGGTTCCTTTTAGTGTACTCATCTTATTTCTTAGTCCTTTTGTTATTTATTATTTATAGAAGTTAATTTCTTTTTGATGAAATTCAAGATGTTTTGATGGTGCCTCGGGAAGGATTCGCACCTCCGACACAAGCCTTTTCAGGGCTCTGCTCTACTCCTGAGCTACCGAGGCAAAAATTAACCTCTAAAGATTATTCTACCTTTTGTGAGATCGTATGGCGTCATCTCAACTGTAACATTATCACCTTGTAATACTCTAATTCTATTTTTTCTTAATTTGCCTGCCGTATGAGCTGTAACGACATGACCATTTTCTAATTGAACTCTAAACATAGCATTTGGTAACAGATCTGTTACTTTACCTTTGAATTCAAGTAAGTCTTGCTTTGACAAATTTATTTTCTCCTAATTCTTTTTATTACAGATTGTGCATGCGCATCTAAACCTTCATAATTTGCAAGAGTTATAACTGATGGTCCAAGACTTTCAATACCCTTTTTTGACAAGTTTATGTAAGAAATTCTTTTGTAAAATTCATTAACACTTATACCGCTTGAATATTTTGCTGAGCCATTTGTTGGGAGGATATGATTTGATCCAATATTATAATCTGTCATTGCCATGACTGCATACTTTCCTAAACAAATTGATCCAGCATTTTTAATTTTTGAAACAAAAGATTTATAATTTTTTACATTCAGCTCCAAATGTTCTGGAGCAATTCTATTGACTATATCAATTATTTTTTTGTCAGAATTAACTTCTATCAAGATACCATTGGACATTAAACTTTTTTTTGCAATTGAAGAACGTGAGATTTGTTTAAGTTGTTTTGATATTTCTTCTTCTACTTTTTTAATCATTCTTTTATCTTTTGAAATCAAGATAC
The DNA here is from genome assembly GCA_902632315.1 of uncultured Pelagibacteraceae bacterium. GTDB lineage: Bacteria > Pseudomonadota > Alphaproteobacteria > Pelagibacterales > Pelagibacteraceae > Pelagibacter. Next base: position 77,006 of record CACPCD010000002.1, read on the forward strand.
ATTGTGCAAGATTATCATGTTCTGCTTGACCAATTAGGTCACTGGCAACCCATGCTGGATTTGAAAACTTATCACATACGACTGTTACTTCAGAAGGACCAGCGGTCATACTTTCAATTCCAACATCTCCAAATACTTCCTTTTTAGCGGTAGCAACATATGAATTACCGGGTCCAACAATTTTATTCACTTTTTTAATTTTTTTTGTTCCATAAGCTAATGCAGCAATTGCAGAAGGGCCTCCAATAGAATAAATTTCACTGATTTTACATTTTTTTGCTGCGTATAATACTGCTGGATTTTGTTTTCCTTTTATTCCAGGATTTATCAATACTAATCTTTTTACGCCAGCTATTAGCGCAGGGATGGCATTCATAAGCACACTAGAAGGATAAGATGCCGAAGATCCTGGAACATAAATTGCAACTGAATCTATCGGAAGATATTTGTATTCTAATCTATTTTTAAATTTATCTATGTAAGAAATATTTTTGAATTTTTGTAGAGAATGAAATTTAAAAATTCTTTTATAAGCTAAATCTATTGCAAGTTTAACTTTTCTATCTAAAGATTTTATTGATTTTGTTATTTCTTTTGAATTTGGAATAATAATACTATTTTTGTTGAATTTTTTTTCATACTTCAGTAATGCTTTATCTCCATTTTTTTTTACGTCTTTAATTATATTACTTACAGATGATAAATTAGCCTGAACTTTGGTCCTTCTTTTATCAAGCAAAGTATTTAGTGAATGATTAAAATTTCTACTATTACAATTTATGATTTTCATTTTTCTTTAATTTCATTTTGGTCCTCAAGTCTTACTTCAATTGTTTCAGTAGTCAAAGCAATGTGAGCATTATTCTGGAAAATAAGATTAATTTCAAAGTTATTTTTGTTTTTCATATAATCTATAGCAATTAATTCTAGTATTATTTCATGATTATTTTGATCAATATTTTTTGATTTTACTTTATCAACAAAATCAAATCTGCAAACACTATTTATCTTTTTATCTTTTTGACCTTTTTCTATTTTGGTCCTCTCAATAGATATAAGAAAAACTTTGTTTAAACCAAGGTACTTTATATCTGATACTTTAACTTTAGCACCAGAACTACAGGCTGAAATCATTTGCAAACCTTCATTATCTGTTGCAATTATTTGAGCCATATACTTTTTATTCATTAGTTAACCCTTCTTATTTTTGCTCCAATCTTCTGTAATTTTTTTTCAATATTTTCGTAGCCTCTGTCGAGATGATAAATTCTATTTATTAAAGATTTTCCTTTTGTTGTTAATGCTGCCAAAACAAGAGATACGGACGCTCTTAGATCTGTAGCCATTAATTCTGCAGCAGCAAATTCAGTATTTCCATCTATAATGGCCTTATTTCCATTAATCAAAATTTTTGCACCCATTCGATTTAATTCTGCAACATGCATAAATCTATTTTCAAAAATATTTTCTTGAATTATAGATTTCTTATTAGCCTTACAAAGTAGTACCATCATTTGAGCCTGTAAATCGGTAGCTAAACCTGGCCATGGTGCTGTTTTCAAATTTATACTTTTAATTTTTTTACAACCTATAATATGAATTTCATTTCTCTTAACTTTAATCTTAGCTCCTATTTTCTTTAAAATATCTATTTCCGTTTTAATTAAAGTAGGATTGACATTTTTTATTTTTAAATTCCCTTCAGTAACAGCTGCAGCAATTAGATATGTTCCAGCCTCAATTCTATCAAACATTATAGTATAACTTGCCTCTTCTAGATAATTTACACCTTCAATTTTTAAAGAACGTTTTGATACCCATTTTAATTTACATCCCATTTTCAACAAAAAATTTACTAAGTCCTTTATTTCTGGTTCTATTGCACAATTGCTTAAAAATGTGGTTCCCTTAGCTAAACTTGCTGCAATAATTAAGTTTTCGGTTGCTCCAACTGATATTTTTGGAAAATGTATTTTTGATCCAATCAATCCTTTTGGTGCTATTGCATGTACATATCCTTGACTGATTTTATATTTAACACCTAATTTTGATAAAGCTTTTAAATGAATATCAACAGGCCTAGTACCAATAGCACAGCCACCGGGAAGTGAAACTTTAGCTCTTCCAAATTTAGCAAGCAAAGGTCCTAGAACTAGTATTCCAGCTCGCATGGTTTTAACTAAGTTATAAGATGCAAAATTTTTATTTTGTTTGTAATTATTTATTATTAAATTTTTTTTATCTGATTTAATTTGTGATCCCATTGATTTTAAGAGATTAATCATAGTCTCAATATCTTTAACCTTTGGGAGATTTTTGAGGAAAATTTTTTTATTTGATAATATTGTTGCGGCTAAAATTGGTAGAGATGCATTTTTTGAACCTGAGATATTAACATTTCCTTTGAGCTTAGCTGCTCCTAACACTTCTAATTTTTGCATGATTATACTTTTGGTAGTGTTGGCTCTGGTCCTTGACCCATATATTTGCCTTTTCTATCTGCATAAGTAACTTCTGGTTTTTCATTTCCTTTAAGGAAAATAAATTGGGCAACACCCTCATTTGCATAAATTTTAGCTGGTAGCGGTGTAGTATTTGAAAACTCTAAAGTGACATATCCCTCCCAACCAGGCTCTAGTGGGGTAACATTTACAATTATACCACATCTTGCATAAGTTGATTTCCCAAGACAAACTACTAAAACATCCTCAGGTATCTTAAATTTCTCAACAGTTCTTGCTAATACAAATGAATTTGGCGGTATAATGCATTCTGAAGTTTTTTTTGTAACAAAATTAGTAGGTTTAAAATTTTTTGGATCAACTATTTCAGAATTTACATTAGTAAAAATTTTAAATTCATCAGAAACTCTTGCATCATATCCAAATGAAGATAAACCATAAGATATACTATCACCTCGTATCTGTTTTTCTTCAAATGGCACAATCATAGCTACGTCTTGTGACATTCTTCTTATCCATTTGTCGGAAAGAACTGACATTATTTGTTTTTCTTTTTATTTTTTTTTTGGAACAATTTTCTTTTTCTCAAATTTTTTCTTAATGCTACACTCAAACGATCTTTTTTATCAATATTGCTCATTCTTTATTTGGATTAGTGAGAAAATCTAATGTTATTGGTTTTGAGGCGTCCAAAACTTTTGCTTTATTTTCTTCCTTTTTAGGCCCCTCTTTTGCAAGACGCTTAGCCTTTTTTTCAGCAAGTTTTTTCTCTCTTTTGGCCTGCTTTTCCATAAGCTTTGCACTCTTTGTAGATTTATAATCGTAATGAATACCCATAAAATTTTTCCTAAGTAGATATAAATCATATTGGCCAAAAAATTAAGGCAATATTTTGAAAAAATGCTTTATTATACACAAAATACAATTTTTAAGATTAGCTCCTGTAGTTAAATGGTATAACAAGTCCTTGGTAAGGACTAGTTCCCTGGTCAGTACAGGGTGGGAGCACCACTAATTCTTATAAAATATTTTTCTTAGAAAGATGGTTAATATCACTAAGCAAAAGAAAGCTGTGATTGGAAGATAAATTTCTTGTGTATAAATTATATCTGTAATTTTTGGTATTTCAGAGTTCTGATCAATAATTTTTTCTAATCCACTTCCAATGGAAACTGCCAGAAAAATTTGAGGAATAATTCCAATAAAAGATGCAAAGAAAAAATTACTCACCTTTACATTAAAAAGAGTTGGTAACAAACAACTCAGCTGCCAAGGCACTCCGCCTATAAAACGATATATAAGTAGATAAATAAACTCTGATTTTTTGAATTTTATCTCAAGTCTTTGAAACTTGTTCAAAAATTTTTCTCTAATTAAATCTTTTAAAAAATAATTTCCAAATATGTATAAAAAAGTTGCTCCAATGCTTAGGCCCATAACAACTATAATTGTACCAATCCATTTTCCAAAGATAAATCCACCTAAAAGTGCAATGGGAGATCCAAATCCTAAAAAAGGGAAAACCCATAAAATTGTCAAAATTAAAAAAATTATAGATAAAATGAAAAAATTCGATTTCTTAAGCTCGAGCAAGTATAATCTATTCTCTTTTATAAAATCATAAGAAGTTATTTCCTGAATACTAAATTTTGAAAAAAAGAAAAGTAGAAATACTGATACTAAAATAAAGTATGATAATCCTATAAATAATTTAATTTTTTTAGCTTTTTCCATAAATAGTAATCGTTATTATAAAATCTTCTATTTGCTATTTATATATTTAATTACTATAAAGGGCGAAATTTAACAAAATTTAATCACATTTTATGAAAAGAACTTACCAGCCATCTAAAATTAAAAGAGCAAGAAAACATGGTTTTAGATCAAAAATGAAAACAAAAGGTGGAAAAAAACTTTTAGCTAGAAGAAGAGCAAGAGGAAGAAAGTCATTAACTGTATCTGGTTAAATTAATGAAAAGCAAAATAGTTGCTCTTTCCAAAAACGAGGAATTTAGAAATTTATTAAAAAAAAAAAGTATTTCAAATAAGTACGTTACAATTTTTTTTGGTAAATTAGAAAAAAAAAATAATAAAAAATTAAATATTTCGTTTTCTGTTAAAAGAAAAATTGGAAATGCCGTTCAAAGAAACAAAATTAAAAGAAGGCTAAGAAATATTATGAATGATGTTGTAAAAAAGATATCAATAAATTTAGATTTTTCTTTTCTTGTTATTGCTAAGCCAACTATGTTAAATAGTGAATTTAAAAATATAAAAGAAACTCTATTTCAGGATTTTAAAAGAATTAAATAATGAGAATAATAAATCAAATATTCATTTTTTTAATTAGGCTGTATAAATTTTTCCTTAGCCCGTTTTTTTATAAATCATGCAAATTCGAACCTTCTTGTAGTAGCTACTGTTTAGAATGTTTTGAAAAGTATAACTTTGTTAAAGCTATTTTTAAATCGTCGTTAAGAATTTTAAGATGTAATCCTTGGTTTGGTCATGGAGGACATGATCCAGTCGAGAGAAAGGATGTGGTATAATCTTGGACTCTAAGAATGTCATTGCAGCTATAGCTTTATCAACAGCAGTAATTGTACTTTACTCTCTTTTTTTCATACCAGAACAACCAATAAAAAAACAAAAATTAGCAGAGCAAAAAAAAATTGAACAAAATACTGATACGCCAAGTTTAGATGAAAAAGAAACTTTAGTTCAAATTTCTAGAGATGATGCATTAGAAGAAAGTGAAAGAGTAAGTTTTGAGAATCAAAGTATAGTAGGTTCAATATCCTTAAGAGGAGCAGTAATTGATGATTTAATATTAAAAGATTATAAAGTGAACCTCAAAAGTGATGAAAAGATTAAGCTTCTAAGCCCGAGAAATATAGCTGATGGCTATTTTATAGAAACAGGATTTGTTACAACTGATAAAAATATTGATGTACCAAACTCAAATTCAATTTGGTCGGTCGTTGGAAATAATAAGCTTACTGAACAATCTCCAATTAAATTGATGTGGAAAAATAAGCAAGGAATTACTTTTGAAAAAGAAATTTCGTTAGATAATAAATTTTTATTCACCGTAAAACAAAAAATAGTAAATTTATCCAGTAAAAAATATGATTTTTATAGTTATGGACAAATTATAAGAAATAAGATTCCTGAAGGCTTACAAAATTTTTTTATTCTTCATGAGGGACCAATTTCTGTTTTGGATGATGAGCTTATAGAGGAAGACTATGACGATATACAGGATAAAAAATTTTCAAAAATTGCAAAAAAAGGCTGGCTAGGTATCAGTGATAAATATTATTTAACGTCTATAATTCCTGTAGAAAATGAGGAATTTAAAACAACATTTGATTATAAAAATAAGTTTAGGATTAATTTTATCACAACAAACCCACAGGAGTTGGGTGAGAATAGCTCTATAGAAAATGAAATTAAAATAATTGTTGGTGCAAAAAGAGTAGAGGTAATAGATGGTTATGCAGAATCTTTAAAAATAGACAAGTTTGATTTGGTAATCGATTGGGGATTTCTTTATTTTCTTACAAAGCCTCTGTGGTTCGCATTAGATTATTTTTTTAAGATGTTAGGAAATTATGGTTTAGCCATAATAGCAGTAACTGTTTGTATAAGAATAGCTGTATTTCCTCTCGCCAATTACTCTTTTAGGAGTATGGCAAAAATGAAAGCTCTTACGCCAGAAATGACTCGGTTAAAGGAATTACATAAGAATGATAAGATGAAGTTGCAGCAAGAAATGATGGCTCTCTACAAGAAGGAAGGTGTAAATCCTATGTCAGGCTGTTTACCAATAATTCCTCAAATTTTTATATTTTTTGCACTCTATAAAGTTTTGTTTGTAACTATTGAAATGAGACAAATGCCATTTTATGGGTGGATTCAAGATTTATCTGAGAGAGATCCAACAAGTATTTTCAATTTATTTGGGTTATTACCTTATGATGTGCCTTCTTTTTTAGTTATTGGGGTTTTGCCAATAGCAATGGGCGCATCGATGTATGTGCAACAAAAATTAAACCCGGCTCCAACAGATCCAATGCAAGCAAAAATTTTTGCATTTTTTCCGCTTTTCTTAACTGTAATACTTGCACCTTTTCCTAGTGGTCTTGTTCTTTATTGGACTGCAAACAATATATTAACAATGGCTCAGCAAGTAGTAATCATGAAAAGAACAACGGTTAAAACTGTTACTTAATGTCTAGACTTACAGAGGAAGAAATAAAAAAAATCTTGCCTACAAAAGGCCCCACCATTGAAGAGGTAAAAAACTACTTGGTGAAATATAATGATGAATACATAGTTATTAAATGTGGTGGTAGTGTTTTAGTTGATAAAAACCTGTTTAATAACTTTGTTAATGATATTTCAATACTTAACAAATTAGGTTTAATAACTATTATAATTCATGGTGGAGGAAAGAGAATTTCAAACCAATTAAATAAAACAGGAATTAAAAGTAATTTTATCAACGGATTGAGAATTACATGTGAAAAATCTATTGGTGTTGTTGAAGATGTTTTAAACAACTTTAATAAAGAAATAACAGAAGCTCTGAAAAAAAACGGCTGTGACAGTCAAGGTATTACTAATCAGAAAAATAATATTTTGTTAGTTGAACAAGAAAATAGAGATCTTGGCTTTGTTGGTACTCCAAAAGAAATTAGTAAATTTATAATTGAAAAGATAATGAATGAAAAAAAAGTACCTGTAATAGCTCCATTGGGGCTGGATAAGAATAATCAAGTTTTCAACATCAATGCTGACACAGCTGCAGGTGCCATAGCAAAAAAACTTAATGCTAGACGATTAATTATCATGAGTGACGTTGAAGGGGTATTGGATAATAGCAAAAATTTAATAGCTGAAATTAATACTGAAAAAATAAATGAGTTAATAAAAGATAAAATTATAAGTGGTGGAATGATACCAAAAATTAAAAATTGTTTAGATGTTGCAAGTAATGGAGTTAAAGGGGTTTGTATTATTGATGGACGTTTAAAACACTCAATTTTATTTGAGTTACTCTCTGATAAGGGATCTGGAACACTAATTAGAAAATGAAATGAATCTAAAAGAAAAAAAATATCTTTTATTAGATCTAGACGGGGTATGTTATGGAAAACATAATAATTATTCTTTGGAAAAAGTTTTCGGGCAAGTATCAAAAAGAATGACTAAATTTATTTCAGAGAGGCTAAAAATAGATACAGATGCAGCTAAAGAGCTTCAAACCAATTATTTTTATAAATACAACACAAGTTTAAATGGTCTAATGATCCACCATAACATACCACCCCAAGAATTTTTAAAATATGTTCATACTATCGATCTTTCATTTATGAAAGAAGATCTGGTTATGAGAAGAGAACTAGAACAATTAGATATGAAAAAATTTATTTTCACCAATGGAAGTGCAGAGCATGCAGAAAATATTTTAACCCACCTTGGAATATATGATTTATTTGGTCGTGATAAAGTATTTGATATAGAAGACGCAGGTTATGTACCTAAACCTGAGGCAAAAACCTTTGATCTTATGGTCAAAAAATTCGGTATTAATCCAAAAGAGACTGTTTACATAGAGGATATTGCGAAGAATCTTAGCATTGGTCACAAACGAGGCTGTACGACTGTTTGGTTAATTAATGACGAACATTTTGGAAAGATGGATGCAGATAAAGATTTTATTTCACACAAAATTGAAAATCTGTCTTTATTTCTTAAGGAAATAAGGTTATTAAAAAGTCAGTAAATTATGTCTTTAGAAAAAATTATAAATGATGCTTGGGAAAACAAAGACCAAGTAAATCCAAATTCGGATCAGTCCTTAAAAGATGCAATTAATCAAGTAATAAATGACTTGGATAGTGGTAAATCAAGAGTTGCTGAAAAAATAGGTGGAGAATGGATAACTCATCAGCATCTAAAGAAAGCAATTATGCTAAGTTTTAGAATTTATCCAATGGAAAACTTAAATGGACCTTACTCCAGTTGGTATGATAAAGCACATTTGTTAAAAGGAAAAACAGCTGGCTGGACAAAAGAAGATCATGAGAAAGCAGGCTTTAGGATGGTTCCAAACTCGCCTGTTAGAAAAGGATCATTCGTAGGAAAAGATGCTGTTCTTATGCCATGTTATGTAAACATTGGCTCTTACATTGGGGCTAAAACTATGATGGATACATTTAGTCGTGCCGGTAGTTGTTGCCAGATTGGAGAGAATTGTCATATATCTGCAGGGTCAGGAGTCGGGGGGGTACTTGAACCTGCTCAAGCATTACCAACAATAATTGAAGATAATGTATTTTTAGGAGCAATGTCTGAAGTAGTAGAAGGAGTTATAGTTGGAGAAGGTTCTGTGTTAAGCATGGGAATGTTGATTACACAATCTACAAAAATAGTAAATAGATCAACCGGTGAGATCACGTATGGAAAAATTCCTCCATACTCAGTAGTTGTACCAGGTTCTCTCCCTGATAAAAAAAATCCATCTGCTCCATCACTAAGCTGTGCAGTTATAATCAAGCAAGTAGACGAAAAAACTAGATCAAAGACATCAATTAATGATCTTTTAAGAGATTAAACATGCAAAAAATTAATGAATTACAATTAGCCAAAGAGCTAATCAGGTTTCGAACTGTAACTCCAGTAGATGCTGGGGTGATGAAGTTTTTAGAAAAAAAATTAAAAAAACTTGGTTTCAAAACAAAAATACTAGAATTTAAAGAAAAAGGTTTCAAACCAGTTAAGAATTTATATGCAAGGTTAGGAATAAGAGGGCCAAATTTATGTTATGCAGGTCACCTAGATGTTGTGCCCCCGGGTAATATAAAAGATTGGACAATAAATCCATTTGGGCCATCTGTAAAAAAAGGTCATTTAATTGGAAGAGGAGCAAATGACATGAAAAGTTCTATTGCAGCTTTTGTTTCAGCAGTAAGTATATTTTTATCGCAAAATAAAAAATTTAGTGGATCAATTAGTTTATTGATTACTGGAGACGAGGAAGGTGATGCAGTGAATGGCACAAAAAAAAGTAGTAGAATATCTAAAAAAGAAAAAGGAAAAAATTAATTTCTGCTTAGTGGGTGAGCCAACAAATCCAAATAGATTAGGTGAGATGATAAAAATTGGACGCAGGGGCAGTTTAACTGGAAAATTGACAATATTTGGTTTACAGGGTCACGTAGCATACCCTCATAGAGCAAATAATCCTTCAATCATTATTGTCAAAATTTTAAATGAATTAAAAGAAATTAAATTTGATAAGGGGACAAAAGATTTTCAGCCAACAAACTTAGAAGTTACAAAAATAAATATAGATAACACAGCAGACAATGTCATTCCTGCTACAGCTGAAGCAACATTTAACATTAGATTTAATGACAAACATACCTCAAATTCTATAAAAAAAAGGCTTAATAAAATTTTTATTAAAATTAATAAAAAATATAAATCAAAATTCAAAATTGATTATCGAGTTTCCGGTGAGGCTTTTTTGACTAAGCCAAATAAAACAACTTATATGATACAAAATATTATAAAAAAGATTACCAAAATAAAACCAAAATTATCTACTACAGGTGGAACTTCGGACCTACGATTTATAAAAGCTATATCACCTGGTTTAGAATTTGGTCTAGTTGGAAAAACTATGCACAAAGTTGACGAAGCAGTATCTTTGAAAGATTTAAAAAATTTAACAAAAATTTATGAGAGCATTTTACAAAATTATTTTAAATGAATACTGCAATAATAAATTCTGACTCTTATGAAAAGCATAATACAGGTGACGGTCATCCTGAACAACCTAAAAGAGTAATTGCCATTAAAGAAAAATTAAAAAAAAGAAATGATTTAATTTGGGAAACTCCAGTTGGTGTTCCTAAAGATGTTTTGGCAATGACACACTCAAAAGAATATATTGAAAATTTAAATAATTCTTTTCCACAAAGAGGTCTTAAATTTTTAGATGGGGATACAGTTGTGTCGCCTGAAAGTAAAAAAGCAGTTTTTGATGCTGCAGGTTCTACCATTAAAGCAATAGATGGGATAGAAAATAATCAATTTAAAAATGCTTTTTGTTTAGCAAGGCCTCCTGGACATCATGCCGAAAAAAACAAAGCAATGGGATTTTGTTGTATATCAAATGCTGGGGTCGCAACAAACTATTTGATAAATAAATACAAGTATAAAAGGATTGCTTGCGTAGATTTTGATGTTCATTGGGGAAATGGAAATTATGATGTCATGCGAAATAACAAAAATTCATTATATATTTCTACTCATCAATATCCTTTTTATCCAGGAGGAGGAACAGATAAAGATAAAGGCGATTTTAACAACTCTTTAAACATACCATTACCGGCTGGTACAAATTCTGAACAGTACTTTAATGCATTTGATAGGGTTTTAGATAGATTAATAGAATATAAACCTGATTTTCTTTTATTCTCAGCAGGTTTCGATGCCCATAAAGATGATCCATTAGCTCAATTTCAACTAAACTCAAGAGATTTTTATGAGATAACTAAAAGAACTTTGTCAGCTACTAATAAATTTACTAAAGGAAAAGTTGTTTCAATACTTGAAGGTGGATATGATTTAAATGCATTAGCAGAAAGTGCAAACGAACACGTCAACGCACTTATAGAATTTAATTGAATAATATTTAGCTACTTGTAAATCACTAAAATGAAATTGTACAAAATAAAAAAATCAAAAATCGATAATAAGGGACGTGGTCTTTATGCTACAAAAGATATTAAAGAAGGTACAAAAATAATTAATTATGTTGGAAAAATTATAACTAATAAGGAGGTTGATGAATCTAATAAATTTGATAACAAAAAACCAATATATTTATTTACTCTTAATAAAAAATATACGCTCGATGGAGATTTCAAATGGAATATTGCTGGATTAATAAATCATTCATGTGATAATAATTGTGATTATAATGGTAAAGGTTTAAAGGTTTGGATTACAGCAATAAGAGATATTAAAAAAGGAGAAGAATTTACTTGTGATTATGGTTTTGGTTATGACGAAGACTTTAGGCAATTTCCATGTAAATGTGGCTCCAAAAATTGTTGTGGATATATTGTGAGGGAAGAGTCCAGATGGAGAATTAATAAAAAATTTGCTATGAGTAATAAAAGTAAAATTAATAAATAACTCTCATCAAATAAAGCCCTTCTGGCGGAGCTGGGGGTGCACATAAACTTCTTTTTTTTGAATTCATAATATTTTTAAACTTTTTTAAGCTCCATTTTTTTTCACCAACATATTTTAAACATCCTACCATCGAGCGAACCTGTTGTTGCAAATAAGATTGAGATTTGAATTCAATTTCAATTTTATTTTTTTTTGATTTAACTTTAACTGACTCCATAGTTTTAATTGGACTTTTAGCCCTGCAACTTGAGGCCCTGAAAGTAGAAAAATCTTTGGTCCCTTCAAGTTCTTTTGCTGCCTTTTTCATCTCAGATATATAAAGCTTATTAATTACATGCCAACATCTACTTTTATCTAAGACTGGTGCACTTAGGCGGTTAATTATAACATAATTATATATTCTCATTTTCGCAGAAAAACGAGCATGAAATTTTTGGCCTCTTTTTTTAATTCTAACAACTGTAACTAGATCTTTATTCAAGAAATGATTAATAGATTTTAAAAATTTATCAGTGTTAATAATCTGTGTTTTACACTCAAAATGTGCTGATTGTTCTATTGCATGCACTTTAGCATCAGTTCTTCCAGCTCCTGTCAAAACAATTTTTTCTTTTAATATCTTGGAAATTTTTTCTTGAATGAGACCTTGAATAGTCTTTCCTTTTTTTTGAACTTGCCAACCTCTAAAACTAGTTCCAACGTATTCTATGAGAATTTGATATTTATACATTTAATAAAATAGATCCTTTAGAAATTCTTGAACCAAGTATAAACTCACTAATTTTTTGAACTTTTCTTCCTTCTCTTTGAATTTCAAGAATCTTAATGGATTTATTATCACCACAAGCAATCTCAAGTTTTTCTGTTAATACCTCGCCTGCCTTGCCAACACCATTTCCAATCTCTGCTTTTAAAATTTTATATCTTTCCCCATTAGAGTTAAAAAAAGCACCTGGAGAAGGATATAAACCATTTATTTTTCCAATAATTTTTAAGGCTCCCTCATTCCAATTTATTTGGCCTTCATTTTTATTTATTTTTTTTGCATATGATGCTTTAGAATGATCTTGATCAATAAACTTTGCTTTTTCATCAAATATATCATCTATATTTTCTAAAATCTTTTCTGCTGCTAAGAAAGATAGTTTTTCTGAGACTTCCATCGCATTTAGAGTTTTATCTAATTTGATCTTATATATATTGCTGACAGGTCCGCTATCTAATTCTTCATTAATTTTCATAATACTTATTCCTGTTTCATTATCTAAATTCATTATTGATCTTTGTATTGGTGCTGCACCTCTCCATTTAGGAAGAATAGATGCATGAATATTAAAAAAACCTTTTTTTGTAAGAGCTAAAAATTCTTTTGGTATTATTTGCCCATAAGCAACTACAATTGCAAGGTCAGCATTTAAATTTTTCATATATTCATATTCTTCAACATTATCTTTTAAATTATTTGGTGTTCTGAATTCTATATTCAACGTTTCTGATAAACCCTGAATTGGAGATTTATTAATTTTTTGTCCACGATGTGATTTCTGTGGTGGTTGCGTATAAACAATGCTAATTGGAAATCCGTTTTGATATAAAGACTTTAGCACTGGAACAGCAAAAAAAGGCGTGCCCATAAAAATAATTTTTTTTGCCATTTTAAACTATAATTCTATCTGGGTTTTTTTTATTTTTTGATATCTTTTTAATAATAAAGTCCCTTTTTAATTTTGATAAATTGTCGATAATTAGTTTTCCATCTAAATGATTTATTTCATGCTGAAGACAAGTTGATAGAATACCCTCACATTTTAAGTTTTTGTGCTTTCCATCAAGATCAATATATTCAACTTCGCACGTACTGGGCCTCTCAATTTCAATAAATGTATCTGGAATAGATAGGCAGCCTTCTTCATAAACTGAGGTTTCACTGCTAAAGTTCTTGATAATAGGGTTAATGAAGCTCATTGGCTTTTTTGGTTCGTCTTTTGTTGATACATCTAGAACAATAATTCTTTTTAAAATACCTACCTGCACAGCGGCTAGTCCAATCCCTTTTGAATGATACATTGTATCAAATAAATCTTTAATTAGTTTTTTTTCATTCATTCCAATCTTTTCAATTGGATTTGAAATTTTTTTTAGAATTTCATCTGGTACAGTGACAATATCTTTAATACTCATGGAATAGAAAAATAACCTAATTTTTAAACTTTTAAAGGAAGAACTTTCAGAAGAATATTATTTCTTATTCTATCAATATTTAGTTGATTTAAAGTGCTGATTATAAAATACATTGTATCTTCGTCCATTCTTTCAATTTTATCTTCACCTATTACTTCTGCTATTCGCAGCAAAGCAGCTGCTTTTTCATTGTTATTTATCATTACTTGAATGTCTGTTGGTATCTCAGAAATATTCATTTCATATAAATCCTCATATTTTTTTTCTATGACCACTCCATCAGACTTTAATGTCTCTAAAAAGATTACATCTTTTTTTGAAAGAAAGTATTTTTTATTCTTTTTAATTTTCTTTAAAAAATTATTAATATCTTTCTCAATTTTTGATTTAGGATAATCTTTATTAAAATAATTTAAAAGTTTTGATTGGTGTAAAACATCATTATTAAATTTTATCTTTTTATCTTTTGCTACTTTAATTTGAATATTTGTATAATAAAAGCTTGTTAAATTATCAGGTATATCTAAGGGATTCATTGTTTCAAGAAATTTTTTTAACTCCGTGTCAAATGCATTTCCTATATTTTCATTCTCGAATGAATTTTTTAAAATTTTTAACAATTTAAGTTTTTCAACCATTTCTGACTCTAAAAGTATTTTTTGATAAATTAAGGCTCTAGCCTCTATATTTGACATTGATTTATATGAAGTCTGAGCCTCCAAAAGTTGATTTATATTAAATTGAAATCTTTTATAAATATTAAATAAATCTTCCTCAGGATAATTTTTATTATGAACTGCTAGTTCAATATTAGATATTTTTTCAAGTTCAGTAACATCTATTTCTTGAAAAGAATTCAAAAGATTATGTGATGACAAATATTTCCATATTAATTTATTTGTAGAAGCTTTCGGGTTAAAAACAATTTTCGGATTTGTTTGGTGGGCTAAATGAAAATTTAGTAATGACTTTTCTGATATTTTATCATCTGGATTATTTGTAAAACCAAAAAGAAAGTTTATTTTATTTTCAAAATATTTATCTTTAAAACCTTGTTCTTTTTTCAAATCATAAATAATTTGTGCTTCATCTTTTTTACCTTCAACTATTAAACAATAAATATTAAATTTAGATAGATAATCATCACTAATAGGCTCAAAGTTTTTTTGAAAAATTTGACATGCCTTTTCTAATTCAGCAACAGATAAATAATAATCAACTAAGTATCTTGTTAATTTAGGATGCAAATTTATAACTTGATTTTTGATCAAATATTCCTCTATCAAATCTAAATCTGAGTTTTTTATCAACCATTCTGACTTAAATTTAAGAAATTCTTTTTCAGATATATTTACTTTTGGATAATAAGCATTTGTAAAAAGCGCAATTCTTAAAATTTCATTTGCATCATTTGACAAATTTAAATTATTTAACTTTATAAAAATATTTTTTATTTGATCACCATTTGAATTTGACCACATATTTATATCTAGATCATAGTCCTCAGGGTCGTATAAGCCAACAATCTTTACAGTTTGAGAGTTGATATTTTGATCAAGTTTTATCTCATTTTGATCTTTTAAAACTTGCATTTCATAAATACTTAATTCCGATGAATTTTCAGTGCTATCTTTTTTTTTATATTTTTCTGCTTCAGACTCTTGTTCGATTTGTTTTTTATTTAAATCCCAAATATCAATTGGCTTATCTTCAGCTAACGAGTGAAATACAATTAAAAAGGTAAAAATAATTGATAAATATTTTTTATTTAACAATCTTAAAATTTTCATTAGATATAATTTTTTCTATTTCTTTCTTGGGTGTCGGAAAATCTATTTTATTAAGCAAAAAAACTACTCCAAAAATTACTATCACAACTAGAGCTAACTTTACTACTAATCTAATAATATTCGTTCTCGAACTTGTTTTTTTAATAAATTGCATATAGCTTTGGATAATTTCAAATTAAGACATATTTGTGTTTTTTCAATAAAGAAAATTATGAAATCAAGAAAAAATATTGTTTTTTTAGGCATGATGGGCTCAGGTAAGACATCTATCGGTACACTAATTTCAAAAAAATTAAACTTGGAATTTTACGATACTGACAAATTAATTGAACAGGAACTAAATCTTAGTATTCCTAAAATATTTGAAAAAAAAGGTGAAAATTTTTTTAGGGAAATTGAAGAAAAAACTGTAATTAATATTTTAAAAAAAAAAAATATTGTAATTTCTTTAGGAGGTGGTGCCTTTTTGAATAAAAATATTAGAAACGAAATTCAGAAAAATCATTTTTCATTTTGGCTAAAATGTAATGAGGAAACCATATATAAAAGAATAAAAAATAGTTCAAAAAGGCCTATTGCTAATAAACTAAATAAAACCGAAATAATTAATTTGTCAAAAAAACGGTCTAAAATCTACTCAAAAGCAATGTATAGTATTAATTGTGATAATTTAACAAAAAATGAAATTATGAAAAAAGTTATAAATATTTATGAAACCCATTAAATTAAAGATTAAAACAAGTGTAAATACATATCCAATTTACATTGGAAAAAATTTGATTTTAACTTTACCAAAAATATTTAAAGATAATTCAATCAATCTAAAAAAATGTTTGTTAGTAGTTGACAGGAAAATTCCCAAAAAACTTGTGTCTCAAATTATAAAATCATTTAATAAAAGATTAAATATTTTTTATATTGATGCAAATGAAAAAAATAAAAATCAAAAAACTGTAAATTCTATGCTTGAAACTTTACTTAAAAAAAATTTCTCTAGAGAAGATTATCTGATAGCTTTAGGTGGTGGTATAACTGGTGATATTTCTGGTTTCGTTGCAAGTCAATTTAAGAGAGGACTACAATTTATTAATATTCCAACGACTCTTTTATCCCAAGTAGACTCAGCTATAGGTGGCAAGACTGGTATAAACACCAAATATGGAAAAAATTTAATCGGTAGTTTTTACCAGCCTAAAATTGTTATCAGCGATAGTATTTTTTTAGAAAGTCTTCCAGAAAGAGAAATAGTTTGTGGCTATGGGGAAATTTTAAAACATTCTATCATATCTAATAAAAGATTTTTCAAATTTCTTGATAAAAATATTGAGTCTATAATAAATCTTCAGACACCATTTATAGAAAAAGCAATTTTCGAAAGCTGTAAAATTAAAAAAGATGTTGTTGAAAGAGATGAAAGAGAAAAAAATTTTCGAAAAATTTTAAATTTTGGACATACTTTTGGTCATGCATTTGAGGCATCATTAAATTATTCAAGAAAATTGAATCATGGTGAGGCTGTATTATTGGGGATGAAAACAGCATTAAACTTTAGTTTTAGAAAAAATTTTTTAAATCAAAAAGATTATTTATCTTTAATAAGCCATCTTAAAAACTCAAAATTTCCTTTAAATGTGAAAAAGTATTTTTCGTCAAAAGATTTAGGAAAAATTTTATCATTTATGATTAAAGACAAGAAAAACAATTCTGATATGATTAATTTAGTTTTATTAAAAAAAATTGAAAAACCTTTAATTGATTATAAGTTTAAAAAAAAAGATTTAGAAAAATTTTTGAGAAATGAGTTAACTAATTAGTATTTGAAGCGAGTGTATGTATGTTTTCATTTCTTCATCTAAAATTTTATATATTTTTTTATTACTATCTATCTTATTCATGCCATGTAATTCATTCGATTTAATTAAAATCTTAAGATGAAATTTTCCTTCTTGGTGCGATTTATGATTTTTATGTAAAAAAGATTTATCTTCTATCTTTATATCTTCAATTAAAATTTGATCCTTAATTTTTTTTTTTACAATTGCTATCAACTCATTTATATCCATACAGAATATTTATATTATTATGAATTATATTTGTGACTGGCATAATTGTAAAGAAGTAGGGGAATACAAAGCGCCTATAGAAAAAGATAATAGTAAGAAATTTAGAATGTTATGTCTAGAACATGTAAAAGAATTCAACAAAAATTGGAACTATTTTTCTGGAATGAGTGATGATCAGGTTATTAATTTTTTAAAATCAGATATGATATGGCATAAACCAACTCAAAGTTTTAGCTCTTCTGATAATTTCTTCAAAGTTCTTTGGAATAACACATTAAAAGATGAGCTGGATAAAGATAAATTTAAAAGTGAATACAACCATATGCGTCAATTTAAATTTGATCATAAAGACATTAAAGCTTTCAGTATTTTGGGAATTTCGGTCGGTCTAAAGTGGGAAAAAATTCAGGAAAAATTCAAAATCCTTGTCAAAAAATTTCACCCTGATATGAATTCAGGTAATAAAAAATATGAAGAAAAACTTAAATTGATTACTTTAGCTTATACACAGCTAAAAAATACTTATAGAGAAAAAATTGACACCTAATTTAAACATACAACCTGATATTAAAGTATCTATTAAACAAACTTTTGGTTTTGATACAGAAATGGAAGTAGACGCTTTTTCGAAAAAAAATGAATACGTCCCCGAAATTGATAGAAATTATAAATTTGATAAGGACACCACACTTGCGATTATTTCAGGATTCGCATTTAACAAAAGAGTTCTTGTTCAAGGTTATCATGGTACAGGAAAATCAACTCACATAGAACAAATTGCAGCTAGACTTAATTGGCCCTGTATAAGAGTAAATCTAGACAGCCATGTCAGCAGAATTGATTTAATAGGAAAAGACGCAATTGTTTTGAAAGATGGAAAACAGGTGACTGAGTTTAAAGAAGGTATTTTGCCCTGGTCAATTCAAAACCCAGTTGCTTTAGTTTTCGATGAATACGATGCTGGAAGACCCGATGTTATGTTCGTAATACAAAGAGTTCTTGAAGCTGAAGGAAATTTTACTCTTTTAGATAAAAATAAAGTTATTAAACAAAATAATTTTTTTAGATTATTTGCTACTTCGAATACCGTTGGTCTTGGAGATACCTCTGGTTTATATCATGGAACTCAACAAATAAATCAAGGTCAAATGGATAGATGGAATATAGTTACAACCTTAAATTATTTAAGTTTAGAAAAAGAAATGGAAATAATCTTAGCAAAAAATAAATCCCTTAATAATCAAAAAGGTAAAGACAAAGTTGCAAATATGATTAAAGTTGCTTCATTAACTAGAAAAGGGTTTATTGCAGGTGATATTTCAACAGTAATGAGTCCAAGAACAGTGTTGCATTGGGCAGAAAATACGGAAATATTCAAAGATACTGGCTATGCATTCAGAGTTACTTTTTTAAATAAATGTGATGAAATCGAAAAAAATACTATAGCTGAATATTACCAAAGATGTTTTGGAGAAGATTTACCTGAGTCACTTGTAAATATTCAAATTTAAATGAAAAATAGCAATAAAAGTGCTCATTTAAAAGAAAAATTAAAACAAGCTCTTAGTTCTACATTTAAAGTAATTTCTGATGATTTAAAAATAAGTAAGAATAATAATTCTGAAAAAAATGAATTTTTTGATCTACAAAACTTAGATACAAAAAAAGATTTTATAGAAGCAAGAGCAAAAACTGACTCTTCAGCTTTAAAAAAAAAATTTTCTAATGAAAAAATTTTCAAAAAAAATCTGCCATTAAATACATCTTACAAATCATTATATACAATAGCTGAAAAAATTAGATATGAGTCGCTAGGCTTTAAAATGCTTAAAGGGATAGAGAAGAACCTTAAAGATGATTATAATGAGAAAATTAGCCTTAAAAGAAAAGATCAGCTTAACTCTAAAGAGGATGTGCCTGTTGTTGAAGCTTTTGAGCTATATATGCTTAAAAATTTTCACAACATAGAGTTAAACTCTATAACTAATAAAATGTTAAGCTTTTGGGAGAAGAATTTTGATAATTCAATCCTCAAACATAAAAATTTTTTAAAATCTAATCTAGAAAATCAAAACGATTATTCTTCAAAATTTTCAGAAATATTCCAAGAAATGGATATTTTTCAAGATGACAATAATGAGGAAAGTAAGGAAGAAAACCAAGATGATGGTCAAGAAAACCCATCAAATGACGATCAAAATTCTGAAAATGAGGATAATAGTGATTCAAATGATAATGATAACCAAGAGTCGATTAATGAGGCTGATTATAACGTTGATGAGTATAAATTAGACGATCAATTAACAGATAATGAAAGTGAAAATGATAAAAGCGAGCAAATAATTCAGAAAAAAAATCTTAGCACATCTGATATTGATTATAAGATCTACACAAATCAGTATGATGAAGTTACAAAAGCAGAAAACTTAGAGAATGCTGATGAAGCAACTAAATTAAGAAAATCTTTAGACCAACAACTTGTAGGTTTTCATGACATTATTACTAAGCTTGCAAATAAACTACAAAGGCAATTACTGGCAAAACAAAATCGTTCTTGGGAGTTTGATTTAGAGGAAGGCCTATTAGATAGTTCAAAATTACCAAGAATAATAATGGATCCATACAATTCTCTTTCTTTTAAAAAAGAGAAAGATTTAGACTTTAAAGATACAGTCGTTACACTTTTAATAGACAACTCTGGGTCTATGAGAGGCAGACCAATAACAATTGCTGCTATATGTGCTGATATATTATCAAGAACCTTAGAACGTTGCTCAGTTAAGGTTGAAATATTAGGATTTACAACAAAAAATTGGAAAGGTGGTCAAAGTAGAGAGGCATGGAATAAGAATGGCAAACCCAAAACACCTGGTAGATTAAATGACTTACAACATATCATCTATAAAGGTGCAGATGCTCACTGGAGACAGTCAAAAAATAACTTAGGATTAATGTTAAAAGAAGGTTTGCTCAAAGAAAACATTGATGGGGAAGCAATAGCGTGGGCATATAATAGAATTAAAAAAAGGAGAGAAGAAAGAAAAATTCTTATGGTAATTTCAGATGGAGCACCGGTAGATGACTCAACTTTGTCTGTCAATTCAGGTGATTTTCTAGAGAAACATTTAAAGAAAATGGTAAAATTTATTGAAGATAAAAGCGATATAGAAATTTTAGCAATTGGTATCGGCCATGATGTATCAAGATATTATAGTCGAGCCATAAAAATAACTGATGTGAATGAACTTGGTGACGTTATGGTTTCTCAATTAAGTAGTTTGTTTGAAAAAAAAAATAAATTACATTAAATTTTAAAAAGATCTTTATTTTTCCAGTTGATAGTCACCTCTGCACCACTTCGTGTTTGTGAGTTCCTACAATTTACAGATGCGAAATTTTTTTCTAAAAGAGTTTTACCGATAAACATACCAAGCCCTAGTCCAATTTTACTTTGATTTTTTTCCTTTAGTGATTTTAAATATGGTTCACCAATTTTTGAAATAATATCATTTGGATAACCTTTGCCATCATCTTCAATAGTTATTTCTGTTGAATTAGAGTCACTTTTAAGACTTATAAAAACTTTATCATAACTAAATTTATTAGCATTACCAATAAAATTTCTTAATCCATAAACAATTTCAATTGATTTAGTAATTTTTTTTGAATTAAGATCTTGATCAAAATTCAAAACAAAATCTTTATTACTTGTCTCTTTGAATGAAGAGACGATCTCTTTAATATAATCTTTCATAGTAAGATTTTCATCTATAAACTCATCTTCTTGATTAGGTTCCAAGGATAATTTTTTTAAGATCTTATTACATCTTTCAACTTGGCTAGATAATAATTCAATATCTTGAATAACATCTTTTTGATCTTTTAATTGTTTTAAAAGTTCCTGAGTAATTATTTTGATTGTTGATAATGGTGTACCAAGAGAGTGTGCGGCGGCGGCGGCTTGGCCACCCAACGACAACATTTCGTGCTCTTTTGCCATTACTTCTTCCATCTTTTTTAGAGCTTCTTTCCTTAACCTAGATTCTGAACCAAAAATGATTGCAAAATAATTCAAAAAAATTGTCGCTATTATTAATGAAATAGGTATTGAGTAATAATAATAGGGACTAACATGAAAATGAGTGTTAAGTGGATACGGCAGGTCCTCTGAAAAAAATGTGAGAAAAATAATCATTAAGATTGTTGTTGAAACTAAAAGAGCATTTGTTCTAAATCCCAAATTTGAAGATGCAAAAACACTAGGGATTATTAAAAAAATTACAAATGGGTTGAGAATTCCTCCTGTCAAATAGATCAGTGATCCTAATTGAAATATATCTATCATTAAGAAGATTAAAGCTGATCTATCAGATAACTGAGTTTTTTTATAAATAATAATAAGGTAAATATTGCTTATTATACCTAAAAAAATAATCAAATTTGAACTTAAAAAATCAAAATCAAAATTAAAATAAAAATATACTATGTAAACTGATAACAGTTGACCAATTATACCAATCCATCTCAACGAAATATATGTGGATTTTTTTAAAGAATAAGATTTTGAAGTTTCAAAAAACTTCATTTTTTAAATATCTAAATTTTGAACATTTATTGCATTCGATATAATAAAGTCTTTTCTAAGAGCCACATCGTTACCCATTAAAGTATGTATCAAATTTTGGTCTTTTTTATTATCTTTTGAATATTGTACTTGTAGCAAATTTCTAGTTTCTGGATCTAGAGTTGTATTCCATAATTCATCAGGATTCATTTCTCCAAGCCCCTTAAATCTTTGTATGTTCATTTTGGATTTTTCAATTTCTAATTCTTTAATAAACTCTTTTGATCCTTTTTTAATTTTCTTAAGATCTTTGTTGTTATTTAATATGTATTGCTCAAGCTCTTTTTCATCTTTAATATAAATTCCTTTTGTTCCCTTATTTATTTTAAATAGTGGTGGTTGAGCCAAGTAAATATATCCATTCTGAATTAATTTATTAAAAGGTTTGTTATTAAAAAAGGTTAAAAGCAAAGCTCTAATATGTGAACCATCAACATCCGCGTCAGTCATTATTATTATTTTTCCATACCTTAAATCTTTTAAGTCTATCTCTTGTGATTTAGGGTCAAGACCAAGTGCATTAATTAATGTGACGATTTCATTAGATGAAATCATTTTAGAAAGTGCTTTCGTTCTTTGATCAGCTCCATTTTTATTTACGCTACCATTTTTTTTTATTTCTAACTCCTCTACATAAGTATTTAAGATTTTTCCTCGTAAAGGTAAAACAGCTTGATTTGCCCTATTTCTTCCTTGTTTAGCAGAACCACCTGCTGAATCTCCCTCAACTATAAACAACTCTGTACCATCTTGTTTACCGATTTGACAATCTGCTAGTTTTCCAGGAAGTCCACTTAATTCTAATGCACCTTTTCTTCTAACATTCTCTCGAGCTTTTCTTGCTACATCTCTTGCTAAAGCAGCTTGTATAATTTTTGCTAAAATTATCTTAGATACCGAAGGATTTTGGTCAAACCAAATAGATAACTTTTCATTTATAATTGTCTCGACTATGTTCCTGACCTCAGATGAAACAAGTTTATCTTTTGTTTGAGATGAAAATTTAGGGTCTGGAATTTTAGTAGAAAGGACACAGGTTAACCCTTCTTTTATATCATCACCTGAAATACTTAACTTATTTCTTTTTAATAAGTTATGTTCATTAGCATATTTATTAATTATTCTCGTTAAAGCACTTCTAAAACCTAAAAGATGAGTCCCACCATCTTTTTGATAAATATTATTTGTATATGGAAAAACGTCTTCTGTATAACTAGCATTCCATTTTAATGAGCACTCTATTTCTATTCCATCTTTTTTTCCTTCAATATAGATAGGTTTTTTGAAGAGATTATTTCCATTTTTATTAATTAATTTTTCTCTTTTTTCGTCAAGGAATTCAACGAATTCTAGTACCCCACCTTCGTATTTAAATTCATTTGTTTTTTCTTTTTTCTGACTTCCATCCTTAAAAG
The DNA here is from genome assembly GCA_902632315.1 of uncultured Pelagibacteraceae bacterium. Lineage (GTDB taxonomy): Bacteria > Pseudomonadota > Alphaproteobacteria > Pelagibacterales > Pelagibacteraceae > Pelagibacter. The sequence goes on from CACPCD010000002.1 coordinate 100,757, forward strand.
TAATTTTTATGCCCTTATTTAAAAAAGCAAGTTCTCTCATTCTTTTAATTAAAATATTTGAGCTAAATTTTACTGATGAAAAAATTTTTTTTGAAGGCAAAAAAGTAATTTGAGTCCCAGTTTCTTTGGCTTTTCCAATTACTTTTAATGGGGCCTTAGCCTCTCCATCATTAAATTCTATAAAATATTTTTTATTATCTCTATAAATTTCTAATTTTAGTTTTTCAGATAACGCATTTACGACTGAAACACCAACTCCATGAAGTCCACCAGAAACTTTATAGGAGTCATGATCGAATTTCCCACCTGCATGTAGTTGGGTCATTATTACTTCTGCAGCTGATTTTTTTTCTCCTTTATGAATGTCAACTGGAATACCTCTACCATCATCTCTTACTGTAACTGTATTGTCGCCATTAATTGTTACAAAAATGTTTTTACAATATCCTGCTAAAGCTTCGTCAATAGAATTATCTACTACTTCATAAACCATATGATGCAGTCCAGTTCCATCGTCAGTATCACCAATATACATTCCTGGCCTTTTTCGTACTGCTTCAAGACCTTTGAGTACCTTTATGGAGTCTGCTTGATAGTTATTTTTATTTGTCATTTTTATATTTAGGAAAAAATTAATTATATCATTTTTTACATAAAAATCTTTTTTATTTAGTAGGGATATTATTATTTTTAAGTAAATTTATATTGAATTTAGATGGTTATTTAATGGCGGAGAGAATGGGATTCGAACCCATGAAAGGGCTTCCCCTTTACACGCTTTCCAAGCGTGCGCCTTCAACCACTCGGCCACCTCTCCTTTATTTGGAATACTTAATTTTAAATTTATAATACGCATATATTCTTGAAAATAACCTTACAGCATCATGAAATTTTAAAACAATTATTTTTAATACTAATTTTATCAAATATTTTGGTAATTTTTTTTTAAAAGAATCAATTATAGATAAATGTTCGTTCATTTTATAAAAATAATAAAATTTGTCATGCGTAAAATTGTATTCTCGAATAAAAATTTTTTGATATTTATTTCTTACTTTTATTATTCCATGTTGATGGATGCATTTAGCTTCATAGACTTGAACAATAGATTTTTTTAAGTTTTTAATTCTTCTACATAAATCGTCATCAGAGAAATAAAGAAAGAAATTTTCGTCAAAAAATATTATCTTTTTTTCAAAATCTTCAGTTTTGAATAACATGCATGCTCCTAAAGCACTATCAACACAAACGTCTCCTTCTAGATTTAATATGATATTTTTATCAGATTTTTCTGGTAAGGGACCACCGCTATATGAAAGATTATTTTCATTATCGTAAGACGTTGGAGTTACGATAGTTAAGTTTTTATAAAATGAAAATTTATCAATCAGGATATTTATATCTTCAGTTTTGATTATACAGTCTGGGCCTAGGACTAATGTGTACTTAGTTTGACTTTGTTTTATTCCCTGATTATACCCTGCAGAAAATCCGTTATTTTCTTTATTGAGTAAGTACTTATCTATCTTATAAGAGGATAATATTTTTTTTTGGAGTTCAACATCATTTGCATTATCCACTATCACAATTTTATAATTTTGAATTTGGTCAAGAGTTTTTGAAATAAGTTCAAAAGGCTCTTTAAAAAGAACAATTATTATTGTTAAATTCTTATTTTGATTTAGATTTTTCATTTATTGCATTATACATTAAAGTTTAATATTTACTTTATATTTATGGCAAAAATTTTAATCACAGGATCAAGTGGTTTTGTTGGTTATAATATTCTTGAAAAATTAATTATTTCTAACACTGTTTATGCAACGTCTAGAAAAAATATAACATCTAAACATAAAAATTTAAAATATATTTATTTCAAAAATCATGAAGACTTAAATTTAAAATTAAGAAAAATTAAAGTTGATACAATTATACATTGCGCAACACATTATATTAAAAGTCATAATTTCAACGATGTGGCAAAAATTATGCGTGCAAATTTAGAGTTTGGAACAGTCATTTTAGAAAATTTAAAAATCATGAAAGTAAAAAAGTTCGTTAATTTTTGTACAGTCTGGCAAAATTTCAACTCTACAAAATATGATCCATTCAATCTTTACTCTGCATCAAAAAATGCTTTTTTAAATATTCTAAGATTTTATCAAAAAAACAACAAAGATATAAAATATTTCAATCTTTATATTTCTGATACTTTTGGCCCAAATGATAATAGAATAAAATTGTCTAATATTTTAAAAAATAATTTCTCTAAAAGAAAAAAAATCAAAATAATGTCAAAAAATCTATCAATAAATTTAATAAACATCAAAGATATTGTCTCAGCTATAGAAGTAATTTTATTTAAGAATGTAAATCAAGGAAGCTATAACATCACTAACAAAAATAATTTTTCGATTAAAAAAATTATTTCAAAATTAAAAGAAGATAAAAAATTTAAAATTAGTATTTATTGGGGAAAAGAAAAAAAAGATAATATCAAAATATATAAATTTAAAAACCTCCCTTTTTGGAAACCTAGACATAGCAAATTTTATGACTTAATAAATTTTATCATAGGACAATCTTAATGTTGTAATTAAATGAAATATATATAATTAAAGCTTATGAAAAAAATTTATTACGGTAAGGCTGTTTATGATAAAAAAGAAATAAATGCAGTAATAAGTGTATTAAAGAATAATAGTTTAAATTTAGTCGATGGCCCGCACGTCAAAATTTTAGAAAGAAGGGTTGCAAAAATATTTGGAAAAAAATTTGGATTAATGGTCAATTCAGGTTCATCGGCAAATCTTCTTTCGCTTGCATCATTTAATTTTAAAAAAGGAAGTGAAATTATAACTCCAAATTTAACTTTCTCTACTACAGTTGCTCCAATTTACCAGTTAGGGTTAATTCCTTATTTTATAGGAGTTTTAGAAAATAAATTTGTAGCTGATACTAAACAAATAGAAAAATGTATAAATAAAAAAACTGTGGCTATAATGATACCAAACCTGCTTGGAAATATTCCTCTATGGGAAGATATTTATAAAATAGCAAAAAAATACAACTTAAAAGTCATTGAAGATTCTGCTGATACAATTGGTTATTCAGTTAATCAAAAAAATTTAGGAAAATATTCAGATATTACAACAAATAGTTTTTACGCTTCGCATATAATAAATGGCGCTGGCTTTGGTGGAATTGCGTGTTTTAATAATTTTGAACTTTACGAACGGGCAAAACTTTTAAGAGGATGGGGAAGATCTTCGGCAACTTTCGATGAGTCAGAGGAAATAGAAGATAGATTTGATGTTAAAATAAGTGGAATAGAATACGACAAGAAATATATTTTTTCTAAATTAGGTTATAATTTTTTGCCTTCAGAGATTTCAGCTGCATTCGCAATTGAACAAATAAAAAAGCTTAAGCAAAATATTAGATTAAGGCGATATAATTTTATTTTCTTAAAAAAATTTTTTTATAAATATAAAAATATTTTTAAATTACCCGAAATGCACCAAAATGTTCAAACACCTTGGCTAGCTTTTCCATTGGTCATAAAAAAAAATAAAAAATTTACCAGACGAGAGTTACAAATATTTTTTGAAAAAAACAATATTCAAACTAGAACTATATTTACTGGTAATATTTTAAAACAACCAATAATGAAATCATTAAAATTTAAAAAACATAAAAATTCAGATGAAATAGCAAATGATGTAATGAAAAATGGTATTTTATTAGGGTGCCACCAGGGATTAAAAAAGAATGAATTAAATTATATTTGCAAAATATTCGAAAAATTCGTTAAATTAAAAAAATTATAATTCTTAAATTAAATATTTATTTTTTAAAATGAAAATATTTGATACTATCACATTTTTCAGAGAAAATTTTATTACAAATTTACGATTTGAAATTCTTAACGACGTAGTTGATTTTTTTTTAGTATGTGAATCTATTTATGACCATCAAGGTAACAAGAAAAAATTAAACTTTAGTCTTAAAAATTCTAAATTTAAGAATAAGTTAATCTATTTGGTTATGGAAAGACCTTTTAAAACCAATTCTTCAGCGTGGCAGAATCAAGCTGAACAAAGAGAATATATATTAAATGGATTAAAAAAAGCTTCTGACGAAGATTATGTAATGTTTTCTGATCCTGATGAAATCCCCAATCCAAAACTAATCAAGGGTTTAAATTTAAATCAAAAATACGGGATTTTTATGCAGAAATGTTTTTGCTACAAGATAAATATGTTTAACAAATATGAAACCCCTTGGGAAGGAACAAGAATATCTAAATTAAAAGATTTAAAATCTATCGATTATTTGAGACAAAAAATAGTGTCTAAAAATTTGAAAGAACCTTTTTGGAAATTTAATAAAAATAAAAGTATTCAACTATTTGAAAACGGTGGCTGGCATTTTAATACGCTTTTATCACCAGAGGAAATATCAATAAAATTAAAAACATTTGCTCATACAGAATATTCTGGTGCGGAATTTTCTGACGTATCTATAATAAAAAAAAATATTGAAGAAAAAAATGATCTTTTTCAAAGAGGTTGGAAATATGAAAAAGTTAAAATAGACAATTCTTTTCCAAATTACATCTTCAATAATCAAACACTTTTAAAAAAATGGATAATTTAAATTGGAAAAAATAAATAAATTTAAATTTAAAATTAACAAATTATTTTATTCTTTGTTTAAAGAAAGATTTAATAAAGAAATTAATTTTGATTTCCCACAAAATATTAATAGATGGGATCTAATAAAAGAAATAATAAAAATTAGAAATTTTAGCTCTTATCTAGAAATAGGTTGTGATGATGATCATTCTTTCAATAATATTACTGTTAATGATAAAATTGGAGTTGATCCATATTCTGGGGGCAATTTTAGAGGAACAAGCAATTTTTTTTTTTCACAAAATAATAGAAAATTTGATTGTATATTTATAGATGGACTTCACGAGTACGATCAGGTCTGTAATGATTTGGAGAATTCTCTAAACTGTTTAAAAGAAAATGGAATTATTCTATTACATGATACTTTGCCAGCTAATATTCATCAGCAGGCAGTACCAAGATATAAAATAATTTGGAATGGAGATGTTTGGAAATCAATTGTAAAGTATCGAATTAAAAAAGATTGTGATATTGTGACATGTAAAATTGATCATGGAGTTTCAGTTGTCCAAAAAATTATAAACAAGAAACCTTTAAAAAATATTGATATTTTAGATTGTAAAAAATTAAACTTTAAAGATTTCTACGAAAATCATAAAGAATATATGAGGATTATGAGCTACAAAGAAGTTATTGATTATATTTCAAAATCATCAGACTGAATTTAAAATTTTCGCTAAAGTTTTTTGATCTAAAAGCATATCTCCACTTTCATGTTTAATTCTATCTAGATTAATTCTATTATATTCAAATCCTAAAATTTGTGAGAATCTTTTGCACTTGAAACTTAAATGATCAGAGGGAATTATTTCAAAGAGTTTCAATTTTTTATTTGAGAAGATTAAGTTTGAAAAAGCTGCTCCATGAGGTCCAATTATAACTTTTGCCTTATTAAATAGGTAAATTTGCTCAAAAAAACTAAGTTCACTAACTCTATAACTTTTAAATCCTTTGTTTTCGAGTATGTCGATAATTTCTTTATTATTTATAAATTTGCAACGATTAAAATCAGAGTCTGATCTATCTATGAAGATATATTCGCAACTCTCAAATTTTTTGTATTTATCAATAAATCTCTCACGAAGATATAAAACTATCCATTCTGGTATGTTATTAACTCCTTCCTGTATTAAACCCTTTTTATACCAAGGATGCTCTAAAGCTAAAATATTTTTTGCTTTTATATGTCTATATCTATTGCTATCAATAATCTTTTTTGTATCAATATTTAGCTCAGACAATATATCTGTCTGCCACTTTTTTTTACCTGGAAGGTAAAAATAGTCAATTTCATCATTTGAAATTAAACTATTTGCAAGGACTATTTTTGTTACTATATCAAATAGAAAATGGAAATAATTATTTCCACTCGCTCCTTGTACAAGTGATAAAATGTTTCCATTAAATTTTTTTAAAAGTCTAGGTGTACCATTAGATAGAACTTTATTATAAGACTCATCTTTAAGGATACTATTTACTTGTTGAAAGGAAACATTCTGCACCAATTCATTATCTTGAATAATCGCAACATGCTCAACAAGATCAGTGTAAATTCTTGCATTTGGCACGCTATATAACACCTCATTTAGATGATATCTATTTTTATAGTATATGCTCTCTATTTTAAATTTTTTATATTTAAAAGATTTAAGTTTATTGAGTTTTATATGTCCATATAAAATTTCAAACAATCTTTGGAAAAATTTTTTAAACAAGCTTTGAAAAAATTTTTTTAATTTCATTTATTTATAAAATTTAATACTCTCGCACTTTATTTATATTCTTTATTTATTTATTTTAAAGCAAAAGCAACTATCGCGTTTCCTTTATCTACAAGATCAGGATATCCTTGCATTAATGTTCTTCCACCAGTAGCATGAGTAATTATATATTGTTTACCATTAGCGATATATGTTGTTGGAGGCGCCGAACCAATAAAAGGTAATTCATAAGAATACAGTTCGGAGCCATCAATTGAATTAAAGACATAAAGTCTTTTATCTAATGTGCCTGTTGCAATAAGGATGTCACCTTCTGTGCCTGTCACACCCCCAAAATTTTCTGTTCCTGTAATTTCAATACCTCTTTTTGATAAATATTCATATTCACCAAATGGAATTTGCCATATTATTTTACCTGTATTTAAATTCAGCGATGTAAGAGTGCCCCAGGGAGGTTTAACAATAGGAAAACCTAAATCGTCAAGAGCTCTTTCAAAACTACTTATATAAGAGGGAATTTCTGTATTTTCATCCTCGATTTGCTCGAGACTAGTTTGCCATGGAATATTATTACTAGTTACATACATAATTTGTTTAGTCTGATCAACAGAAGCTCCCATCCATTCTGCACCTCCGTTAAAGTTATATTGTAAGTTTTTTCTATTTAATTCGTAAGTATTATAAAATCCAATCTTATGGTTTCCAAATTTTGAGTAAATATCCTTTAATTTATCATTATCATATGACCAAAAATCTGTTTTAAAAAACTCATTATAACCAAATGGCTCGGGCAGTATAAGATCAGGTTGATAAGGGCTCGTTTTTTCCCCTTTTATTTTTGATGTTGGGACTTTTCTTAACCTAAATTCAAATATAGGTTTTCCTGTTATTCTGTCTAAAATAATAGTGTTTGCCCTTTTGGTAGGAGTTAGAACAACATCTATTAATTTATTATTTTTTTTCAATGAGGTCAGTATTGGAGGAGCTGGTAAATCTGAATTCCAAATGTCATGAGAAGTCTCCTGGAAAGACCAAAGAACTTTTTTTTTTATTAAATCTATTGCTATTATACTATCCGAATAAGGGTTATTTCCTGGTCTCAAAGTTCCATCAAAATAAGAGTGAGGATTTCCTGTAGTTAAATATAACAAACCACGCTTGTTATCAATTGATATACCACCCCAAGGATTATAGCCATCATTAATAAATTTTTTTCCTCCAATTCTTTTATCAATATCTTTTTTGTATTTTAATTTCCATTTTACTTCTCCATTATTTTTATCATATACCTCAACTGCATGGTCCCAGGTAACAATTATAATATTGTCTTTATAAATGACAGGGGTCATGACATTAAGTCCAGACCTTACTTGTCCCTTTTTTCCAAAATCATTGCAAGGTTTTCCGTTTGTTGAAAAAATACATACTAGTCTCTCTCTGTTAGAAAAATACAATTTTGATTTTTGACCTTCATCTCTGTGATACAATAAACCTCTTCTAGCTACGAAATAACCATATTGATCAGACTTCCATATTATTTTTCCATTCTCACCATTTATTGCTGCGATATAACCCCCAGCAATAGGTGTATAAATAATCCCTTCCACTACAATAGGATTGGCTTGAATGTCATCAGCAAATCCTTCGTGTTCAAAAGTCCACGCGACTTCCAAGTTTTTTGCGTTTTCTTTATTTATTTTAGTAAGTGAGGAAAATCTATTTGATGAGTTATTTCCATGACTTCTCAACCAATTTACCCCGGTGTTAGAAATAGGAAATTTTGTTTCAGTATAATTATTTTCAGCCTCAATTAATTTATACTTATCCAAAGAGGTTCTTTTTGATTTATCCTCTATGTTCCAATAATTTTTATGTTTTTCGTATTTATCATAAAGAAATTTTTCATATTTAAGATTAATATAGTTATGTATCTTTTTTATAATATTACTATTTAGATTATCATAGCTGTAAGTTATGCTACTTTGATTTACAAACGAAGTATCTATTTTTTTATAATCTTTCCATACCCATGCAAATAATAAGAAAATAGAAATCAGAATAATTTTTCTATACATATTTGAATTATCCTAGTTATTCTTTGTTTATTTTCAATACGCCAATGAATGCCTCTTGAGGTATTTCTACATTACCAAATTGCTTTGATTTTGCTTTACCTTTTTTTTGTTTATCTAATAATTTTCGCTTCCTATCCCTGGCTCCACCACCATGGATTTTTGTTAGAACATCTTTTTTAAAACCTTTAATAGTCTCTCTTGCAATAATCTTTCCCCCTATAGCAGCCTGGACAGGTATCATAAAATTATGTCTAGGTATAAGATCTTTTAATTTCTCACAAACTTCTCTACCAATAGATTGTGCAAAATCTTTATGAACCATCATTGCTAACGCATCTACTGGCTCTGAATTTACAAGAATTCCCATCTTTACAAGGTCACCTTCTTTATGACCAATAATTTCATAATCAAAACTTGCATATCCACTCGTCATCGATTTTAGTCTATCATTAAAATCAAAAATCACTTCATTAAGTGGAATTTCGTAATTTATTACAGCCCTACTACCTGAATAACTTAAATTTGTTTGCACACCCCTTTTGTTTTGACATAGTTTCATTATAGAGCCTAAATACTGATCTGGAGTAATAATTGTTGCTTTTATCCAGGGCTCTTCAATTAATTTAATGGAGGTTGGATCTGGCAGGTTTGATGGGTTTTGTAAATTTTTAATTTCTCCATTATTCAGGTGAACTTTATAAACGACACCCGGTGTAGTAGTTAATAAATTTATATCAAATTCTCTTTCTAATCTCTCTGTTACTATTTCTAAGTGTAATAAACCCAAAAATCCACATCTAAAACCTAATCCTAATGCGGATGAGGTTTCAGCCTCGTAAGTAAAACTAGCATCATTTAATTTTAATTTTGCTAATCCATCTTTTAATTTTTGGTATTCTGAACTATCAACGGGGAAGAGGCCACAAAACACTACTGGTTTACTTGGTTTAAACCCTGGTAGTGCGTTATTTAATGGATCAGATGCATCACAAATTGTATCTCCAACTTTAGTGTCTGAAAGTTCTTTGATTCCAGTTGTAATGAAACCAATTTCTCCTGCGTTAAGATATTCTACATCTTCTGGTTTTGGCGTAAACACTCCAACCTTTTCAACAAAATACTCTTTGTCATTTGACATCATCTTTATTTTCATATTCTTTTTAAGTTTTCCATCAATAATTCTTACCAGTATTACAACTCCTAAATATGTGTCATACCAACTATCAACTAGTAAACATTTGAGCTTTTTATCTATTTCTCCTTTGGGACTTGGCAGTATTTCAATAATTTTTTCTAATATTTCATCAATTCCTTCACCAGTCTTACCAGAGCAAGGGATAGAATTTTTTGTATCAATACCTATCACATCCTCAATTTGTTTATTTGATTTCTCTAAATCTGATGCTGGTAAATCAATTTTATTTAGAACAGGTATGACCTCGTGATTAGAATCTAAAGCCTGATAAACATTTGCCAAAGTTTGTGCTTCAACTCCTTGGGTACTATCAACAATTAGAATTGAGCCTTCACATGCATATAACGATCTACTTACCTCATAACTAAAATCTACATGCCCAGGAGTATCTATGATATTTAATGTATATTCTTTACCGGATTTTGACTTGTAATTTAATTTAACAGTTTGAGCTTTAATTGTTATACCTCTTTCTCTTTCAATATCCATTGAGTCAAGAACCTGTGCTTTCATTTCTCTATCACTTAATCCCCCACATTTATGTATTATACGATCAGCTATCGTAGATTTTCCATGGTCAATGTGAGCTATAATTGCGAAATTTCTTATATTTTCAATAGCGCTCATACCTTTTTAGGATCTTATTTTAGCACCAGTTTTATTTTCAACTGCTTCAATGATCAAATTATTAATATTTTCTAAATCATTTTCATTTAAAGTTTTTTCATTTGATTGTATTGTTACACTTATTGCTACTGATTTTTGATTTTCAGGAATGTTTTGACCTTCATAAACATCAAAAACTTTTATGTTGCTGATTAAATTTTTATTAGTACTTGAAATAGCATTTACTAAATCTTGTGCCTTAACATCCTTATTTACAGTGAAAGCAAAATCTCTCTCTGACTTCTGAAAATCTGAAACATTAAATTTTATTTTTTGATTTTTGAGATTTTTATTAGATATTTTTAAATTATCCAAAAAAATCTCAAATCCTAATAAAGATTCTGCTTTAATATCAATCTTTTTTAATATATTTGGATGAATTTCACCAAAGAAAGCTGCTGCTTGACTTTCGTTCTTATTTAAAAATAGTCTTCCTGATTTTCCTGGATGGTAATAATTAGGTGTCTCATTATCTACGAAAAATTCATCATAATTATAGCCTGCTTCAACTAAAGTTTGAACCACATCTCTTTTTATATCAAAAACGTCTACGTCTCTCTCTTTTTCAATCCAAGACAACCTAGATTTTTTACCAGAGGACAAACCACAAACTACTGTATTTTGTTCTCCCGGGTTCTTACCAGTAAAAACAGGTCCAATTTCAAAAATTGATAAATCTTTAAAACCTCTGTCTAAATTTTTACTCATATGCATAATTAAATTTGAAAATATCGAGTTCCTTAAAACTCCTAAATCTGAACTTATTGGATTTATTATTTCAATATTTTTGTTTTCACCTTGAAAGTGCATATTGTAATTTGCATCTGTGAAGGACCACGTAATTGCTTCTAAATAACCCTTCGATGCAACAGCTCTCTGTAAAAAATGAAATAACTTTTGAGATTGATTTAAAGTAGATTTATTTCTTTCTTTAATTGGATTAGTGATTTTTATTTTATCGTAACCACTCATTCTTACTAATTCTTCAACAATATCTATTTCTTGCGAAATATCGGGTCTCCAAGTTGGAACCGTTAACTTTAAATGTTTTTTTTCTTTTTTACATTTAAAACCTAGATTTTCTAAAATTTTGATCATTTCACTCACAGAAATTTTGTATCCAGATACACTCTCGAATAAATTGGTATCAAATTTAATAACTTTTGTTTTGTGGGTTCCAACTTTTTGAATATCTATTTTACTAATTTCACCTCCACAAATTTCTTTGATCAATAAAGCAGCTTTATGTAGGCCATCTTCAATTGATAATGGATCAATTCCTCTTTCAAACCTAAATTTTGCATCAGTATCAAGGTTCAATTTTTTTGCAGTATTTCTAACTGATGATGGATCAAAATAAGCTGACTCTAAAAGAATATTTTTGGTATTTAATTCTGTTCCAGATCTAGTTCCTCCAATAATTCCACCTAGTCCTAGGACTCCTTTGTAATCACTTATGACACACATTCCCTTTTCTAATTTGTAATTTTTATTATCTAGGGCTACGAATTCCTCACCAGAATTAGAGTTTCGAACGATTATACCTTTTTCAATTTTGTCTGCGTCATATGCATGAAGTGGACGATTTATATCAAGCATCACGTAATTTGTAATATCAACTATTGCAGAAATTGGTTTTTGACCAACTGAACTCAATTTATTCTTTAACCATTTAGGACTTTCTGTGTTTTTCACATTAGTAATTAAACAGCTTCCAAAAGTGCTACATCCTTGATTTTTTTCTTTATTGATTTTAACTTTTAATGTTTGTTTTATTTTTGATTTAATTTTTTTTTCTTTAAGTTCCAATAATTTTCCAAAACCTGACGCAGCGAGATCTCTGGCTATTCCTCTAATACCAAGACAGTCTGGCCTATTAGGTGTTATTGATAAATCGATAAGATTAGATTTTGATTTTGAAAAAAAACTCTTACCAATTTTTTTTTCATATTTAGATGATAATTCAGTTATTCCATCACTTTCATCAGATAAATTTAACTCAGACTCTGAACAGAGCATACCATGAGAAGTAACACCTCTGATTTTAGCTGTTACTAATTTTATTTTAGTTTTAGGAATAGTTGCACCCGGAGGTGCATATATGGTTATTAATCCCTCTTTTGCATTTGAGGCTCCACAAACAACTTTTTTAAGTTCTCTCTCTCCAACATTAACATCACAAACCTTAAGCCGATCTGCATTTGGATGTTTTTCAGTTTTAATAATTTTTGCTATCTTAAATAATTCATTTTCAGCAAAAAGACTTTCAACACTTTCTACTTCCAGGCCTATATTGGTAAGTTGTTCTAGAAGATTTTTTTCTTTAAAGTTAGTCTTTAAATGATCCTGAAGCCAATCAAATGTGATTTTCATCTACTAAGACCTCTATAATTTGTTGGAACATCTAAAGGGTCAAATCCAAAATGATTTAACCATCTAAAATCACAATCAAAAAATGCTCTTAAGTCATGAATACCGTATTTGAGCATAGCTAATCTATCGATCCCTATACCAAATGCATATCCCTGAAATTTTGATGGATCAATTTTCACATTTTTTAAAACATTTGGATGAACCATTCCACATCCTAAAATTTCAAGCCATTGATTCCCCTCTCCAATGACAATCTTTCCATCTTTCATTTCGTATCCTATATCAACTTCAGCAGACGGCTCGGTAAAAGGGAAATGACTTGGTCTAAATCTCATCTTAATTTTATTTACTTCAAAAAATTCTTTAATAAAATAATTTAAACATCCTTTTAAATGACCCATGTTAATATTTTTATCTATGTGAAGTCCCTCAACCTGATGAAACATAGGTGAATGGGTCTGATCACTATCAGATCTGTAAGTTCTCCCAGGTGCAATTATTTTAAAAGGTGGTTTATCTTTTAACATAGTTCTTATTTGAACTGGCGAGGTATGTGTTCGTAATAATTTTTCTTTTTTCTTATCTAAGTAAAATGTATCATGCATATCTCTTGCTGGATGATTATCAGGAGTATTAAGAGCTGTAAAATTGTTGTATTCGTTTTCAACATCTGGCCCTTCCTCTACACTAAAGCCTATTTCTGAAAAAATAGATGATATTTCATCAATCGTTTGGGATACAGGATGAATTTTTCCTCTTACAAAACTTCTTTCTGGTAAAGTTACATCAATTTTTTCCTTCTCCAGTTTTTCGTTAATTTCTGAATTTTTAATTCTATTTATTTTTGTGTCTATTAGTTCAAGAAGTTCATCCTTAATAATATTTAAATCAGATGCAAATTTTTTTCTTTCTTCCTCATTAATTGAACCTATTTTTTTGAATTGGGAAGAGATTAAACCGTTTTTTCCAAATAATTTAGATTTTATTTCATTAATTTCATTAAAATTTAAATTCTCATTGAGCTTTAAAAGAAACTCATCTTTTATTTTTTTTAGATCTGACATTTATACAGATTATTTCTTCAGCAAAATAAAACAATAGTGAAGATTAATTTAAAGCAGATTGTGCTTTTTGAACAATAGTTTTAAAGGCTTCTGGGCTATCATAGGCTATCTCAGCTAGAATTTTTCTGTCTATTTTAATTCCACATTTATTTAAACCATTAATAAACTTTGAATAAGTTAAGCCTTCAGCCCTTACACCTGCGTTGATTCTTTGTATCCAAAGTGACTTGAAATCTCTTTTTTTATTTCTACGATCTCTATAAGCGTATTGCATGGCTTTCTCCATTGCTTGCCTTGCAACTCTTATAGTATTTTTTCTTCTACCCCATTGACCTTTAACGGATTTTAGAACCTTTTTGTGTTTTGCTCTACTAGTTACACCTCTTTTAACTCTTGCCATTTTATCCTCTTAAGCTGTAAGGCATATAAGACTTTACGATTTTTCCATCTTGTTTTGAAAGGGTAGTCGTACCTCGTAATTTTCTTATTTGCGAATTTGTTCTCTTTATCATGCCATGTCTTTTACCTGCTTGAGCGGTTATTACTTTCCCCCTTGCAGAGATTTTAAATCTTTTTTTTGCTGAGCTTTTTGTTTTTAATTTTGGCATATTTGTGCGAGGTTATACAAAGAATGCCTTAGATTTACAACCTATATATTTATAATGGCTGAATCACCATAATCATTTGTTTTCCATCAAATTTTGGATGTAGTTCTACTTTACCTATATCTTTCA
>CACPCD010000003.1 GCA_902632315.1 uncultured Pelagibacteraceae bacterium
TTTTTTTGGCCATTTCTTTTTAATATCTTTAAGATTAGTTTTTAAAAATTTTTCTATATTTGTAAATTTTTTAGATTTGAATTTAATACTATTCAATAGTGGATTAAGATTTTTTACTCCCATAGAGTTTTTTCTGTAAAGATTAATTCTTTTTGTTGATAAGTGCATTTGAGCGACCATTCTGCCAATATCAAAACAATTCTTGTTATTAAGTTTTTTTTTATCTTTACCTTCGAGAAAAGTCACTATACATGCTGATTTACCTTTTAATTTTATAATAAAATCCCCCCGGCGGTTTCTGAGGGGTTTAGGGCAGGTAATATTTAGATCGCTCAACTGGTCCATTAATTTCATGAAAAAAGGTATTTCTTTTCTTTCAACTCTTTTTTCAAAAATTGTAAGAATAAATTTTTCTTTTTTTGATTTTAACAAGTAATTAGTATTTTCAATACCTTGCTTGATACCTTTAAAATATTTAAAATTTTGAAAATTAAATTTTTTATTTATTAAGGAAATATCCTTTTTGTTTATCTTAGTATAAACAGCCATTTAATTTAATTTTTTAGGAACTTTGAAAACGACATCTTCTTTTATAATTTCAACTTCATCTATGGAAACTTTAAATTTTTTCTTCAAATTTTCTATGAAATTTTCGACCAGTATTTCAGGTGCAGATGCTCCCGAGGATACCCCAATAGTATTAGAATTTTCAATAAGATCATAAGGTATTTCACTTTTAGAATGAATCAATTGAGAGTTTATACATCCGGATTTTTTTGCTACCTCCACCAACCTAACAGAATTTGATGAATTTCTACTTCCAATCACAAAAAACATATCACAATTTTTTGCAATATTCTTAACTGCCATTTGTCTATTTGTTGTTGCATAACAAATGTCTTCTTTAAGTGGTTCTCGAATTTTTGGAAATCTTCTCTTTAAAATTTGAATAATGTCTTTTGTGTCATCAACAGAAAGAGTTGTTTGGGTTACAAAAGCTAATTCTTTATTTTTTTCAAATTTATAGTTCTTTGCTTCGTTCTCATCTTGAATGAGATCAATTGACCCTTTGGGTAGTTGACCCATAGTACCTATAACCTCTGGATGGTTTTCATGACCTATAAGAATTAAATGATACCCTGATTTATTCAAATTTTCAGCTTCTCTGTGAACCTTGGAAACTAACGGACATGTTGCATCAACATAAGTCATTTTATAATTTTTAGCATCAAGAGGAATTTTTTTTGGGACACCATGAGCAGAAAAAATTACAGGTCTCGTTTTATCTTTTATTTCCTCTAATTCCTCTACAAAAACTGCTCCTTTTTTCTTTAGGTTATCTACTACAAATTTATTGTGAACTATTTCATGTCGTACATAAACCGGGGCACCATATTTAACTAAAGCTTTTTCTACAATTTCAATTGCTCTTTCAACACCAGCGCAAAAACCTCTTGGCGCAGATAGTAAAATTTTAATTTCTTTGTTTTTCATTTTTTTCTAATAAATATTCGAGCAATATATGCGGAAAAGTTAAAGACGCCAAACCTATAAATATAACCTTTAATATAGCGTCATCTAAAACATAGAAATTTGTTAAAATATAAACACTTAATACAAATAATATAGCAGTTATTAAAGTTAATGGTAGAGCTTGCTTAATAAATTTATTAAAACCTACTTTAATCTCAATCTTATCAAATTCATATATCAATGACAAAGAATGTCTTACTGAATGTAAAAAACAAAAATAGATAGTAAAGGCAACGAGTGGTGATAAAAAAATATTTAGAAATAAAACCGTGAACCAATCTGCTAGAAAAAAACCCTCATTATTTGATTTATAAACTATTATAATATTTGCAATTAAACTTATTAAAATAAAACCAAATAAAAAATTTTCATTTGGTAAAATTATATCTACATTTAGAATTTTAAAAATTTCTAATGTTTCATTTGTATTAAAAGTCAGGGGCGCAATTACCACTAAAGATCCCTTTAAAAAATATAAAAGATTTTCAAATTTCATATTTATAACATTTCCTACACAACAATCTTCTTTCCCAAAGTGATACGAAGCAACAATTAAAAACAATAGTAAAGTTAGTAGAGGAATTAAAATCCATAAAGTAATTATTGATAATGAAATCATTATATAGATTGGAAAAAATAAAAATTTATTTTGTATTTTATAAATCTTCATTAAATTAAATCCTTTAATATGATCAAGTGCACCATGTGAAATACCAACTATAGATATTAAAAAAAAACACAATATTGTTTGAAAGGGTATAACAATTTCTTTTCTGTCTAAAAATTCAGACATTGAAAAAATTATTAGTAAGCAGAAAAAAAATAAAAAAAGGGAATATTTTTTGTTAATTTTATATAAATTCATTTAGTTAAATAATGCTTTAATAAAGGTCCATTTTGGCATTTTTAAAATTATTTTTAAATCTTCAAAAAAATTACTTTTATTTGATAAAAATTTTATAACAGTCTTTGGTGAACCCTTAAACATCTTAAAAAATATATCAGGCATCATTTTGGGGTTTTCATTTAAAACTCTTAAAAAAATATCGTCTAAGAATTGATATTTTTTACTTATCTCAAATTTTCTAATTTTTGAAATATTTTCGATATTTTTACAAATATATTTACTATGTTCTTGGATGTTTAAAAAAGTATAACCAGTGCTTAGTCTGGTCATACCTCCAGCAGTTCCAATATTTATTTTATTTTTTGTTTCTTCATATGTTGGATAGAATAGGGGTATAGCACCCTCTTCTTTATAAGTTATTTTATAATTCCTTAAGTTTAAATGATTTTCTAAATAATCCTTTATTTGATTGTCATAATCTTTTTGAGAGTTATCATTCATTTTTGACAACCAAGTTGTTTCGACTAAAGCCTTTGTTTTTGAGTAGGGAAGAGTATAAAAAAAATGAACACTTTCTCTTTGATCACAATCAAAATCCATAAGATTAAAAATTTCATCATCAAAAAAATTATTTTGTGTTTCAATTTCTACTCCACAAAAATGTTGCCAAAGGTTAAGATGATTCTTTTTAATAGATGGAACACTATTAAAAATGAAAGAATTCTTTGAATTGATTTCACTTATATCTTTAAAGAGAGAAATATTTTTATTTTCTTTTAATCTATTATTAATTTTTTCATAAAATAAGCCACTATCAATACTTTGGTATGGATAATTTAGGCATTCTAAATGATTAATTTTTTTGGGTATATTAATTGTAAAATTTTTCCAACTTTTAATAACACAATCATCAAAGTTATGAGAGACTACTTTCCAAAAGGACCAAGTTTTATCCTTTTTATATTCTGTTCTTGGTTCAATAATAGCTAAAGTTTTATCTTTTAATTTATCATTAATTTCAAGCTCATATGCTAGTGATAATCCTGCACAGCCACCTCCAATAATTATATAGTCAAATTCTTTCATCTAAATTTATTTCTTCGTTAATTAAATTATGATTATGTTGTATTTGATCATATTTTTCATTTTTTAATGATAGTTTAATTAAGTCAAAAATTGAGAGAAAAGTCTCAAATATTTTTTCAAAGTTTGAAACATATATCTTTCCTGAATTTTGATAATTTTCTAAATTTTTTGTATTTAAAATTTTATGCCCTATTTTTCTATAAACTCTCCTAGCAACCAAAATAGAAAAACGGAAACCTATTGGTATATCCTTAATTGAATAAAATGAATTTTCATAAAAAGTTTCAGCGAGTTCGATAGTTGATGAGATTTTTTCAAAACTTTCATCAATGTAAAAACGATTATTTTTTGCATCTTCAATAACATCTCTTGATATATTGGTAAGCTGCATTGCAATTCCAAGATCAATAGCCGATTTAAGAGAATTTTTTTTATTAACTTTTAAAATTTTTGCCATCATTAATCCAACAGTTCCAGCTACTCGGTATGAATAAATCAAAAGATCTTTTTTTGAGACTAATTTTACTTCTTCTTTAATATCTGATTTTATACCTAATAATAAATCATGAACAACTTTTAAAGATATATCGAATTCATCAATAAGATCCCACATATTTTTGATTATAGAATTTTTAAAATTTTTTTTATGAAAATCGTTTTCGAATTGAGTAAATTTTTTTAATTTATTTTCTATTCCCTCTTCATCATCAGCAATATTGTCTGCAACTCTACAAAAATCATACAACGCTGAACATTGTTTCAATTTTTCTTTAGGTAAAAAATAACCAGCCCAGCTAAATGACTTAGCGTAAACTGTTAGATAGCTTGTATTAGACATTATAAAATTTTATCTAATACTTTTGCTGACGAAAGTACCCCAGGCACCCCAGCTCCTGGATGAGTACCTGCTCCTACAAAATAAAGTCCATCGTATATTTCAGATTTGTTATGAAATCTAAAATAAGCTGATTGTGAAAATTTTGGTTGTATAGAAAAACCTGAGCCATATTTTGTATTCAAGTCTTTTTCAAAGTAATCTGGTGTTAAATAAAAATCCTCAATAATATTTTCTTTAAGATTGGGCATCAAATCGTTTTGCATTTTATCAATCACTAAATTTTTCATTTTTTCGCCCTCAATATTCCAATTGATTTGAGATTGATTATTTGGAACTGGAACCAAAACATAAAAACAGTCTTTTCCTTCTGGAGCCATTGACCTATCTGTTGCAGAGGGACGGTGAAGATAATAACTAATATCATTATTTAATTTTTTCTTATCAAATATATCGTCAAGGTGTTCTTTATATTTATTTCCAAATTTTATTGTATGGTGTTCTACATTTTCATATTTTTTTTTAGTACCAAAATAATAAACAAATAATCCCATTGAATATTCCATTCGATTTTTTTTCCATTTAAAAAAAAATGAATTGCTAGTATTTCCGTTTAACATTTTTTCATAAACTGCAGGTGGGTCTGCATTACAGATAACATTATTAGAATTTATAATAGTTTGATCATTAAGTTGAACACCAGTAATCTTTTCTTTATCTGAAATAATTTTTGTTACTTCATAACCTTTGATTACTTTAATTCCTTCTTCATCCATCAAATTTTCAAAACCTTTTATTATGTTTCCAGTTCCACCCATTGAATAATGAATTCCCCATTTTTTTTCCAAATATAAAATTAGTCCATAAATTGACGTGGTGGTGAAAGGATTTCCACCGACTAATAACGGATGCATACTTAACATTCTTCTTAATTTTTCATTTTTTATGAAAGATGAAACTAGAGAATAGACAGATTTATAACTTTTGAGCTTTAAAAGAGCTGGTAATTGTTGCATCATTACAAATGGTTTATCAAATGGTACATCAGCTAGCTCTGTAAAACCTTTGTCAAAAATTTTTTTTGTAAAATTTACTAATTTTTCATAACCTATTACGTCTTCTTTAGATATTTCTCCAATTTGTCTTTTCATATCAGTTTCATCCCCAGAATAATTAAATTTAGTTTTGTCTTCAAAAATAAATTGGTACCAGATCTTTAAAGGAGTGAGCTTGATATAATCTTTTGAATCTTTTTTAAATAATTCAAATAACTCGTTTATTAAGTAAGGAGCTGTAATTACTGTTGGACCACCATCATATATAAAACCATTTCTTTTAAATACTCTTGCTCTTCCTCCAAGATCTGGATGTTTTTCAATTAAAGTTACATCATGACCTTTCGCTTTAAGTCGGAGAGCAGCGGCTATTCCTCCAAAACCAGAGCCAATTACAATTGAGTTCATGATATTAATTTATAGTTTTTTTAGGAAATTGTAAGCGTATTATGAATTAATTTTATTCAACTCTTCTTTTGCCTCATCTAAATTTTTTTGAAATAATATATCTAGCTTAGACTTATCTACTGAAGTTGTGATAACTTTTTTGACAGAGTCTAAAGCTATTTTTATCGAGGCATCTCTGATCTCTTTGATCGCCGCTTCCTTCATTTGGCCAATTTTATTTTCTGCTAAATGTTTTTTAATTTCAGATGATTTATGAAACTTGTCATTAAGCTCAATTATAAGTTTATCGCTGTCTTTCTTAGCATCCTCTAGAATTTTTTTTCTTTCCGGTTGAGCCATGTCTAATTTTTTTTGTGCATTGTCTAATAATTTTTTAGCTTCAGTTCTTAGTTTTTCACTTTCATCAATTTCATTTTTAATATCAGAAATTAATTTATCTAAAATAGAATTAACTTTTTGGGGAATTTTTTTATAAACAAGTAGACCTAAAAATATTATAAAAGAAACGGCCACCCAAAAAGTTGCATCAAGAACCATAATATTTACCACTATCTTTTTTTGATAGATCCTCAACAATTGCTGAAAGACTGCTATTATTTACATCAACTCCAACTAATTTTTTTACAATTTCTGATGATGTTTCAATTGCAATTTTATTAATTTTTTCAGGAGCTCCTTTTCTTAATAGTTCAATTTCTTTTTCTGCCTTTTTAATTTCCAAATCAATTTGACTCTCTAAAACTTCTTTTTTAGAATTAATATCTTTCAAAGCCTTATCTCTTGCATCTTTAAAAATATTTTTTGCCTCTGATTTTGTTTTAAGAATAATTTGATCATATTCTTTAAGTTTACTTTCACTATCTTCTCTTTGTTTCTCCGCCGCCTCAATATTCTCTTGTATTTGTGATTTTCTTAATTCTAAATTTGCACTAATTTTTGGTAAAATCAATTTAGATAAAATTATATATAAAGTACCAAAGGTTAATGTCAGCCAGAATATTTGTGAAATCCAAAATTCAGGATTTAATTGAGGCATACCTCCGCTTTCAGCACTAAAAACTTCTTTCATAAAAAAGAAATTAAAAAATATTAACTGAAAATATATTTTTTTAATCATTTGTTAAAATGCAAAAAGAATGATTAACGCTACAACCAGTCCAAATAATCCAGTTGCTTCTGCAAGGGCAAATCCTAAAAGTAAATTAGGAAATTGTTTCTGTGCTGCAGAAGGGTTTCTCATTGCTCCTGATAAATAATTTCCAAAGATTATTCCAATACCAACTCCGGCACCAGCTAGAGCTATGGCTGCCAAACCTGCTCCAATCATTTTTGCTGCTTCTAATTCCATTATATCCTCCTATGTTTATTAATGGTGTAAATTTAATGCATCATTTAAATAGATGCAGGTTAAGATCGCAAAAACATATGCTTGAAGAAAAGCAACTAAGATCTCCAAGCCAGTCAAAGCAACCGAAAAACTTAGTGGAAGTAATCCACCAACTATTCCGAGACTTATCACAAAGCCACCGAAAACTTTCATCATAGTATGACCCGCCATCATGTTAGCAAAAAGCCTTACAGATAAGCTAACGGGTCTACTTAAGTATGATATAATTTCAATAACGACAATTAATGGTAACAAAACTATTGGAACCCCGCTTGGCACAAATAATTTTAAATAGCCAAAACCATGTTTTATAAAACCAATAATTGTTACGCCAATAAAAATAAAAGATGCCAGCATAAAAGTTACAATGATATGACTTGTAACAGTAAATGTATAAGGGATCATTCCAAACATATTACAAAAAAGAACAAACATAAATAATGAAAATATAAATGCAAAATAAGGTTTTGCTTTAGAGCCTGCTGTATCACTTATCATTTTCGATACAAAAGAATAACTTAATTCACTTAGAAGTTGGATCTTATTAGGTATCATCGAGTTTTTTTTAGAACCCAGATTAAAAATTATCAAAATAGCTAAAGAGCTTACGACCATAAATAAACTTGCGTTTGTAAATGAAATATCAAAATTCCCTATTTTTATTTCTGGACCAATTCTATAAACTTCGAATTGAGTCATCGGATTTGATGCCATAAAATTTTATTTTTGCATATTTTTTGCAGATCTAATCACATTTGTTATTCCAGCAATTACACCTACAAAAAAAAATATTAAAATTAACCAAGGTTTAGTACCAAAGGTCTTGTCTAAAATAAACCCAATAATTGTCCCTACAGCCACAGCAGACACTAATTCAGTACTAAGCTTAAAAGCTGAGCCAATCGTGGAAGGATTAGGTTTTTTATTATGTAAATCATTCTTTTGAAGCTTCTTTTTTGCAATTTCTAAGCGAGTTTTGAAGGGGGTTTTGACCATTTAAATAATCATTGATTTAGGCAACCATGCTTTCTGCTTTTTGTAAATCTACAGAGACTAGCTGACTGATACCCTTCTCGGGCATTGTTACACCATATAGTCTGTTCATTTTAGACATAGTTAAAGCATGATGAGTAACAATAATAAATTTTGTATTGGTTATTTTTATTAGCTCCTCAAGCAAACTGCAAAATCTTGTTACATTTGCATCATCGAGAGGAGCATCAACCTCATCTAAAACACAAATTGGAGATGGATTGGTTAAAAAAACTGCAAAAATCAGAGACAATGCTGTTAGCGCCTGTTCTCCACCAGATAACAATGTTATTGATTGAAGTCTTTTACCTGGAGGACTTACAAGCATTTCTAAGCCTGCTTCAAGCGGATCCTCAGAGTCAACTAATTCAAGTTTTGCATTTCCACCATTAAATAATTTTGTGTAAACTTCATTAAACTTTCTATTCACTTTTTCAAATGCCTCAATTAATCTTTCTCTACCTTTCTGATTAAGTTCATTAATGCTTTCTTTAAGTCTAAAAATTGCTGTTACTAAATCTGATCTATCTTGTTCCATTTTTTTAATTTCGGTTTCATATTTTAATGTCTCTTCGTCTGCTTTTAAATTTACTGAACCCAATCTTTCTCTCTCTTGTTTTTTTTTATCAAGTAAATCTTCTTGATTTACAGCGTCTGGAAGTTCTTCTTTTCCAAATAGATTTGAATTTTCCAAAATATTTTCCTCTGATAAATTCAGTTCGGAATATATTCTATCAATTAAATCGCTTTTTCTTTTTTTTAGGCCCTCAATAGTTGCTCCAGAACTTGCTTTTCTTTCTCTAATTTGAATTGATTGTTCCTGGATTTCATTTAGTTGGACTCTAAGAGTTTCTATCTTTTCATCAGTTGCATTAATAATAGATTCATTTTCATCCTTTTCTTCTTCTGAAATTCTCAAATTTTCCGAAATTTGTCCTTTTTTTTCAGCTTGTAGTTTTGGTTGATTATCCAATTTTTCTAACTGTAAATTTAATTTACTTTTTCTTTCACTTAATTCAGCTACCATTTTTTCGGAATTAGATAATAAATTTTTCCAACTTTCTATTTCTTTATCTATTGTATTAATTCTTTGATTTCTTTTGACAGATTCTTTTTTTATATTTTGATTTTGGCTATAACTTTCAGCATATTCATCAATAATTGATTTACAATTTTCTAGAATATCTATTGCTTCATTACCCTTATCTAAACTAATAAGTTCTTTAACTCTATCTATTTCTAATTTCAATCTATTTTTTGCATTATTCAAATCCTCGTTGGATTTTTTTTCTGTTTCATAATATTTTGAATCTATTTCAATCAATTCATTTTTTTCTTCTTTTAATCTTTTTTCATTTGAATTAGCATCAATTACAATTCCTCTTTCTCTACCAATATCATCATCAAATGTTCGAAGAGTATTTTTAATATTTTCTAATTCGTCTTGAATTCTTACATTTTCTTCATCAAGACCTTGTAGCTCTAAATTAAGTCTTTGAATCTTTGATACATTTTCAATATTTTTTTCTCTTAATGGAGTGACTTTCTCTGTTTCAGATTTAATTAATCTTTCGATTTCATTAATCCTGTTATTAAATCCGCTTACCTCTCCTTCAGCCTCAGAATTTATTTCATTTTCAACTCTAATCTCTTTTTCAATTTCCAATAATTTCAAATAATAAAGTCCTGCCTCAATTTTTTTTATTTCATCAGAAATATTCTTATATTTAGTTGCCTCTAAGGCTTGTTTTTGAAGATTAGATAATTGCTTTTCTTGTTGTCGTCTTAATTCATCGGCCCTTTTAAGATTATTTTCAGCTGCACTTAATCTTAACTCGGCCTCATGTCTTCTAACATGTAAGCCAGATATACCTGCTGCTTCCTCAAGAATAGCTCTCCTGTCTGTTGGTTTTGCAGTAACTAGGGCACCTATACGACCTTGACTGATCATTGAAGGAGAATGCGCTCCAGTAGACAAGTCTGCAAAGAACATTTGAGCATCTCTTGCTCTTACCTCTTTATCGTTAATATAAAATTTTGAACCTTTATCTTTTTCTATTTTTCTTCTAACGTTTATCTCCTCTAGCTCTCTAAATTGAATTGGACCTTCATTATTTTTATTTGCAACACTAACCGAAACTTCTGCAATATTTTTTGATGGTTTATTTGAAGTACCAGAAAAAATTACATCTTCCATTCCAGAACCTCTCATGCTCTTAGCAGATGTTTCTCCCATCACCCATCTTAAAGATTCAACAATATTTGATTTTCCACATCCATTTGGTCCAACAATCCCTGTTAAACCCTCTTCAATTAAGAAGCTGGTTTTATCAGCAAATGATTTAAATCCATTTAAGTGGATTTTTTTAAACTCCATACGCTAAATTATATCAGTTTTTCTAGAGATTTTTTTAAATTTTTATAATTAAGAGTTTTATCAAACTTTTCATTATTGATAATTATCGTAGGAGTAGCATTTATTTTAAATTTTTTATTTCCTTCGATTCTATCGTTAAGTACAAAATCTTCAATTTTTGTATTATTTATACATTTATCAAAATCAATATTAAAGCCCTCTTTTTCTAAAAATATTTTAAGATTTTTGTTAACATCTTCGACCGTGCTTCCTTTTACCCAGGCTTGTTGATTTAAATACAATCTTTCAAGAATTTCTAGTCCTTGATTTTTTTTACATTGAACAATTTTTGAAGCATTGAAAGCTGCAACATCTAAAGGAAAATGTCTAAATTCAATTTTAGCTAAACCAGTGTCTATGTAATCTTTTTTAAGTTGAGGATAAATATTTTTGTGAAAGTCAGCACAATGACTACATGTCAGAGACTCGTAGGCAATTATTGTAATTTTGGCATCATCATTCCCTGAAACTATTCTTTTTGTTTCAGCATTAATATTTGTTATTATACTAAAAAATAAAAGCAAAGTAATGAGAATTTTTTTCATTTTTCCTTAAAGACCTTTGTAAGTTCAAGCAACGACTTTTTAATTTTTTCATTTTTAACATCTGTAATCTTTTTTTTAAATTTATTATTTGTCACATTCTTTTCTCGCATATTCTCTTCCGAATTTTTGTTTTCATTATCAAAACTAATAAATTTTAGTTTTTCAACAACTTTATAACCAAAAAAACTATTCATTTTATCTATCACATTTTTCTTTGAATACTCTAAATCAATCTCATGTCCTCTTTTTACCATAACTGACAATGTGCTTACTCCAAATTTATTAGAGTTTTTAAATGATTTTGGATAACAAATTTTAAACAAGTTATCCCCAACTATATATTTCCAATTGTTAAGAGTTTCAGAATAAATGTGACCTTTTTTATTGATTACCTTCTTGATATTTTTTGGCAAAGTGTCTTTAAAGGATCTTAAGCCTTGAATGCTATTTCTCTGCTTAGTATATTTTTTAAATTGCATATGAAAGATCAGATAATAACAAAAAAAATTCTTAATTGGTATGATTTAAATAAAAGATCATTACCATGGCGAAAAAATGTTTCACAATCAAAAAAACATTATTATACATTGGTAAGCGAATTTATGTTACAACAGACACAGGTCGTAACTGTAATTCCTTATTTTAATAGATTTATAAATAAAATCCCAAATCTTAAAAAACTTTCAACAATCCAGGATAGAGAATTGATAAAACTTTGGGAAGGTCTTGGATATTATTCAAGAGTAAGAAATCTAAAAAAAACTGCTAAAATTATAATTAGTAAATATGATGGAAAAATTCCAAATAATTATGAAGATTTAATATCTTTACCTGGTATTGGTAATTACACTGCTAATGCAATCTTAGCTATTGCCTTTAACAAATCTTACATTCCTTTAGACGGAAACATTGAAAGGGTTTTAAAAAGATATCTTTATTTAAAAAAAGATAAAGAAATAAAAAAAGATAATCTAATACAAAAAAAATCTATTTTTGGAATTTCATCAAGATCAAGCGATTATGCTCAAGCTTTGATGGAATTAGGGGCAATGATATGCAAACCAAAAAATCCTGAATGTAGTGGGTGTCCTATCCCAAAAAGTTGTAAATCTTACAAAAAGAAAGATTTTAATTTAGCTAAAATTACAAAAAAGAATAAAGAAAAATATTTTATTCTTAAAGTTTATAAAAAAAATCAAAAATACTTGTTAGTTAAAAATACAAAGTTTAATTTTCTTAAAAATTTAGCAATTTTTCCCATGGAAGAGCTTTATAAGCCAAAAAATTTTAATGAAAATCTTAATTTTAAAATGTCAAACATGAATATGAATATAAAAATTCAATATCTCAAAAATGCAAAAAGATTTCCCTCATCTTATTGGTTTGATAAAAGAAAATTAGATAATTATATGCTTCCAACATTCACTAAAAAAGTAGTTAAATATTTAGAAAAAAATTAATGGAAAAAATAGCTGTAATTGGTGCTGGTATTTCAGGGCTATTCATTGCTAATTTATTTAAGAGAAATAAAAAGTATCAAGTAACTATCTTTGAGAGAAATAGCTCAATCAATTTGAAAGAAGGTTACGGTATTCAATTATCTGTCAACAGCATCAAACTTCTAAATAAAATTCAGTTTGATAAATTAGAAAATAATGAGAAATTTAATCCAGACAAAATCAATTTTTACTCAGTTAAAAATTCTAATAAGATATGTGAGTTAAATATATCAGACTTTAATACTGAAAATTGTAAATATACTACTCTAAAAAGATCATCACTTATTGGTTTTTTGAAAAGGGATTTAGAAAAAGAAATAAAATTTGACCACACTATTTCAAAGATAGAACAACAAGATCAAATCGTTAAATTAACTTTTGAAAATAATGAAATTTATGAATTTGACTATTTAATTATTTCAGATGGAGTTTTCTCAAAGAGTAAAAATCTGTTATCAAAAAATCAAGTTGAACCAAGATTTAATGATACGCTGGCTATTAGAGGAATAATACCAAGCCATTCAAACATGGCTGATAAAAAAAATATCTCATTGTTTTTAGGTTCAAATTTTCATTATGTTATATATCCAGTATCTCCTGATGGAGATTTAAACTTTATAGCTGTAATGAAATATCAACTTTCAGAGGATGAACAAAAAGATTACTCGTTGTTTAATGACAATATTTTTATTAATAAGATTTTAGATAAAGTTCCGGACATAAATAGGAAATTTTTTGACAATATTGAGGATCTAAAGATATATCCAGTATTTATCAGCCATGATTTTTTTAAAGTTAACAACAAAAATATCCATCTAATAGGAGATGCTTTTTTTACTTTTCCACCATCATTTGCTCAAGGTGCATCACAATCAATAGAGGGCGCATATGAGTTATTTGAGAATATAGAGAATAATACTGAAAGTAATTTTTTTAGAAATAGAGTTAATAAAACGAAAATGGTTAATAATCGCTCAAAATTTAATCAATTCGCTTTTCATTTATCTAATCCACTAACAAAATTATTAAGAAATATTTTTTTGAAAAGATTAGTAAAAAATAAAAAGTTTTTAGAGAGTTATCTTGGTAAAATATATAAAAACTAACTATTAGAAATTAATCTTTGTCTTAAATGATCAATCGGAACTACGTTTCCATTTAAGTTGTAATGCCAGTAGGTCCATCCATTACAGCTTTCAGCACCTAAGATTGTTGCTGCTACTTTATGGATTGAGCCTTCAGTTTGAGCATGTTTGATACTGCCATCAGCCATAATTTTTGCGCTGATTTTCTTTTTATTATCAAAAATAGTAGTGCCTGGTTTAATTATTCCTAATTCAACCAATGATCCAAAAGGTATTCTCGGCTTAGATCTACCATTTTGTAAAGTATCTAAATAATCATCTTCTATAGGTTTTGCTTTTTTTAATCTTTGTTCGGCAGCTTTAAAATAGGTTTTTTCTTTTTCAATTCCGTAATAATTTCTACCCAATTTTTTTGCAACTGTTGCGGTTGTTCCTGATCCTAAAAAAGGATCTAAAACTAAATCATTTTTATTTGAAGTTGCTAATATAATTCTGTGAAGTAGAGCCTCAGGTTTTTGGGTAGAATGCACTTTTTTACCGTTCTTTTTTAGTCTTTCAGAACCATTACAAATCGGCAATTCCCAGTTAGATCTCATCTGAAGATCGTCATTTAAACACTTTAAGGATTGATAATTAAAAGTGTATTTTGATTTTTCAGATTTAGATGCCCAAATTAAAGTTTCGTGAGCGTTTGTAAAGCGCGTTCCTCTAAAATTTGGCATGGGGTTTTTTTTGTTCCAAATGACGTCATTTAAAATCCAAAAACCCAAATTTTGAATTGTTGTCCCAACTCTAAAGATATTATGATAACTACCAATTACCCAGATAGCCCCATTTTTTTTTAAAATTCTCTTACATTCGCTTAACCATGAGTAAGTAAAGTCATCATACTTTTTAAAATTTTTAAATTGATCCCATTTATCATTTACTGCACTTACTTTAGATCTATCAGGTCTAGTTAATTCACTTTTTAATTGTAAGTTGTATGGTGGATCTGCAAAAACTAGGTCAAACGTATCATTTGGAATTTTTTTCAATTCTTCCAAGCTATCACCATTAATTAATTTATTTTTAAAATTAAAATTCATTTATAAAAAATAAATTAGACTCTAAAAAGATTCTTGGGTCAACCTAGGATTGAATTATTTGAATTTAAATTGTGTAAAAATTTTTTTAGATAACAAGATCTAGTGTTTCTACGTGAAACTTATTTTAATTTATTAATTGGTGAAAAAGTTTTTCTGTGATGACTGGTAATTCCTAAAGTTTTGATGGCTTTTAAATGTTTTTTAGTGCCGTAACCAAAGTTTTTATCCCAATAATAACCTCTAAATTTCCTTCCTAATTTTGTTATCAATTTATCACGAGAAACTTTTGCGACAATTGATGCGGCTGAAATTGAGGGTATTTTTTGGTCACCTTTAATTAGTGTTTTAATTTTATAACTTGAAATTTTGGGCGATTTATTTCCATCAATTAAGATGAGTGTAGGTTTTTTATTTAATTTCATTATTGCTCTTTTCATTGCAAGTAAGCTAGCTTCTAGAATATTCTTTTTTTCAATCTCTTTAACTGTCGCCTTTCCAATTGACCAGATAGAATTTTTCTTTATATAATTAAATAAGTTTTCCCTTTGTTTTTTTGATAATTTTTTTGAGTCTTTAATTAGTTTTTTGTTAATGGAACTATTCAAAATTACGGCTGCTGCAAAGACTGGACCAATTAAACTTCCTCTACCAGCTTCATCGACCCCAGCAATAATTTTCATTAAATCCTTATTTTTAAATTAAAAACTTCTTGTCTAATTTTTTTTAAATCCTCCCATGAATATTTCTTGTTATCAGGGTATCTTATTAAATATGACGGACTATAAGTAATTATTAACGGGTAAGTTTTGTTATTTAAAATAATCTCTTTCCATACCCCTCGCTGTTCAGAAATTTTGCCGTTAAAACCTGTAACAGCTTCCATCGCAGTGCCGCCTAAAAGAATAATTAATTTAGGATCTATAATTGAGATGTGCTCTTTTAAAAATATTGAGTAACGTTTAATTTCTTGACTGGTTGGTTTTCTATCTTCTGGTGGTCTAAAATTAGTAGAATATGTTAAATAAACTTTTTCTCGTTTGATATTTATAGCGGAAAGCATCTTAGTTAAAAGTTTGCCAGATTCACCCTGGAATAATATTCCAGAACTATCCTCCACCAATCCGGGGGACTCACCAATCAACATTATTGGACTGTTTATGTCACCATCACCCATTAAGAGGCTTTTAGAGTTATTTTTTAAATTACAATTTTCAATTGAATTAATTTTTTGTTTAAGAACAGCTAATTTTTCCTCTCTATTGTCAACTTTTTTAATAGGTTTAAATCGGTTAATTGGTTTATCTACAAAATTGAATTCATAACCAATGCTATTTTGCAATTCTTTAGCATATTTGGCATTTTGATTTAAAGTCTTTTTAATCATAAATTAAACTTATGTTTTTTAAAAAAAAAATACTGATCTTATTGATCTTTTTATTATATCAAAACCCACTTTACTCGAAAAGTAATAGTTTTAATGATTTTAATTCCAAAAACCTTTCAAAATATTTTTCTGGAATTGTAGCATTTGAAAACAAAAATAATTCAAAAGCTCTCAAATTCTTTAATTCCTCTAGAATTTTAATTGATAAACATGACCCATATCTAAAAAGATTAATTAATTCTCTAGTATTAGAGAACAAAGTTTCTCAAGCAATTAATGAAATAAAACGAAACAAAGGAAAAAAAAATTCTTATTTTTTTGATGCTTACTTGCTACTGACTTTAGATAATATAAAAAAAGGTAATTTTGATCTTGCCTCAAAACAATTGGAAAATGCAATAACTCTTGCTCACCAAAACAATTTTGATACAGCGATAGTAGAAACATTAAAGCAATATATTTTTGTATTTAAAGAAAAAAAAATTTCAAAAGATAAAAAAAATTTTGGTAAATTTTCAGTTATTTCAGAGACTTTTCAAAGATGCTACTTGGGAAAAAAAGATACAGACTCATTTTTTAAACAATTATTTAACGATCCTAGTAATGACTATACAAGATATATTTATTTTTATTTAAGCTATTTAATTGAAGAAAATAGATTAAATGAAGCGAGAAAAATATCTGAAGAAATACAGTATGCTAACACTACACTGTTGTTATCTCAGGGTAAAAGCTGGATAGAAAACGAATATATGGAAAAATTTTCTCAAGTTTTCTCATGCAAAGACCACAATCATATCGTAAGTGAGTATCTTTTTTTAATTTCAAATCTTTACTCGTCTCAAGATGATTTTGAGAGATCTAATTATTTTCTAAATTTATCAATCTTTTTAAATCCAAAATTTGTGTTTAATATATCATTAATAGCAGAAAACCATTTCTTCAATAGTGAATATAAAAAAGCTAAAAAAACTTTAAAAAATTTTAAAAGGGATAGCGAATTTTACTATTGGTATAGAGTAAAAAAGGAAACTCAAATTATAGCAAAACAAAAAAGTAAAAAAGAATCATTAGATTTTTTAGAAGCTGAATTTAACAAAATTAATAAACCAAATGAAAAACATTTACTTGATATGGCTAATTTTTATAGAAATGCCAAGGAGTATGATAAAGCAATAATATATTATACCAAAATAATTCAAACTATTGGTGATAATATAGATATAAAATCCGATCTCCTTTATAGGAGAGGAGGATGCTATGAAAGAATTGGTAACTACAAAGAGGCAGATAGGGATTTATTACTTTCTTTAGAGATTAATCCAGATGATGCCTACGTTTTAAATTATCTTGCTTATTCCTGGCTTGAAAGAAATCATAAAATTGATGATGCAATTAAAATGCTTGAAAAGGCATACGCATCAAAAAGTGATGATCCTTATATAATAGATTCAATTGGTTGGGCTTATTATTTAATTGAGGATTATATCAAAGCTGAAAAATTTTTAAAAAGAGCTGTTGAGCTTATGCCAGATGATCCAATTGTTAACGACCATTACGCGGATATTTTATGGAGATTAGATAGAAAAATACAGGCGAGATATTTTTGGTCAAACGTTTTAGACATGGAAGATACTGAAGAAGACATGTTAAAAAAGATAAATCAAAAATTAATTGAAGGTCCTAAAAGCTAATTTCATGAATTTTGACAAGATTAAATCTCATGCCAAAATAAATGTTGCTTTAAATATTACAGGTAAAACTAATTTTTTTCACAAAATAGAGAGTATAATTTCATTTATTTCGTTACATGATGAAATTTTTATTAAAGAGATAAAATCTAAAAAGCACAAAATTTTATTTTATGGTGAATTCTCAAAGAATATTAGTAAAAACAATACAGTATCTAAGTTATTAAGACTTTTAGAAAAAAAAAAATTTCTTAAAAATAAAAAGTTTCATATTAAGATAAAAAAAAATATACCTAACAAAGCTGGTTTTGGAGGAGGTTCAATGAATGCTTCAAATATTTTAAAATATCTTTTAAAAAAAAAGATTGTTAAGATAAATGAGAAAGAAATTAAAAATATTTGTTATTTAATTGGATCAGATGTCATTTTGGGCCTAAATTCTTCTAGCGCTATTCTGAAATCAAAAAATGAGATTAAATTTTTTAAAAACTTTGAAAAGTTTTATGTTTTATTAGTAAAACCCAACTTTGGCTGTTCAACAAAAGAAATATATTCAAATGTGAAAGGATATAGCAAACCTCAATTTCGAAAGCCAAATAAAAAAATGTTTAAACTAAATTTTCTTAAAAAAACTAATAATTCTTTGGAAGCTATTGCTTTTTCAAAATATCCAAAGTTAAAATCAATAAAATTATATCTTGAAAATTCTCTTAAACCCTTATTTGTGAGAATGACAGGATCAGGATCTGCACTTGTTGCATATTATCATTCAAAAGATATATGTAAAAATGCGAAAAAAAAATTTAATCAAAAATATAAAAATTACTGGTGTATAGCATCAAAAACTATATAAATTTTATTTTTTTGTGTTATACGAACTTTATATTGGGGCGTAGCCAAGCGGTAAGGCACGGGTTTTTGGTACCTGCATCCTAGGTTCGAATCCTAGCGCCCCAGCCAATTATGAAAAACTTTTTAGACAAAATCTTTTTAAGATCCAACAACCTGGAATACATAAGTGCCAACATTAGAAATCTTAGTAAGAAAAAACCAGTGAGTAAAATTTTTAATGCTATTAATTCCTTTTCTTCAGAAAGTGAAATCAGATATGTAGGTGGTTGTATAAGAAAAATAATTAATCAGGAAGAAGTGGACGATATTGATTTAGCTACAAATTTAATTCCCCAGCAAGTTTGTGAAATATTAGAGAAAAATAAAATTAAATTTTATGAAACTGGAATACAGCATGGAACTATTACCGCATTAATTGATCAATATAAATTTGAGATAACCAGTTTACGAGAAGATATTTCAACAGATGGTAGACATGCAAAGGTGAAATTTTCAAAAAATTGGAAAGAAGATGCCCTACGAAGAGATTTTACTATAAATTCAATATATTCAGATAGAGATGGAAATTTGTTTGATCCTTTTAACGGAAAAGATGATTTAGAAAAAGGTTTGATTAGGTTTATTGGAGATGCCAATCAAAGAATTAACGAAGATTTTTTAAGGATTTTAAGATATTTAAGATTTTTTTTAAATTATTCAAAACAACCCCACGATTTAGAAGTTATTAGTAAATTAAAAAGGAATATAGATGGTGTATCTTACTTATCAAAAGAGAGGTTGTTAGATGAACTCAAAAAAATTACCAAATTGAGTACACTAGAAAAACTATCAAAGGATAAAATAAGTCTTGAAATTATTTTAGCAATTTTTCCAGAATTAAAAAATATTCGTATTTTTTCTAAACTCAATTTAGAAAAAAAAGAAATCTTAAAAAAAGTAGATTTTATTTTTTTGTTATCATTAATGATTATTGATGAATCAGACAATACAGACTATTTTTTATATAAGTATAATATTTCTAAAATAGATAAAAAAAGAATAGAGATTATCAAAAATTTCTATAAGGAAAAGACAAACACAAACACCTTTAAAGAAAATAATTTAAATAAAATTTTCTACCATTATGGGAGACAAGCTATTGAAGATATTTTAATTTTTAAAATAATTAAATTCCAAAAATATGATCAAAGCTTATTGGAAACTTTAAAAGTTTACGAAAATAAAAAAAAACCACAGATGCCTTTAGGTGCAAAAAAGTTGATGGAAAAATATAAAATTCCAGAGGGTAAACAGTTGGGAAATAAGCTTAAAATAATTGAAGAACAATGGATAAACAATAATTTTCAAATATCTGAAAAGCAAGTTGAACAAATAATAAATAGTTAGATATATTTAACGTCTTTTATCTCAAAATTTTTTACACCAGCTGGAGTTTTTATTTCCACCAAATCGTTTTTGTTTTTTCCAATTAATCCTTTCCCAATTGGTGATTGGAAATAGATTAATTTTTGTTTAAGATCCGCTTCGTCTTTGCCAACAATTTTGTAACTTATTTTTTCACCATTATCTAAGTTTTCTAAAAATACTGTCGAGCCAAAAATGACTTTGCCATCATTATTTAACTTTGTAACATCAATTACGTTTGCTCTAGCAATAATATCATTTATTTCTGTAATACGACCTTCGTTATGGGACTGTTCTTCTTTAGCAGCATGATATTCTGCATTTTCTTTTAGATCCCCATGAGATCTTGCTTCAGCTATTGCTGAAACAATCTCAGGTCTTTTTTTTTCTTTCAAAAAAATTAATTCTTCTTTAAGTTTTTTAAGACCATTTGATGTAATAGGTTCTTTAGTCATTTATTTCCATTTAGCTAGAGGTGGTAATGACATCAAAATTCCTTCAATATTTCCACCTGTTTGTAATCCAAATTTCGTACCTCTATCGTAAAGTAAATTAAACTCAGTGTAGCGTCCTCTTTTAAAATATTGTATTTCTTTATCTTTCTTTGTCCATTTTTTTTTAAGTTTTTTTCTAATTATTTTATTAAATATAAATTGAAATGTAATACCGACATCTCTTACAAACATGAAATCTTTTTCAAAACTATTATTTTTATAATCAAAAAAAATACCACCTATACCTCTTGACTCTTTTCTATGAGGTAAATAAAAATATTTATCACACCATTCTTTATATCTTTTATAGAAATTTTTATTGTGTCGATTGCACATATTTCTTAATATTTTGTGAAATTCTTTTTTTTCTTTTTTGTCTATCTTTGATGGAGTTACATCCATTCCACCTCCAAACCAATCATGTGTAGTACAAATATATCTGGTATTAAAATGCATTGCAGGAATTAAAGGATTTTTCATGTGCATAACAACTGAAATTCCAGAAGCCCAAAACCTAGGATCTTTTTGAGCACCAGGTATATTTTTTTGAAATTCTTTTGGAAATTTTCCGTAGACTTTTGAAAAATTTACACCAACTTTATCAAAAACTTTTCCACCCTTGAGAATTCTATATTCACCACCACCTTCATCTCTTGAGATATTTCTTTTCCAAGTTTTTGACTGAAATTTTATTTTATTTTTTTCAAGTTTTAAAATGTCATAACAAAATGAATCTTGTAGTATCTTGAACCAATTACTTGCTAAATCCTTTTTAATTTCTAAATTCATACTAAATAAGTTTAATTTGTCTTATGCATTCCGATAAAACAATTGCCACAGAGGAAGCAATATTAAGAGAACGTTTAGAGCTTACCATAGGTATTTTTAAACGATTTTTAATAATTTTATGAAGTTTTTCTGGCACACCCGCACTTTCTCTTCCAAATAAAATTGTGTCATTATTATTAAATTTAAAATTTGTATAGGATGAGTTACCCTTGGTTGTCATTAATACAATCCTTTGATCCTTTTTAATATCTAAAAAATGGTCGATACTTTTAAAAAAAAATAAGTCTCTATTGTCCATATAATCCATGACCACTCTTTTAAACCTTTTATCGTAAAAAGAAAAACCGCAAGGTTCAATAATCTCTAATTTTGCGCCTAAACAAGCACATGTCCTCATTATTGCTGCTGTATTTTGAGGAATATCTGGTTCAAATAAAGCAATTTTAAGCCCCTGATATTGAAGATTATGTGTCATTCTTTCAGTAGAAAAATATTACTTTTTTATTATATGTAATCATATAATAACAATCTAAATCAATATATAGAATTATACGAAGTAAAAAATGGCGGAAAAAAAAACTAAAAGAAGAGACTTTTTATTCACTGCAACTTATGCAGTTGGTGCAGTAGGAGTTGGAGCGGTTGTTTGGCCTATGATAGACCAGATGAATCCAGATGCTTCAGTCAAGGCATTAGCAAGCACTGAAGTTGATGTCAGCACGGTAAATCCAGGAAATACTATAACTGTGTTGTGGAGGGGTAAGCCAGTTTTTATTCGAAGAAGAACTCAAGAGGAAATTGTTGAAGCAAAGTCTGTCAAAATGGATGAATTAAAACACCCAGAAAAAGATGAAGATCGAGCAAAAAATCCTGAGTGGCTAGTTATGCTTGGTGTCTGTACTCATTTAGGATGCGTTCCTCTAGATCAAAAAGGGGATTATAATGGTTGGTTTTGCCCATGTCACGGTTCTCACTACGATATTTCAGGGAGAATTAGAAAAGGCCCAGCGCCTACTAACATGGAAGTTCCTAAATATGAATTTGTTAATGCTAATACAATTAAGATTGGATAAATAAATGAGTGATCATAATTACACACCTTCATCTAAAGTTGGAAAATGGTTCAATGATAGATTGCCATTACTTACTCTAGCAAATCATTTAACAGATTACCCAACACCAAAAAATCTAAATTACTGGTGGACTTTTGGTGGAATACTTACTTTTTGTTTAATAACTCAAATTGTTACAGGATTAACATTGGCAATGCATTATATTGCTCATGCTGACATGGCTTTTGAGAGCGTTGAGCACATTATGAGGGATGTGAATTACGGTTGGTTAATTAGATATATACATGCGAATGGTGCATCTATGTTTTTTCTTGCAGTTTATATTCACATATTTAGATCTTTGTTTTATGGATCATATAAATCACCAAGAGAGATTATTTGGATTATTGGTATTATCATTTACTTATTAATGATGGCAGCTGCTTTTATGGGATATGTTCTCCCATGGGGACAAATGAGTTTTTGGGGAGCTACTGTTATAACTAATTTATTCAGCGCCATTCCATTAGTTGGAGAGGGTATAGTCACGTGGCTATGGGGTGGATACTCAGTTGATAATCCCACATTAACCAGATTTTTCACTTTACATTATTTAATTCCTTTTCTTATTTTAGGATTAGTTGTTCTGCATATCTGGGCACTACATGTACCTGGAAACAATAATCCTGTTGGTATTGATATTAAAAAACCTTCAAAAGATACTGTTCCATTCCATCCCTACATAGTAATTAAAGATGGTTTTGCTCTATTAATGTTCATGATCGTTTTTGCTTTTTTTGTTTTTTACACTCCGAACATTTTAGGACATGCAGATAATTATATTGAGGCAGATCCATTAGTAACGCCTGCTCATATTGTTCCAGAGTGGTATCTATTACCTTTTTACGCGATCCTAAGATCAGTTCCTGATAAACTATTAGGTGTTATTGCAATGTTATCTGCAATTCTTATTTTAGCAGTGCTACCATGGCTTGATACATCAAAAATTAGATCCGCAGTATTTAGACCACTATATAAACAATTTTATTGGATCCTAGTGGCTGATGTTTTAATATTGGGATATGTTGGGGCAATGCCTGCTGAAGGTTTGTACTTATTAATAGCTAGAGTAGCAACAGCGTATTATTTTTTACATTTTTTAGTCATTTTACCAATATTAGGATTTAAAGAAAAAACACTACCGATGCCATTGAGCATAACAGAACCTATATTGGGTGGATCACCTAATTTAGCTGTTGCTAAAAATAAAGAAAGTTTAGACAAATAAGTGAAAAATTTTTTCAAGATCTTATCAATAATAGTTTTGTTGATTGGAGTATCTTCTAATACTAGTGCAGCAGAGAAATTAGAATATTTAAAAACTGATTGGAGTTTCAAGGGTATATTTGGAAAATTTGATCGTGGGGCACTTCAAAGAGGATATCAGGTTTACACGGAAGTTTGTTCCTCATGTCACTCTATGAAGTATCTTAGTTATCGAAATTTAGCTGAAAAAGGTGGACCTGAATTTTCCGAAGCACAAGCTAAGGCGATAGCAGCATCTTTTGAAGTTACTGATGGACCCAACTCAGATGGAGAAATGTTTACAAGACCTGGCAAGTTGTCAGATAAATTTGTAATGCCTTATGAGAACGTAAAAGCAGCTCAAGCAGCTAATGGTGGAGCGTATCCTCCAGATATGTCAGTATTAGTAAAAGCAAGAGGCGGAGGTGTAGATTACATATATTCTCTTCTCCAAGGATATGACGAGCCTCCAGTGGGAGTAACTTTAGATGAAGGAGTTTATTACAACAAATACATGTACGGAAATAAAATTAAGATGTCTAATCCTTTATCTGATGGAATTGTAGAGTATTCAGATGGCACCATATCAAGTGTGGAACAAATGTCTAAAGATGTGACTACATTTCTAATGTGGGCAGCTGAACCTCATTTAGAAACGAGACATAAGATGGGATTTAAAGCAATAATATATTTAATTATTTTAACAATATTAGTTTATTTTAGTATGAAAAAAATTTGGTCACGTGTTGAAACGGAAGTTTAAAACATCACCATCTTTGACAATATAATCTTTACCTTCAAGTCGCATCTTTCCATTAGTCTTACAGTTTAACCATCCATCGTTAACAACAAAATCATCATAAGACACGGTTTCTGCTCTAATAAATCCCTTTTCAAAGTCCGTATGAATTTCGCCTGCAGCTTTAGGAGCAGTACAATTTTTTTGAATAGTCCACGCTCTTGTTTCTTCGGGTCCTGATGTAAAGAAAGTGTCTAATTCAAGAATTTTATAACCTTTTTGAATAAGCATATTCAATCCTGTTTCCTCTAAACCTATCATCT
This sequence comes from uncultured Pelagibacteraceae bacterium, assembly GCA_902632315.1. Lineage (GTDB taxonomy): Bacteria > Pseudomonadota > Alphaproteobacteria > Pelagibacterales > Pelagibacteraceae > Pelagibacter. The sequence goes on from CACPCD010000003.1 coordinate 24,850, forward strand.
TCATATAACTTTCCTTTTCATCGAGTTCAAACCCATTAATTTGATTTTCAATGTCTGCAGATATAACTAAAGTATTTTCTTGTCCGAATTTATCAATAAAATTTTTTGTATAATTGTTGCCTTTTTGTAAGCTCTGCTCATCCACATTACAAACAAATATCTTTGGTTTTAAAGATAATAAACCACTAAGGTTAATTTGTTTTTTATCAAAGTCATTATTGATGATTGAAAAATCTTTATCATTATTTATACAATCAAGAGCAATTTCAAGAATTCTAATTTGCTCTTCATCTACGTTTTTTTTATTATTTTTTTCTAACCTTTTTTGTATAGATTCTAGATCCGCTAGCATCATTTCAGTCTCAATAATCTCTAGATCTCTGATCGGATCAACAGTTGGGTTTACATTTTGAATATCAGTCGAATCAAAACATCTGACCATATGAATTATTGCATCAACTTCTCTAATATGTGAAAGAAATTTATTTCCTAAACCCTCTCCTTTTGATGCTCCTTTTACTAAACCGGCAATATCTACAAAAGAAATAGTTGTGTTAATTATTTTTTTTGATTTTGATACTTTAGCCAGCTTATCCAATCTTTGATCAGGCACAGACACTATTCCAATATTTGGGTCAATGGTGCAAAAAGGAAAGTTTGCGGCTTGGGCTTTATTGGAATTAGTTAAGGCATTAAATAGTGTTGATTTGCCAACATTAGGCAGCCCAACAATACCACACTTAAAACTCATTATTTATTGTTGACTGTGCTAGAGAATAAATCTAATTTTTTCTCAACTAATATTGAAATTGAATCTGTTATGTCTTTTGATATTTTTTCAATACCAATAGTTTCATCTTCATCAAAGTTTTGTAATACGTAATCTGCAACTTCTATATTGCCTTTTGGTTTTCCAATCCCAATTCTAACTCTAGAATAGTCTTTTCCAATAAATTTATCTATTGATGCTATGCCATTATGACCTGCACTCGATCCACCAAATTTGGTTTTAATTTTTCCAAATTCTACATCTAAATCATCGTGAAAAACTATTATATTCTCAGCATCAATCTTAAAATATTCTATAAGCTCCCTTATGCAGATTCCGGAATTATTCATAAAAGTTAAGGGCTTAATTGCGTATACCTTCTCATTTCCAATCTTGCCTGTAGTTAAGAGACCTTTAAATTTAGGCTTTTGTTTTGAAAGACTAAATTTTTTATTTATAGAGTCTATGATTTTAAATCCTACATTGTGTCTATTATTTTCACTATCTGGTGTTGGATTACCTAGCCCTACAAATAATAGCATAATTAATGGAATTAAATTTTCAATTTAGATTTATTATTTTTTTTCAGTGGGTTTTTTTTCAGCAGGTTTTTTGTCATCACCCTCTTTTTTTTCACCTTTAGATCCATCTGCTGGTGTCTTATCTCCATCTGCAGCAGCTGCAGCTCCTTCAGCACCCTCTGCTCCCTCAGCTCCCTCGGCACCTTCTGCTGCCTCAGTTTCAGCTGGTTTCTCTGGTTCCTTCATTACTGTTGGTGCAGCTAGTGTTGCTATTACGAAGTCTCTTCCTTGAATAGTCGGCACAACATCATCTTCCAATTTAACAGACGAAATTTTAAAACTTTCCCCAATATCTATGCCATCAAGATCTAATGTTAAACTTCCAGGAATTTTTTCACTTGGACATTTTAATTCGACTTTTCTTCTTACTATATTTAAAACTCCACCTCTTTTTAAGCCAGGAGATTTTTCATGGTTGATAAAATTAACTGGTACCTCAATTTTTATTTTAACACCAGGAAGTACTCTTAGAAAATCTACATGAGTTGGTTCATCACTTAGAATGTGATACTTTACTTCTCTAGGTAAAACGTTTTGCGTTTTACCATCAACATTTAAAGAAATTATGTTTGAAAGAAAGTTCTCTTTTTCAATTAACATCTTGAGTAGTTTTTTTGAAATGGAAATTTTTTGATTTTGATCTTTGCCACCATATATGATTGCAGGAACATTGCCGTTTTTTCTAATGGCATTTAATTGACCCTTAGTACTGTTTTTCCTGATATTAGCTTCTAATGAATTCATAAAACAAAGTTTTTTACCCCATGTTTATAAATAATCAAGGTAATTATTTGAATAAATCGGACACAGATGTAGAATTTGAAATTCTTTTTATAGCCTCACCCATTAGCCCAGAAATAGGTAAAACCTCTATATTTTTTACACTTTTAGTTTTTTCACCATTATCAATAGTGTCTGTAATAACTAAATTTTTAATTTTTGAATTTTTAATTTTTTTAACGGCATCACCACTTAAAACTCCATGAGTTATATAAACATAAACTTCTTTTGCTCCTCTTTCTTTAAGTGCTTTAGCTGCATTAACTATGGTGCCACCTGAATCAATTATATCATCAACAAGAATACAAGTTTTGTCTCTTACATCTCCAATAACATTCATTACTTTTGATTGTCCAGGCTTCGGTCTTCTTTTGTCTACAATTGCAAGTTCTGCATTTAAAAGTTTTCCTAATGCTCTTGCTCTTTCAGTGCCTCCTACATCTGGAGCAACACAAATAATTTTTTTACTTTTAATTCTTTTTCTAATATGTCTAGCAAAAATTGGAGTTGCAAAGAGATTGTCTACGGGAATATCAAAGAAACCTTGTATTTGCCCAGCATGTAAATCCACAGTTACCACTCTATCTGCTCCTGCTTTTGTAATCAAATTAGAGACAAGTTTGGCTGATATAGAAGTTCGTGGCACTACTTTTCTATCTTGTCTTGCATATCCAAAATAAGGAATTACTGCAGTAATATTCTTTGCTGAAGATCTTTTAAGCGCATCGATACATAATAATAATTCCATTAAATTGTCATTAGCAGGGGAGGACACTGATTGAATTATAAAAATACTGTTGCCTCTAATATTTTCATTTATTTCCACATATATTTCTCCGTCAGAAAATTTTCTAATACTAGAGTTTACTAGTTTTGATTTGAGGTACTTAGCAATGTTTTTACTTAAAACTTTATTACTATTTCCAGTTAATAATTTCATTGAAAAACTTTAATTAATCATAATTATAGAAATATTTCTACCATAATCATCATGATTTGAGATTAATGATCTTCTAGCACTGAAAAAATTATTTTTTTTATCAAAAGTATCAATATTTATCGTCTCGATATTAACAATTTTGTTTAAATTGAGTTGATATTTAACATATCCAGGTAAATTGAAATAAATAACATTGTTCTTTTTTTTAAAAAAAGTTTTATTTTTTTTACTTTGTTTCATAAATTTTTCTTGGAGGTCTTTGCCAATATTATAGCTGTTCTTTGATATACAGGGTCCAATGGCAGCAATAATATCTTTTCTTTTGCCTCCTTTCTTAATTATGAAACTTATTACGTTATCTATAATTCCACTTAAAGCTCCTCTCCAACCAGCATGAATTGCAGCAATAATATTTTTTTTGCAATCATATAAGAGAATGGGAACACAGTCTGCTGTTAATACGGCTATCGGAAGTTTTGATTGGTTTGTAATTATAGCATCAGCTCTAAACCTTTTTTTTATTTGTTTGAATTTTTTTCCTATGAAAACAATTTTATTGCTGTGAATTTGATAATTTAGAAAAATTTTTTTTGAATCAATCCCTAATTTTTTTTTAACAATTTTAAGATTATATAATACGTTTTTTTTTCTATCTTTCGAACCTAATCCACAATTTAAACTTTTATATATTCCTTTTGATTTTCCACCAATTCTATTAAAGAAGCCGTGGACGATTTTCTTTTGCTTAAGTAATTTTTTTGAGGTAATCAGTTTTCAAATCCTAATTTAAATTTGTTATTTTTATTTTTTATTAACATCACCTTGAACAGATTCCCCATTTGTTTTTCATCTATTAATCTTTGAAGCCTCAAATATATGTCTGCTTTTTTTAAAAATGTTTGTTTTGCCGATATAATCTCAGCTCTTTCTTTAATTCCAATATTTATTAAAAATTTTTTTTGATTTGTTAATTCAGTATCTAATCCACCCGTGTTTTTAACGATTTTTTTAAACAAATTAAAGTTTATATTATGCGTAATATCTGAATTACCGATATTTTCTAAGACATTTGAAAATCTGTGATTAGATACAGCTTGAAGTGTATTCTTCATTTTATTGCTTACGTATCCATAATCAATTAATAAAAGTCCACCCATATTCTTTTTAATGGTAGAAGAAATTTCTCTAAGATAATTTATACCTTTTTCAGAATACTCTATAAAATTTTGATCTTTTGATATTTGAAATTTAATTTTCTTCTCAATTTTTCTGATTTCAGTTTTTTTTTCAAAAAAATAAGATCTTTTTTTGTTAATTCTCACGAATTTTTCAAACCAAAAATTTTGTCTTTTTTGAAATTGTTTAATAGCAATTGAATCAAAAAATTCATTTGCAATGAAAACACAAGGCCCTTTTTTCAATTTCTTAATTTTAGAAATCCAAATAATTCTATTTTTTTTTAATTTTCTCTTTTGAATGCTGATTAGTGATGGGCTTTTTTCATAAATAAAAATATTACAGGATCTATGAAAGGATGGAAAATTCTTAAAACTTTCTAATAGCACTTTCATCATTTCTCCATTACCTGCCCCCAGTTCAATTAAATTAAATTTTTTTGGTGAACCTAAGCTTTGCCAAAAACTAATAATCCAAACCGCAATCATTTCAGAAAAAAGTCTTGAAATATTTGGTGCTGTAATGAAATCGCCTTTTTTCCCGAAAGGATTTCCTTTCATATAATATCCTTTTTTTTTGTCATAGAGAGACAAATCAATAAACTTATCTAAAGGCAAACTAAGACTGTTTTTTAATCTCATTTTTTTTTAAAAATATAAAGATACCAATTAATAAAAATATAAAACTTATAATTTGCCCCATTGTGAGATTAAATATTAAATAACCTAACTGAAAATCTGGAGCTCTAAAAAATTCTATTACAAATCTAAAAATTGAGTAAAAAATTAAAAATAAACCAGAAATCAAACCTGGAATTTTCATAAATCCTTTTTTTCTAAAATATATAAGAATAATGAATAAAATAACTCCTTCAAAAATCGCCTCATATAATTGAGAAGGATGTCTATTTAGGTTATCAACCTGAATAAATTTAACTGCCCAAGGCACTTGTGTCTCAAGTCCGTACAATTCAGAATTTATGAAATTTGCTAATCTTCCAAAAAAAATACCAATAGGAGCAACAATTGAAACTATATCTAAATAATTAAAAGGGTTTTGGTTATTTTTTTTTGCATACCAAATACTTACTAATATAACACCTAACAAACCTCCATGGAAAGACATGCCTCCTTCCCAAATTTTTATAATATCTAAAAAATTATCCAAATAATAACTTGGGTTGTAAAAAAAGACGTAGCCAAGTCTTCCCCCAACAATGATGCCAAAAATAAGAAAAGTTAAATAATCATCGAATTTTTCTTTTAATTTAATGTCTGATATGAAAATATTTTTACCTAATACCCATCCTAATAAAATACCTGCTATATATGACAAAGAGTACCATCTAATTTGTATCGAAAAAATTTCTAAAGCAACTGGGTCAAAATTATTAATGAACATTTTAAATTATAAATATAAGCTATAATTATAGTAAGTTAGTATAAAATTATATGAAAAATTCAAAGTTTGTAATAGATAAACTCGCAAAATTATTTGAGCAAGGCCTGATCTCATCAAAAGATCTTGCTAATGAATTAGTTTCGATTCTAAAATCAAAAAGAGATGAGATTGTTTTTAGACTTAAATTAACTAGTAAAGATGAATTCGATATTTTGGCAAAAAGAGTTGAAATTTTAGAACACCAGATTAATAAATCTAAAAATCAAAAAAAGAAGAAAAAAACTAAACGGGCAAAAAAATCTTAACTCCAAGGCCACCCATTTGGGATTTTTCTAGTTTTATATTTCCCCCATGTGATCTAATAATATCTGAAGCAATTGAGAGTCCTAATCCAACACTAGATTTTGAGTCAGCTCTTCCTTTATCAATTTTATAAAATGGTTTAAATACATTTTCATATTCTTTTTCTGGAATACCAGGTCCATTATCCTCTATTTTTATAAACAAATTATTTGTACTTCTGGATAATTCAACTTTAACTTTATCACCATATTTAATCGCATTATCTATTAGATTATTCACACATCTCTTAATTAAATTTTTTCTTCCACTAATACTTATATTTTTAGGCACTTCAGAAACAATATTTTTGTTATTATATTTTTCAATTATATTTTGAATTAATTCTGAAAGATTGAAATTTTGATCTTTTTCTAAGTATGATGAGCTTGTAAATTGAAGATATTCGTTCAACATTTTTTCCATCTCATTAATATCTTCAGTTAATTTATTTCCTAAGTCTTTATCTTTTATAAAAGCCACTTGAAGCTTCATTCTTGTTAGAGGAGTTCTTAAGTCATGACTTATACCTGATAACATTTCAGATCTTTGATTAAGATGTCTTATTATCCTTTTTCTCATTCGATCAAACTCATATCCCGCTTGCCGTATTTCTGCAGCACCAGATGGCTTGTATTCATCAATCTCCTCTCCTCTACCAAATTTTTCAGCAGCTATTGCAAGATTTGTTATAGGTCTAGTTTGATTTTTAAGAAATATAAGAGAGATAAAAACCATTATTAAAGCGGGAACAGTTATCCAAAGTGCAAATATTCTTGCTGATGAACTTGTAACCCTGTCCCTCGGAACTAAAAACTTAAAGTATCCATTTTGATATTTAATTCTTAAGTCGATTAGCTCTTTATAGTTTGTAGTATCAAACCAAAATTTATTAGTTCCAAATATCGCTTTTAATTCTCTTCTTAGTGTTCGATCTATAGGACTAAACCATCTTTCATCGTAAGAATAGTCAAAGTTTTTATCCTCTATAAATTGTATATTTAAATTTTGATAAATTGAAAAAAGGTTTGTAATTTCATCTTTTTTATAAATTTCATCATCATAGACCTCTATAAAAGTATTTATTTCGTTCACCAGTGCTTTGGTCATTCCTTTATTTGTTTTTATCCAAAGACTATCAAAAAAAACAATTGTAATAATTAATTGAAGAACAATTACGGGAACTGCAACAATCAATAAAGCTCTATAAAATAATTTTTTAGGAAGTAAATTTTTTATAAATCTATTCAATCCAGAGAACATATCCTGTACCTCTAATAGTTTGTAAAAATCTAGGGTTTTTTGGGTCAATTTCAATTTTTTTTCTTAACCTTGTAATGATTACGTCAATTGATCTTTCTTTATCAAGGTTGATCAATGTGCCTATATCTTCTCTTGAATATGTTTTGCCTGGATTGTTAATCATTTTTTCTAATATGAGTTTCTCAGTGTTATTAATTTTGTACTCTAAGTTTTTTTTAATTATCAGTTGTTTGTTAAGATCTATTTTAACATTTTCAAATTCAATAATTCTTTTTTGATCACTTTTTTTTGTCTTGTTTAGAATATTCTGAATTCTTAAAACTAGCTCTTTTGGCTCAAAGGGCTTTGGTAAATAATCGTCAGCTCCAGTTTCAAGACCTTTTATTCTCTCTTTTGCTTCGCCTTTAGCTGTTAATAAAATAATTGGTGTTTCTAGTCTTTTATAATTATCTTGAATAAAATCTAATCCACTTTTACCTGGCATCATAATGTCTAGAATTATCAAATCAAATTTTATTATTTCAATTTTTTTTGATGCATCCTCTGCATCTTTAGCAGTTGTAACCAAGTAGTTATTTTCAACCAAATATTTTTTTACTAAAGATCTTATACCGTCATCATCATCAACAACTAATATATGAGCAATTATATTATCCATTAATTATTTTTTTTAATACATTGTCAAAATTAATAACTTCCTCAGAACTTGAATTCAATAATGCAGAATAAATTCTTTTCTTTTGTATTTCAAAAATTTCATTAAAAATTTTTTTTCCTTTTTCATTCAAGAAAACATGTTTTAATCTTGTGTCTTGATCATCTTTTTTGAATATTACCATCTCTAATTTAATTAAATCCTTTAATACTCTGTTAAGGCTTTGTTTTGTTATTTTAAGTTTTTTTAACAATGTAGATATTGTTATTCCCTCATACATTGACAGCAAATGAATAACCTTCTGATGAGCTAAACCAATTGAGTATTTATCTAAGATATTTTTAGAATCTGAAAAGGTTTCTCTATAACCCACAAATAATTTCTCTATTAAATCTTTTAATTGATCATCTTTTAGATATAAAAGCTCTTTCATTTTGGTAAGTTATATTGACATATTATAGATACAAAGATATTTTTCAGTAAGAATTTTATTTCATAACATGATACCTTATGACAAAAGATCAGGTAAAATATGGTACAACGGCGAATTAGTCGATTGGTCTGATGTCAAAGTACATGTTTTAAGCCATGGCCTACATTATGCAAGCTGTGTTTTTGAGGGTGAGAGGGTGTATGATGGGTCTATATTTAAATTAGAGGAGCATACTTCTAGATTATTTTACTCAGCAAAAAGAATGGGTTTTGAGATCCCATATAGTGAAAATGAAATTAATGCAGCATCAAAAAAAATTATTGCTACTCAAAAGGTGGAAAATGGATATGTGAGACCCGTCGCTTGGAGAGGAAGTGAGATGATGGCAATATCTGCTCAACAAACAAAAATACATGTAGCGATCGCAACCTGGGAATGGGGATCTTACTTTGACCCCAAACTAAAAATCGAAGGTATTAAATTAAATATTTCAAGTTGGAGAAGACCTGCGCCAAATACAATTCCTTGGGATACTAAAGCTTCAGGTCTTTATATGATCTGCACTCTTTCAAAGCATGAAGCAGAAAAACAAGGATATACAGACTCACTAATGTTAGATCATGAAGGAAATGTTGCTGAAGCAACAGGAGCTAATATTTTTTTTAAGGATAAAAATGGTGAGCTTCATACTCCAACACCAGACTCATTTTTGGATGGAATAACAAGACGAACCGTAATAAGTATTGCAAAATCAAAAAATATTAAAGTGCACGAAAGAAAAATTAGTCCATCTGAGCTATCAAACTTTGTAGGCTGTTTTTTAACTGGGACAGCTGCAGAGGTAACACCAGTATCATGTATAGCTGAAAATCAATACAAAGTGTGTGATATGATTATTGATCTAAATAAAAGTTATCAAGTCTTAGTAAAAAAGAAAAAAGCTGCTTAATCTTTGCTATCTTCTGAGATAGCATGGTCAATACCCTTTCGAACATATTCGTACCCTGTGAAAAGAGTTAGGGCTGCTGAAAGCCAAAGCAGAACAATCCCTATGGTTTGAGCATTGTAATCTTGGAAGTTTATAATTTTATTTCCAGTCTCCCCAGATAATAAAAGTGCAATTGATACCATTTGTAAAACGGTTTTTAGTTTTGCTAGACTTGAAACTGGTAAACCAATTTTCCCTTTTGCCAAAAATTCTCTTAAACCGGATATTAAAATTTCTCTTGTTAAGATGATTATCGCTGCAATAACCTCATAGCTACGAATCGTTCCATCCATAACTAACAGGATCAGTGCAGTTGCAACAATTATTTTATCTGCAATAGGATCTAATAATTCTCCTAGCTTAGACTCTTCACCTAGAAATCTTGCCAACATGCCATCTAAAAAATCTGTAAATGATGCTACTATAAATAAAATAAGAGCTGTAAGATCTCCATAAAAGCCTGGTAAATAAAATGCTAAAACAAAAAAAGGAACAATTAAAATTCTTCCAACTGTTAAAATATTTGGTATTTTTTTAAGCATATCTATTTTTTATTCGTGAAAAAAGTTATATATCTTTTTTGCAACTTTTTCCTCAACACCTTCAACAGATTTAATTTCATCAAGACTAGCAGACTCGACTGCTCGTGCTGAGCCAAAATGATTTAAAAGAGCTCTTTTTCTAATACTTCCTATACCATTTATCTGATCTAGCATAGATTTTGATATACCTTTTTTTCTCTTTGCTCTATGAGCACTAATCGCAAATCTATGGGCTTCATCACGCACTCTCTGTAAAAAAAATAAAGTAGGGTCATTCTTTGCAAATTTAAATTCTTTACCATTATGAAAAAAGGTTTCATTCCCACTATTTCTAAATTTACCCTTTGCTATTGCTATAACGGGTATTTCGTTTAATCCTAATTCGTTTAGGGTCTCTCTTGCTGATGAATATTGTCCTTTACCACCGTCAATAAGCACAAGATCTGGAAAGGTTAAGAAGTTTCCTTTTTCTTGTATAGCTCTTTTGAACCTTCTGCCCAAGACCTCTCTAATCATACCATAGTCGTCCTGTTTAAAGCTTTCGTTTTTAATATTGAATTTTCTATACCTTTTTTTGACGAAACCCTCCTCACCATAAGTTATCAGGGCACCAACACTGTTTGTCCCTTGTATATGACTATTATCATAAACCTCAATTAGACTTATAGTATTGTCAATTTTAAATTTTTTTGAAATTTCATCTAGTAATTCTTTATTATTTTGACTTTCATAAAGATTTCTATTCAAACTATTTTTAGCATTTTTAATTGCTAAGTTGATAACTTTTAGCTTTGATCCTTTCTTTGCAATAGAAATATTAATCTGCTTATTTTCTTTTTTTGAGAGAGTTTTTTCTATTAATTTTTTTTCTTTAATTTCCTCACTTAGAATTATTGATCTTGGAACAGCTTTATTCTCATAAAACTGTGATACAAAAGAATTCAAAATGTTGCTTAATTTTTCATCTGGATCATGTTTTGGAAAAAAAGCTTGATTTCCCCAATTTTGTTTTGATCTATAAAAAAAAACTTGAATACATGTTTTTCCAGACTCTTTATATCCGGCTATCACATCTGCCTCAGTTAAATTTACATCACTGATAGTTAAAGAAGACTGAATTATATTTAAAGATTTAATCTTATCTCTTATTATTGCAGCTTTTTCAAAGTCTAATTCTTCACTAGCATTCTCCATTTGGGAAGAAAGAGTTTGCTGTATCTTTCTTGACCTACCTTTACTTAAAAATTCATCTGCTGCCTCTACAAGTTTTGCATAATCATTTTTATCTATTTTTCCTCCACAAGGACCAGCGCATCTTTTTAAAAAATAATTAAAACAAGTTTTATCTCCTGCCTCTACCTGTTTATCAGTGCAAGATCTGATTAAGAATATACGCTGAAGAGTTTTAATAGCGCTGTTTACTGCTAGTGAGCTTGCGAAAGGCCCATAATATTTTCCAGCTTTATTTTTTGCTCCTCTATGTCTTTCAATCCTTGGGAATTCGTGATCTGAGATAAATATATAGGGAAAAGATTTATCATCTTTAAGCAATATATTAAATTTAGGTTTATGTTTTTTAATTAAGTTTGCTTCTAGTAATAGAGCCTCACTTTCATTTGTTGTAGTTGTAATTTCAAGCTTTTCAGTTTGAGACAACATTCTTTCAGTTCTAATGATATGATTTTTCTCTGAAACATAACTCTTTAATCGATTGGGAAGATTTTTTGCTTTTCCTACGTATAAGATTTCATTTTTAGAGTTTAACATTCTATAAACCCCAGGGAGTTTAGGTATTAAAGGTAACTCTTTTTTAATTATTTCTTTTCCAGCTTCAGGACTTAACATGGCTTCTTATTTTAGAAATTTGTATTCCAACTGACGAACAATCTTTTAGAATTTCTAATTTTTCAATTTTTAGCATAATTTTACCAATTCTTTTATCTTTAAATAATTCATCAAAAACTGCTTCAGCCAAAGTTTCTAAAAAATTATAATGTTTCTTTTTTACAAGTTTTTTGATTAATTTTACAATGGTCCCATAATTAACGATTGATCTAAGATCTTTATCATTTGATGGCTTTTTATCTTGATAATCTATTTCAAGACTAAATTTTACTTTCTGAGAATTCTCTTTTTCAAAATCGTAATATCCTAGCTTTAAGTCTAAAACTAACTCGTTAATTAGAATTTTTTTTTCGTAATTAAATAAGCTTTTGTTTTTATCTATTTTTACAACTTTGAGATTATTTTTTTTCATTCTTTGCCTTTAATTATATCTAGTGTCTGCCAATTTAAGCTTTGACCACTATCTATTGCCAAAACTTGCCCAGTAATAGAACTGTTTTTTATAAAAAAGTCAACTGCATTACAAATCTCGTTAACATCCACTTGTTGTTTAAGTGGTGTAGCTAAATATTGACTTTTAAAATGTTTTTCTGATTGTCTTTTATTTTTGATTGTTGGCCCTGGAGCTATTCCATTAACTCTTATGTTTGGTGATAGGCTCATCGCGCTTGTTTTGGTTAAAGTATAAAGGCCTGTTTTACTTAATGTATATGAAAAGAAATATGGAGTAAGCTTAAATATTCTCTGATCAATTATATTGATAATATTGTTATTTTTACCTTTAACATTCTTTGAAAACTCTTTTGATAAAAGAGCAGGGGCTTTAAGATTTGTAGAAATATGATTTTCCCAGCTTTTAGAAGTAAAGTTTTCTAATTTATCGTTTTCGAATAATGAGGCATTATTTACCAAGCAATCAAAAAATTTCATTTTTGATTTAGAGAATTTAATTATTTTATACACATCTCTCTCTTTGCTTAAATCACCTTTTACCAAATGAACTGTTGTTCCAAATTGTTGTAATTTCTTCTTTAAACTTTCTGCTTTAGATTTTGACTTATTGTAATGGATCACCATTTCTATATTTGAACCAGATAATTTTGTAGCTATTGCAGCACCTATTCTTGTAGCTCCACCAGTAATAATTATCTTCCGTGCTTCCACTTTTTATCTCTTTTTTTTGTAACTCTTGTACCAGGCATCCCTAGAGTAGATCTACCCTTAGGGTAAATTTTATTTTTTACATCATACTGTCTTATCTTAGGGTTTAAAGTTATTTCAAGTTCAGTGCTTTGTAATTTTCTTATTTCATCTCTTATTTTCGCAGCTTCCTCAAACTCAAGATTTGAAGCTGATTCCTTCATTTTCTTATCTAGTGCTTTTAAGTGTTTTTTTAGATTTCCACCAACGTTAGATCCCTCACTTATTTTTACGTAATCTTTTTCGTAAACACTCTCTAAGATATCACTGATTTCTTTTTTAACAGTTTTGGCATCTATTTTATGTTTTTTATTATATGCAAGTTGGATAGATCTTCTTCGATCAGTTTCTTGCATTGCTTTTTTTATACTTTTAGTTTCTTTATCTGCGTATAAAATTACTTTACCTTCAACATTCCTTGCTGCTCTACCAATTGTTTGAATTAGAGAAGTTTCAGATCTTAAAAAACCTTCTTTATCTGCATCTAAAATTCCAACTAATGCGCACTCAGGAATATCTAAACCCTCTCTCAAAAGGTTTATTCCAACCAAAACATCAAATACACCCATCCTTAAATCTCTCATTATTTCAATTCTCTCTAATGTATCGATATCAGAATGCAAATATCTAACTTTAACTCCATTCTCATGAAGGTATTCTGTTAAATCTTCTGCCATTTTTTTTGTGAGAGTTGTGACTAAAACTCTATGATTTTTTTCGACTACTTTTTTGCATTCATGCATAAGATCATCAACTTGATTCTTTGCAGGTCTTATTTCAACTGGTGGATCTATAAGTCCTGTAGGTCTTATAACCTGATCTATATATTTGCCTTTAGTTTGTTCTAATTCCCATGGACCAGGTGTTGCTGACACGAATACTGTTTGCGTTCTCATTAAATCCCATTCCTCAAACTTTAATGGTCTATTGTCCATGCAAGATGGAAGCCTAAAACCATATTCTGCTAAAGTGCTTTTTCTAGATCTATCACCTTTGTACATTCCATTTAGCTGAGGAACTGTAACATGACATTCATCGACAAAAATTAATGTATTATCTGGGAAGTATTCAAAAAGAGTAGGAGGGGGTTCACCAGGTTTTCTACCAGATAAAAATCTTGAATAATTTTCAATACCTGCACAAGAACCAGTTGCCTCAATCATTTCAAGATCAAATTTTGTTCTTTCCTCTAATCTTTGTGCTTCAAGTAATTTATTTTCAGCTTTATGTTTTTTAAGAGTAATTTCTAACTCTTTTTTTATATTTATTACAGCTTGTTCAATTGTTGGTTTTGGAGTGATGTAGTGGCTGTTGGCGTAAACTTTGACTAAGCTTAATTCTCTTACTTGATCTCCTGTAAGAGGATCAAATTCTTCTATATTTTCAAGTTTATCACCAAATAAACTTAATCTCCAAGCCCTGTCCTCTAAATGAGAAGGAAAAATTTCTAAATACTCTCCACGTGCTCTGAAAGTTCCTCTGTAAAAGTTTTGATCATTACGCTTATATTGTAAAGCAACTAAAGACTTTATTATTTGTTCTCTATTATAATCATAATTTTTTTGAAGCGTTAAGGTCATTTTACTATATGCCTCAACGGAACCTAATCCGTAAATACAGGACACACTGGCAACTATAAGTACATCATCCCTTTCAAGAAGCGATCTTGTTGCTGAATGTCTCATTCTATCTATTTGTTCATTTATGGATGCCTCTTTTTCAATATATGTATCCGATCTGGGTACGTAAGCTTCAGGCGTGTAATAATCATAGTATGACACAAAGTACTCTACTGCGTTGTCTGGGAAGAATGTTTTCATTTCACCATAAAGTTGAGCAGCGAGAGTTTTGTTAGGAGCTAAAATCAAAGCAGGTCTATTTGTTGCCTCAATAACTTTTGCCATAGTAAAAGTTTTTCCTGATCCAGTTACGCCTAGTAATACTTGATTAAACTCTTCTTTATTTGCACCTTTGACTAATCTTTTTATTGCATCTGGTTGATCACCCGCAGGTTTAAAATCAGACTTAATTTTAAACTTTTTACCACCCTCAAGTTTTCCACTGATTTTTGGATTTTTACTCTGGATATCTGTAATTAAATCTTGATAAGTATTTTCCATATATTAAAGAAAGTAGTAGAATTAAATTATATTTCAATGAGCATAATATCAGACAGTTTAAAAAGAATTAAGCCATCACCTACCATTGCGGTTACTCAGAAAGCAAGAGAATTAAGAGCAGCTGGAAAAGATGTAATAGGCCTTGGTGCAGGAGAGCCTGATTTTGATACTCCAGAGAACATCAAAGAAGCAGCTATACAAGCTATTAAAGAGGGAGACACTAAATACACTGCGGTTGATGGAACTCCAGCTTTAAAAAAAGCTATTGTTGAAAAATTTAGGAGAGAAAATAATTTAGATTTTACTTCAGACCAAATAACAGTTGGGACTGGTGGTAAACAAGTTTTATATAATGCCTTTATGGCAACACTTAATAAAGGTGATGAGGTAATAATCCCAGCACCTTATTGGGTATCTTATCCAGATATGGTTTTATTAGCAGGAGGAAAACCAAAGATAGTAAAGTGTGATGAAAAAGAGGGATTTAAGTTAACGGCAAAAAAACTTCAAAAAGCTATCTCCAAAAAAACAAAATGGTTAATTTTAAATTCACCGTCTAATCCAACTGGTGCAGGTTATACTAAAAATGAAATAGAGGATTTGGCAAAAGTTTTACTTAAAAATAAAAAAATTTATATACTGAGTGATGATATTTATGAGCATATAAAATATGATAATTTTAATTTCTTTACTATTGCTCAAATTTCAAAACTAAAAGACAGAACTCTAACAATGAATGGAGTAAGTAAGTCTTATGCAATGACTGGTTGGAGAATTGGTTATGCAGCTGGACCTAAAGATATTATTAAAGCTATTGGAAAAATCCAATCTCAATCTACATCTAATCCTTCGTCTGTAAGTCAAGCTGCTGCAGTCGAAGCATTAAATGGAGTGCAGGATTTTATTTATGAGAGATCTAATGCATTTAAAGAAAGAAGAGATTTTGTAGTAAAAAGTTTAAATAACATTAAAGGAATAACTTGTTTAACACCTAATGGTGCTTTTTATGTGTTTCCAAGCTGCAAAGGTTTTTTAAATAAGAAAACAAAATTAAAAACAGATACAGATTTTGTTCAAAAATTACTCGAAAAATCTAATGTTGCAGTAGTGCAGGGTTCAGCCTTTGGATTAGAAGGTTATTTTAGGATTTCATACGCAACTTCAATGGAAAATTTACAAAAAGCTATGGAGAGAATTAAATCTTTTTGTGAAAGCTTATCCTAAGTAATACTATTTTTGATTTAATATTTTTTTAGCTGAGTCAGTTTTTTTTATCCATGATTTAGGAATAGTATCCACTCCTTTTAAAGCTGCAAAATAAGCTCCAATAAAATTAACTCTGGAACAATTACACCCTCCAGCCCTAATTGTTCTCAAAATTGCACTTTTATAATTTGTTGAATTAATAATTGAGTGAATTGAGCTATTGAAAGTTCCAGGATAGCTGCAGGCCATTCCTAATTTTTTAACCACTATTGCGTGAGGTTTTGATTTGAGTCTTTTTACTCTTTTAATATCGTCAACAACATTCTTAAAGTATGAATCTTTTTTAAACTTTTTTAAAAAATCATTTATGGGATCATTAGAACCCTTCAGAGCCAAATCTATTAGATAAAACTTAGCCAAAGCATACTTAAGACTTATTTTTGAAACAGTAATTGTTGAAATAATTTTTTTTAAACTATTAAAATCATAACCATATAGAAAATAGGGTAGAGCAGCACAATAACCATCAGACTCGTTTACCTTAATACCACCTGTTAATTTCTTTTTTGCCTTAATATTTTTAACTGTTTCAATAATATTTTGGTGTATCCAAGGCCCTTTAATAATACCTCGCCAATCTTTAACTTTTCTATATTTTGCCCTAAGATTAAGGTTTTTCCAATATACACTTCCTGGACCAAAGTTTTTTGTGATATTTTTTTTAAATCTTTCTTCTATATTTTCATGTCCCTCAACTAATGTTTTAAACATGACTTGACCAATTTCATTATATCCTGAAACTTTTCCAGTTTTAATTTTGTAGAAAGGACTTTTATTATTTTTTAAAAAAGTAAAATCTTTTTTCCCTTTTATGTAAGTTTGTAATTTTTTTTGATTATATACCCAATGAAGAGGTCTCGCCGCAGCATCAGCGACAGTAGCACCTAAAAAAACATGTAAATTATTTTTCACTTTAATGAGACAAAAATTTTTCTGCCTCTAAAGCAGCCATGCAGCCCATTCCTGCCGCTGTTACTGCTTGTCTAAATGTTTTATCTTTAACATCGCCAGCTGCATAAACACCCGGCACATTAGTTTCTGTAGAATCTGGCTTTGTAACCAAATATCCCTCAGTATCCATCTTTAGTTGATCTTTAAATAATTGGGTGGCAGGGTCGTGTCCAATCGCAATAAATAAACCATCTAATTTAAGTTCTTCAATTTTATTAGTCTTCACATTTTTAATCTTAATTCCTTTAACATTTTTTGGTTTTTGATCTCCAATTACATCTTCAACAACTGAATCCCAAATAATTTCTATTTTTTTATTTTCCATTAATTTTTTTTGTAGCATTTTCTCGGCTCTTAAACTATCTCTTCTATGAATGAGTTTAACTTTTGATGCAAACTTAGTTAAAAACATCGCTTCCTCTACTGCAGCGTTACCTCCACCAACTACAGCAACCTCTTTATCTTTAAAAAAGAAACCATCGCACGTTGCACAAGCTGAAACACCAAAACCTCTAAACTCTTGTTCAGATTTAATATTTAGCCATCTAGCTTGAGCTCCAGTAGAAATTATAATGCTATCAGCAGTATATTTTTGACCACTATCACCTATCGCCTCAAAAGGTTTTGATTTTAAATTAACCGAGCCTATATGATCCTCAACCATCTCAGTTCCAACAGCTTTAGCTTGTTCTTTCATTTGATCCATCAACCATGGACCCTGTATTACATCTGCAAAACCTGGGTAGTTTTCAACATCAGTTGTTGTTGTTAGTTGTCCTCCAGGTTGAGCACCATGAACTAATATCGGGCTTAACATTGCTCTCGCTGCATAAACCGCAGCTGTGTATCCTGCTGGACCTGACCCAATTATTAACACTTTTGTGTGTTTAGTTGGATTTTGACTCATATGAAAGCTATATAGTAATTAATGACTAAATTAAAAGGTATATTATTGACCGAGGGTATGCACGGTATGATAAGTCAAGTAGAGGGATTAGCAAGAGCTCTAGACCTGGATTTTATACACGAAAAGATTGAACTAAGCAGTTTTTGGAGACTTATTCCCCCTAAGTTAACGCCAGTTCAAAATTTTGTTTTTAAAAATAAAATTGAAAAAAATTTCAATATTGTTATCTCTTGTGGAAGAAAAAGTGTAATCCCCTCAATATTTTTAAAAAGAAAATTTAAAGATAAAATTATGAATATACATATTCAAGATCCCAAAGTATCCCTAAAAAACTTTGATTTCATTGTTGCACCAGAGCATGATGAAGTAATAGGACACAACGTTCTTACCACAAAAGGTGCAATACACTACCTAAGGAATGAGGAATTAGAGGAAAATGAGAATTATCTTAAAAATAGAATTTCTAAAGAAAAAATAGTAAGCATGATTGTTGGTGGACCTAATAAATACTATGATTACAATGAAAATTCGATAGATAAAATATTTTCAAAAATAAATGATAATTTTATTAAAGATGGTTACCAACTTATTTTCATACCTTCAATGAGGACACCAGCAAGAATTATTGAAAAAGCACAAAAGTATTTTAGCTCTGACGAGATTATAATTGATAATATAGATAAAAAAGCTTATTTATCTGCACTTAAATTGTCTGATCATATTATTGTTATGTGCGACTCAACTTCAATGATTTCAGAGGCAGCTATGACTGGAAAGCCTATATATGTTGCACAAATGAAGCCAATCAGAGAAAATAAAAGGTTTAAAAGTTTTTTCAGATTATTTAAATCATTAAATATTATAAAAGATTTAGAAAATACAATAGAAGAATGGCAGTATGAAAGACTTTATGAAACTGATAAAATATCAAACTATATAAAGAATAAGATTAAAGATTATGATTTTTCTTAATTCCATCATTAATAATTCAAAAAAACACGACTATCCTTTTGATCACTGGGAGTATAGTAATGCTCTTAGCAATGGTGCTATTCAGGAAATAATTAATGCTGACATTCCAGATGTAAGTAAACACAATCTGAATTATGATGGTACGAGAGCAATAGATGGGGGTGCCGCTGAATTTAGAGAAGGAATAGCTTCAGGTGGAAAAGCTATAAAATTTAGATGTTTTATTACAAAGGAAAATGCACCAGAATTTCCTAATTTAGTAAAATTTATTAATGAACTTCAGACTATAGAAACTCATCAACAAATTTCAAAAATGATAGGTAAGGATCTGTCTAATTCATATGTAAGAGTTGAAGTAATTTGTGACCGAGAAGGATTTTGGTTAAAACCCCATTGTGATATTAAAGAAAAATTAATGTCTGGTTTAATATTTGTAAATAATGCTAATGAGTCAGAGGATTTAGGAACAGATTTTTATAATGAGAAAATGGAAAAGGTAAAAACTGTTCCTTACAAACATAATTATGGATATTTTTTTACAAGTGGCCCGAATACATGGCATGGAATGGAAAAAAAAAAGATCGTCAAAGAAAGACGTTGTATTCAAGTGAATTATGTTACTTTTCAGACTGATTGGAAGGTAAATAAATAAATTTTTACACCAGGCTTGAATATAAGCCCAACAAAATAAGAACAGTAAACATAAAACATATTCCTACTACTGCTTTAAGTTGGTCTCCATCTTCTTTTTCGTAGGATTTATCATAAAGTTTCCAATAACCAAATTTGTTGATATCTAAATCATTAGAAATATTTGATTTACTTTCTTGGGGAAATTTTATTACATCAGCATTAATAAGATTTTTCTTATCTAGTGAAGTCTCTATGTATTTATGTATTTCGGAACTCATAGTTTAATTAAATAACAATTAATAAAATTTTTCAAATGACTATTAGTACTCACTGATCATTTTGAGCACAATAAAATAAAAAAAATTTTTTAATCTTCAACTCAGAAGTGAAATTATTTTATCAACTTTTAATTGAAAAAATTATTTTTGGTCTTGTAATGAGGAAATATCTAATTTTATTTTCTTAAGAGATTTAATTCCACTTATACATGCTAGTGCAGTAGACATATTTGTACAATAAGGAACTTTATTCTTAAGGGTTGCTCTTCTCAAAGCTATAGCATCATTGAGTCTGTGCTCACTATTTCCCCCGCCAGTATTAATTACTAGAGCAATTTTTTTGGAATTCAAAACATCAACTATATGTGGTGATCCGCTACTAACTTTATTAATCATTTTACAATTCATCCCATGTTTTTTTATATAATCAGCTGTACCTTTCGTTGCACATAGTGAAAAATTAAGCTTTAATAATTCTTTCGCAAGTTCAATTCCTTCATCCTTATGAGAATCTTTTAATGATAAAAATGCTAGACCTTGTTTAGGCAATGAGTTGGATGATGCGATTTGACTTTTTGCATAAGCTAATCCAAAATTTCTATCAAAACCCATTACCTCACCGGTTGACTTCATCTCAGGACCTAGAAGTAAATCACTATTTGGAAATTTATTAAAAGGAAAAACAGCTTCTTTAACAGCATACATACCTTTAGACTTATCTTTAAGTTTAAATTTAGATAATTTCTCTCCAGCCATTACTCGTGAGGCAATTTTTGCTAGTGGCAATCCTTTTGCTTTTGAGACAAAAGGCACGGTTCTGCTTGCTCTTGGATTTACTTCAATTACAAAAATTTCATCATTTTTAATTGCAAATTGAATATTCATAAAACCTTTAACCTTTAAAGCTATAGCCAAACTCTTTGCTTGATTTTCTATTTCTTTTATTAAATATGGTTTTATAGATATAGGTGGTATACAGCATGCAGAGTCACCTGAATGAATTCCAGCCTCTTCGATGTGTTGCATTATTCCAGCAACATATACTTGCTTTCCATCTGAAATTGCATCAACATCTACCTCCATCGCGTGATCAATAAACTTATCAATAAGAATTGGATTTTCTTCTGCAACTCTGAAAGCTTCTTGAACAAATTTTTTAAGTTGACTTTTTTCATGGACTATTTCCATTGCTCTTCCACCTAGAACATATGATGGTCTTACCATTAAAGGTAAACCAATTTTTTCTGAAATTTTTATTGCTTGTCTGAAAGTTTTCGCAATACCACTTTTTGCCTGTTTTAATTTTAATTTATTAAGAAGATTTCTAAATCTGTCTCTATCTTCTGCTAAATCTATAGAAGTATATTGAGTGCCTAAGATTGGAAGATTGTTTTCATGTAAAAATCTTGCAAGTTTGATTGGTGTTTGCCCACCAAATTGAGCAATAATACCAATTAAGTTTCCTTTTTCCTTTTCTTTTTTAATTATATTAAAAACGTATTCTTCTTTTAGTGGCTCAAAGTACAATCTATCACTTGTATCATAGTCTGTAGAAACTGTCTCAGGATTACAATTTACCATGATTGTTTCAAATCCTGCTTCTTTAAGAGAAAAACTTGCTTGACAGCAGCAATAATCAAATTCAATTCCTTGGCCTATTCTATTGGGCCCTCCACCTAAAATAATAATTTTTTTCTTTAATGATGGATCTGCTTCACACTCAGAATTAATTGAAAAATTCCTTTGATATGTTGAGTACATGTAAGGGGTATATGATTTAAATTCAGCAGCACAAGTATCAACTTTTTTAAAAATTGGTAATATTTTAAGGGCTGATCTTTTTCTTCTTATTATCTCCTCAGAAACTTTGGTAAGTTCAGAAAGTTTTTGATCAGAAAAACCAATTGATTTTATTTTATTAAACTCCTCGAAATTTTTTGGAAGTCCTTTTTTCTTAATCATATTCTCGTTATCAACTATTTCCTTAATTTGTTCCAGAAACCAGGGATCAACTTTTGATAACTTATATATTTTATTTAAGTTGATCTTTTTTCTTATTGCCTCAGCTATAAGCAATATTTTATTAGGAATATTTTCTCTAAGTTTTTTTTCAATTTTTGTTTTGCTAATATCAAATATTCTATCTAATCCTGAAAAACCAGTTTCTAAGGAGACCAATGCCTTTTGCAGAGATTCTTTGAAATTTCTACCAATAGCCATCGCTTCACCAACAGACTTCATTGAAGTTCCTAATGTAGCTGGGGAAGTTGAAAATTTTTCAAAAGTAAATCTTGGAATTTTTGTTACCACGTAATCAATACTTGGCTCAAACGATGCAGGTGTTACTTTAGTAATTTCGTTTTTCAATTCATCTAGAGTATAGCCAATTGCTAACTTAGCTGCGACCTTCGCAATTGGAAAGCCAGTTGCTTTAGACGCAAGTGCCGAAGATCTTGAGACTCTTGGATTCATTTCAATAACTACCATTCGCCCATTATTAGGATTAATTGCAAATTGAACATTTGAGCCACCTGTTTCAACACCAATTTTTCTTAGACATGCAATTGAGGCATTTCTCATTACTTGATATTCTTTGTCTGTTAAAGTTAGTGCAGGAGCGACTGTGACGGAGTCACCTGTGTGAATACCCATGGGATCTACATTTTCAATCGAGCAAACAATTATACAATTGTCTTTTTTATCTCTTACCACTTCCATTTCAAATTCTTTCCAGCCTTCTAAACACTCTTCCACTAAAACTTGACTAACAGGAGACTCATGAAGACCACTTCTAATTATTTTAAGATATTCTTTTTTATTTTTGGCAATCCCACCTCCAAGACCTCCAAGTGTAAATGCTGGCCTTACGATTGCTGGTAATCCTATTTTTTTTAGTACTTTGGATGACTGATTAATATTATTTACAATTTCAGATTTTGGTAAATCTAAACCAATATCTATCATATTTTTTCTAAATTTTTTTCTATCCTCTGCGTTAGCAATTGCTTTAGAGTTTGCCCCTATTAGCTCTATTTTGTATTTCTTAAGAATTCCCTTTTTTTCTGCTTCCATTGCGAGATTAAGTGCAGTTTGCCCGCCCATCGTAGGTAAAATTGCATCTGGTTTCTCTTTAATAATAATTTTCTCTAAAATTTCTAAAGTAATTGGTTCGATATAAGTTTTATCTGCAATATCTGGATCAGTCATTATTGTTGCAGGATTTGAGTTAATTAAAATGACTTTATAGCCTTCATCTTTTAATGCTTTGCATGCTTGAGTTCCAGAATAATCAAATTCACAAGCTTGCCCAATAATGATTGGTCCAGCTCCAACAACTAATATTTTTTTAAGATCTTTTCTTTTTGGCATTTTTTTTCATATTATCAATAAACTCTTGAAATAAATAAACACTATCTTGTGGTCCTGGGTTTGATTCAGGATGATACTGGACTGAAAACACTGGTTTATTTTTTAACTTTATACCTTCGATGCTATCATCGAATAAAGATTTATGAGTGATTTCAATATTTTTTGGTAAATTTTCTTTAACTACTTCAAAACCATGATTTTGACTGGTGATTTCAACATTATTGTAAATTAAATTTTTAACAGGATGATTTGCACCTCTGTGACCTAGCTTCATCTTTTTTGTTCTACCACCTAACGTCAATGCAAGAATTTGGTGACCTAAACAGATACCAAATAATGGTAAATTTTTTTTTAACAAATCTTTTATGATACTAATTGCATATTTCCCTGTTGCAGCTGGATCTCCTGGCCCGTTTGAAAGAAATACACCATTTGGTTTG
Source organism: uncultured Pelagibacteraceae bacterium (assembly GCA_902632315.1). Classification (GTDB taxonomy): domain Bacteria; phylum Pseudomonadota; class Alphaproteobacteria; order Pelagibacterales; family Pelagibacteraceae; genus Pelagibacter. The sequence goes on from CACPCD010000003.1 coordinate 48,698, forward strand.
AGAGATAAAATTTTTTCAGCTGTTGTTTTGCAAGGAACAACAGTTACTTTACAGTTAAAATCAGAGAAGTATCTTAAAATATTTTTCTTTATTCCATAATCAATCGCTATTACATGAAAGTAATTTTTGTGATTTTTTTTAAAGCCAGTTTCCTTTTTCCATGTTCGAAGACCTTTCCAAACATAATTTTTTGGTGTTGTAACTTTTTCTGCTAAATCAAGATTTTTCAATCCACTCCATTTAATTGTTGTGTTAGTTAATTTGCTGACATTAAATTTACCTTTTTTGTCATAAGCGATAGTCCCTTTTGGAGCACCTTTGTCTCTAATGAAATTAGTTAAACTTCTGGTATCTAAACCTGTAATTCCAACAATTTTATTTTTCTTTAGCCACTTATCTAAATGAGAGAGAGATCTGTAATTTGAAGGCGATGAAATTTCTGCATTAAATATTACTCCTTTAGTCCATATCTTATCAGACTCGTAATCTTCTTTATTAGTTCCAACGTTACCTATATGTGGGAAAGTAAAGTTTATTATTTGTCCTGCATATGATGGATCTGATATAATTTCCTGGTATCCCGTTAAAGCTGTATTAAAACAAACCTCCCCAGTTGCTTCTCCTTGATAACCAATTCCAATACCCTTAAAAACTGTCTTGTTTTCAAGAACTAAAATGCCTGTGTGAATTTGAGATTTTTTTGAGTTAGTTTTTTTTACTTTTTTTGTCAATTACAACTCATAAGTTAAAGGTTAATACAATAATTGATTTATAAGCGCAACAGAGATGTACTGTAAAATTGTAAAAAAACAATTTTTCTTTTGAAGAATTATTTCTTTAAAGTACATTAAAAAATTATGTTATTAAAACAAACAATTGAAACTGAATATAAAAACGCATTAAAAGCTAAAGATAAATCAAAAATCTCAACTTATAGGCTAATTTTATCATCGATTAAGGATTTAGATATATCAAATAGATCCGGCCCAAATAAGAAAGAAACGGACGATGATGACATTAAAAAATTATTAAAAAAAATGGTAAAACAAAGAGCCGAATCAATTGATATTTATAAAAAAAATAACAGAGTAGATCTTCTAGAGGTTGAGCAGAATGAATATGATATTTTATTAAGTTTTTTACCCAAGCAGCTTAGCGATGAAGAGACAAAAAAAATATGTGAAGGAATGATTTCAAAATTGAACGCCAATTCCATTAAAGATATGGGAAAAGTTATGGGAGAATTAAAAAAACAATATGCAGATGAAATTGACTTTGCAAAAGCAGGAGGCCTGCTTAAACAATTATTAAATAAGTCATGAAATATCCAAAAGACTATCTTGATGAAATAAAAACAAGACTCAAAGTTTCATCGGTAGTATCGAAAGTAGTAAGTTTGAAAAAAAGGGGCAAAGAATTTATTGGCCTTTCTCCCTTCAAAAACGAAAAAACCCCATCGTTTACAGTTAATGATGAAAAAGAATTTTATCATTGTTTTGCTACAGCAGAACATGGAAATATTTTTGACTTTGTAATGAAAACACAAAATTTAAGATTTGGTGAGGCTGTAAAATATTTAGCAAATCTCGCTGGCATGCAACCATATGTATTTTCTAAAAAAGATGAGGAAAGAGAGGAGAAATGGCAAATCTACTCTGCAATATTTTCTCGCTATGTTGATTTTTATCACAATGATCTTTTAAAAAATGAGGTTCATTCACTTGTGAGAGATTATCTAAAACAAAGATCGCTTAATAAAGATCAAGTTAAAATATTCAAAATTGGTTATGTAAATAAAAACCCAGAATTTTTTAAAGAATTAAAAAAAGATTTCCAAATAAATGATCTTTTAGAAACTGGATTGTTTTATTTAGATGAAAAAAAAAATATTATTATTGAGAGATTTAAGGGTCGTTTAATTTTTCCAATTAACAATATTTCTGGTCAGCCTATTGCTTTAGGTGGAAGAATAATTGAAAAAAGTGATTTCTTAGCAAAATATATTAATTCACCTGAAACTCAATTTTTTAAAAAAGGTTCAAATTTATATAATCTTGACTCAGCTCGAAAATTATCAAACAAAATTAATAACGTTTATTTAGTAGAAGGTTACATGGATGTAGTGGGTCTAAATAAAAATGGAATTGAAAATGCTGTAGCAAATCTTGGTACATCACTTACAGAAAAACAAATTTTTACTTTAAATCAGTTTTTTGAGGATATAATTATCTGTTTTGATGGTGATGAAAGTGGTTATAAAGCAGCCTTAAGAGCTGCAGAAAATTCAATCAAAGATTTAAAACCAGAAAGGCAAATTTCATTTTTATTTTTACCTAATAAAGAAGATCCTGACAGTTTTGTTAATAAAAATGGTAAAAACTATTTTATTGATTTTACTAAAAAAAATAAACTTCCAATTCATCAATTTATTTTTAGTCATTACAAAAAACAGACAAAAAATAATCCTTCTTCAATGGCTATTTTTGATAAAAAATTAAGAGATATCGCTGGTTCTATTAAAGATAATTTTATAAAAAAATATGTATTAGAATATTTTTTAGAAAAAATTTCAGATTTGACACCACATTCTTCAAATTTCAAAAAAAATACTTTTAGTAAAAAAGTAAAATCTTTAGATGCTACTAAAAAAATTTTTAATGAGAGTAAATCGTTATCTGGAGTTGAATTAAAGGAATTTTCCTTACTTTACTTGATTATGAATAATTTGAAATTCACAAAAGATCATTTGTATTTATTCGAAAACATTAAACTTTTCACTGATATGAATAAACTTATTTATGAAAAAATTATTTCTAAATTAAGATCGGAAGATCTAATCTCAATTGATCAATTAGGTATTGATGATCAGCTTATTGAAAAAATCAATAAATTTGCTCCTATAAAACATATATTAAAAAGCAAGTTTGATAGCGATGTTATAATTGATTTGTTGGATGATATTATAAGAGATCTTAATAATTATGATTTAGAGTTCAGAATTCAAGAATTAGAATCAAAATTTTCTCAAGATTTAAGTGAGACGACTTTTAATGAGCTAAAAGAGCTAAAAAAAAAGCAAAATATCAATTAATAATTTAAAATAATTAATGGATTTTTTATTAATTAGCACTATATAAGTCTTTCAAACAAATTTGCTGTGGAAAGAATTATTACAAAATCATTTGCCAGACTAATGGGGCGTGGAACCCACAGGGGTTTCATTACCTATGAAGAACTAAATAAATCTTTGGGTAAGAGAAATCTTTCGGATGAGAACTTAGCTCAAGCCTTTATACACATTCTAGATGAAAAAGTTTCATTAGTTGAAAAAAAATCTGATTTTAAAGTTTTAAGAAAAAAAGAGAGCTCATCGAAAGATGAGGGAAAAACTATTGAAAAAAGTGACGATCCAATAAGAATGTACTTAAGAGAAATGGGCGGTGTTGAGCTGCTCTCGAGGGAAGGTGAAATTGCTATAGCGAAAAGAATTGAGGCTGGAAAAGATGTAATGCTTATTGCACTGTCCCAAAGTCCTATAACTGCTCAACAATTTTTTGATTGGGATAAAAAATTACAAAATGATGAAATTTTAGTAAGAGAAATAATAGATATTGATACAAACTACATGGAAGATGAAACCACTGGACCAAGTGCAAAACAAAAAAATGCAGGCGAAACTGATAAAGATGACGGCCAACCAGAAGATGATGAGGAATTTAATCCAACTCTTGCGGCAATGGAGACAGAAATTAAACCAAAGGTTTTGAAAACAGTTAATACGCTTACTAAGGAATATAATAAGTTAATTAAGTATCAGAAGGAAAAATTAGATTGTGTCTTGAATTCACGTACTTTCTCTCCAGCTAAAGAAAAAAGTTATGAAAAAATTGTGAATGAAATTTTAGAAAACATCAAATCTCTTCAGTTATCACCATCTGTTTTAGAAGACCTTGTTCAAAAACATTATATTGAAAATAAAAAAGTTATCTCGCTAGAGGGAAATTTATTAAGACTTGCAATGAATCAGAAAATACCAAGAGCTGAATTTATTAAATTTTATATAGGAAATGAAATAAACCCAAATTTAAAAAAATTTTTGGATACAAATTCTCAATGGAAACAATTTTTTAATAAGAACAAAGATGAATTTAAAAACATTAGAGAAAGACTTGTAGAAATAAGTAATAAAATTGGAATGTCAGTTACTGATTTTAAAAAATTAGTAAGTAGAGTTCAAAAAGGTGAAAAAGAGTCAAGAATAGCAAAAAAAGAAATGGTAGAGGCAAACTTGAGATTAGTTATATCTATAGCAAAAAAATATACTAACAGAGGGCTCCAATTTTTAGATCTGATCCAAGAGGGAAATATAGGATTAATGAAAGCAGTTGATAAATTTGAGTATAGGAGAGGATATAAATTTTCGACATACGCAACTTGGTGGATAAGACAAGCGATAACAAGATCAATTGCAGATCAAGCAAGAACGATTAGAATTCCTGTACACATGATAGAAACAATAAATAAGATTGTAAGAACCCAGAGATTAATTCTAAGTGAATTTGGAAGAGAAGCAACACCTGAGGAATTGGCTAAAAAATTAAGAATGCCTTTAGATAAAGTGAGAAAAGTTCTTAAAATTTCTAAAGAACCAGTCTCCTTAGAAAAACCAGTTGGAGATGAAGAAGACAGCAGCTTGGGTGATTTTATTGAAGATACTAAAGCTCTGGCACCTTTAGAACAAGCAATTAAATCAAATTTAGGTGAGGCTACTACAAAAATTCTATCCACTCTTACCCCTAGAGAGGAAAGAGTTTTAAGAATGAGATTTGGTGTTGGAATGAATACCGATCACACTTTAGAAGAAGTAGGCTTGCAATTCTCTGTTACAAGGGAAAGAATAAGACAAATTGAGGCCAAAGCCTTAAGAAAACTTAAACATCCTAGTAGATCAAAACAATTAAAAAGTTTTCTTGAGAGTTAAAATTTAGGGCCGTTAGCTCAATAGTAGAGTACTGCATTGACATTGCAGGGGTAGTTGGAGCGTAACCAACACGGCCCACCATCAAATATTAAAAATAAAACATTCTATCTTGATTAAGAATTATATTGCTGTAAAACTTTTACTTGCTAAAGGGCCTGTAGCTCAGTTGGTTAGAGCAGTACACTCATAATGTATTGGTCCCAGGTTCGAGTCCTGGCGGGCCCACCATTAAAAAATTAATTTTTTGAGAATTCTTCAAGCACTAAAAAAAGAGAGTTGATATCTTCATTATTGGAATTTAATATTGATGAAAATTCCTCTTTTTGTGTTCTAGCTAAACTTAAACCTTCAATAATTAAATCTCTTATCTTGGGATTTTCTGGATTTTTGGTATAAATTCTCCAATCAATTTTGACCTCAGGTCTATCGCCTTTTGCTACTAGCAAGCTGTTTACAATTGTATAATTTTCATTGAGTATTTTTTTATCATATACATCTATTTCTGGATTAGTATATTCAGCCAATCTACTAGAAAAACTCTTTAGAAAATAGCTTTCAAAAAGTTTGTGATAAGTTTTCTTCTGGTCTTCATCTAAATTTTTTCTGATAGGCCCCAAAGTATAAAGCCCAATACCCTTAATATCTACCGTCTCTTCTGCAATTTTTTTTAATTTTAAAATTTTTTCGTCTTTAGAAATATTTTCCGAAAGTATTTTTGAAGCTCTGTTGACTGTCGATTGTACGAAAATATCTGGTTTGATTGCGAATGCAATTGAATGATCAAAAATACAAATTAAAAAAAGAATGAGTATCTTTTTAATTTTCATAAATTTCTAATATTAAATAATTTTAATTTTGAATTTCTTCCCAGTCACTATCGTCTTGGGTATTGATTGTTTTATTTGAATTTAAAATTTTTTGTTGTCTATCTTGAAGATATAAACTTTTCACTGAGGCATAGAAGTCTAAAGAGTTTTTCTCAAGATTTTCTATTGAGTCAAAATTTTTTGCCCTAAAATCAACTCCAGAGGTTATTCTAGAAGAGTAATAATCAACTTCTGAAAAATATTGAGTTTCGTTTTTAACTGTTACATTGTACCAAGCATCACCCCCTAAAAAGTTTACGGCAGAAGCTGCAGTATCTCTTACAGTGCTAGGTCCCAACACTGGTAAAACAATATAGCACCCTGGACCAATTCCATGTTTTGCTAATGATTGTCCATAATCTTCTTTCTCATATTCTACCATCCCAACATGTTGAGCAACATCTACCAATCCTAGTATACCAACTGTAGAATTAATTAAAAATCTGCCAGTATTTATCCCTGCTAAAGAAAAATCACCTTGAAGTAGATTGTTTGGAATAGTTACCAAGTTTGATAAATTGCTAAGTGAATTACTAGCACCAGTTTTTACTGGCGATGGAAGTTTTTTATAAACTCCTGCTACTGGTTTAAAGATCAGTCCGTCTAAAGCTTGATTAAATGCAAATGTGCCTCGATTTAAACTTTCAAAACAATCTTTAACTTCAGATGGCTCATTTTTCTTTAAAAGAAGCTCGCCATCAGATGACGCATTTACATTTAAAGTTAGCGTCAAAGTTGTAATTATAATTATTCCAAATTTTTTAAACATTAGATTGTTTATATTATATAAAAAAACAAAGTAAATTAAGTATTTATATAAATGAGCTTAAAAATTGGCATAAATCTGTCCACAAATTACTCAAATAATTTTAGCTATCCAAAAAGACATAAAAGAAAAATTAAATATATCATCATTCACTATACAGGAATGAAAAAAGAAACTGATGCAATAAAAAGACTTTGTGATGAGAAGTCAAAAGTAAGTTCGCATTATTTCATAAAGAATAATGGCGATATATTGAATCTTGTCCCAGATTTATATAAAGCATGGCATGCGGGAAGATCCAATTGGAAAAATTTAAGAAATCTTAATGAAAATTCTTTAGGAATTGAAATTCAAAATCCTGGGCATGAACACGGTTATAAAAAATTTTCTACTAAACAAATTTTATCAATAAAAAAACTGCTAAGTTTCCTATTAAAAAAGTATGATATAAAATATCAAAATGTTCTCGGTCATTCAGATATAGCACCATGTCGAAAAAAAGATCCTGGGGAAAATTTTCCTTGGAAAAAATTTGCAAAAAATAAATTATGTTTTTGGCATAATTTGAGAGAGTCTCAGATAAAAAAATATAGAAAACAATATCTAAATTCTGATGAAGAAAAATTTTTCTTAAAAAATTTAAATAAAATTGGATATATTCATATTAAAAACTTGAGTGCTTTAAATGGTAAAAAACTACTAATTAAAGCATTTCAAAGAAGATACAGACAGAACCTGATAAATGGAAAATCTGATAAAGAGTGCTTTCTGATTAGTAAAAACTTGTTGATCAAATAAATTTTGTTCTTGAAATTAATTGATAAAATTATAAATTAACCCCTGCCAGATGAACGACTTATCGCTTTATTTATTAAAATTAAAGAGGAAAGTCCGGACTCTACAAGGATACAGTGCCAGATAATTCCTGGCGGGGGCGACCCTAGGGACAGTGCCACAGAAAATAAACCGCCATAACATGGCAAGGGTGAAAAGGTGTGGTAAGAGCACACCGGTTCTATTGGTAACAATGAACGCTGGAAAACCCCACTGAGAGCAAGACTAAGTAGAGATGACATTGTAGAAATACTAAAAGCCGTCCTTGGCTAGTCATCAGGGTTAGTTGCTTGAGCTTAAGAGTGATCTTGAGCCTAGACAAATGATAAGTTTAAACGACAGAACCCGGCTTACAGTTTATCTGGCATAACTTCTTAAATTTCTCATAAAATCATTATTTTGACTCAAAATTTAGTAAATTAAACCCTGAATTGAATGTATTGACAGAGTTTATAAAAACCCATAATATCCCATAAATTCCCATATTAAGTGGGAAACAAATTTTATGGCTTATGTTTTTGTCAACTTTCGAAAACCAATTGGACAAAAAAGGAAGGGTATCTGTGCCAGCAAGTTTTAGATCATATATATCTAATCTTGGTTATAATGGCATAGTTTGTTACCCATCATTCAATAATCAATCTATAGAAGCTTGGCCACAAGATAGAATAGAAAAAATTTCTAATGCAATAGATACACTAAATCCTTTTGAAGAAAAAAGGGATTTTTTTGCTACATCAATATTATCTGAAAGTATAAATTTACAATTCGATAATGAGGGAAGAATTTTACTTACTTCAAAATTATTAAAACATGCAAAAATAAAAAAAAGCATGATGTTTGTTGGTCAAGGCAAAACCTTTCAAATCTGGGAACCAACAATTTTCGAAAAATTTAAAGTCAACGCGAGAAAAAAAGCAAACTTAAATCGTGCTGGCCTTAAGTGGGAGCATCAACTTAACAAATAGAGAAGGGGAAACAAAATGACTATTAACTTTAAAACACCAGAGATAAAGGAGCTACAACCAAGACTTTTAGTAATGGGTGTAGGAGGAGCAGGTGGAAACGCAATTAATGAAATGATTGATAATGGAATGCAAGGGGTAGAATTTATTGCAGTAAATACAGATGCTCAAGATTTAAAACATAGCAAAGCAAAATCAAAAGTTCAAATTGGTCTTAATCTTACAAAAGGATTAGGCGCTGGGGCAAAAATTGACATTGGTCAAGCAGCTGCTGATGAATCTTTAAATGAAATTATAAACGTATTACAGGGCGCAAATATGGTTTTTATTGCTGCTGGAATGGGTGGCGGAACAGGAACAGGAGCCGCTCATGTAATTGCAAGAGCTGCAAAAGAATTAAATATTTTAACAGTTGGAGTTGTCACGCTTCCTTTCTTATATGAAGGTCCTTCAAGAATGAGTAGAGCTCAAATAGGGCTAGAGGAACTTAGAAAACACGTTGATACTATAATAGTAATTCCAAATCAAAATTTGTTTAAAATTGCAAATGAACAAACAACATTTGAAGAATCATTTAATCTTTCAAATAATGTACTTATGCATGGAGTACAAAGCGTAACAGATTTAATGGTTAGACCGGGAATTATTAACCTGGATTTTGCTGACGTTGAGACAGTAATGGCTTCAATGGGAAAAGCTATGATGGGAACTGGTGAGGCTGATGGCGAAGGAAGAGCAATGAAAGCTACAGAGATGGCAATAAGCAATCCACTTATAGATGATTATACTTTGAAAGGTGCAAAAGGGTTATTAGTTAATATAACCGGAGGTAAGGATCTAAAATTATTTGAGGTAGATGAAGTAGTAAATAAAATTAGATCAGAAGTGGAAGCCGATGCTGAAGTAATAATTGGAGCGATAACAGATCCTACTTTAGAGGGAAAAATCAGAGTATCAATAGTTGCAACTTCTTTGGATGGTCAGCAACCTGAAACAAAGTCTGTTATCAATATGGTTCACAGAATACAGAATAGAAATCCAGGATATTCTGATTTTTCTACACATTCAGGATCTGCAACTTTTAATTTTTCTAATGCAAGCAATAATCCAATTTCACATGGCGCAAATGCATTAAAACTTGAAAATGAAATAGTAACCGAGAAAGTTGGAAAAGAGACTATTGATGAAGTGAATAGCCAGTATCATGAGGAGTTGTTGAGAAATCAAGAGGCTCAAAATATAGTTGAAAATACTTCTACTGAAAATGAGGTTTCTTTTCTTCAAGAGGCAGTAGAAGAAAATAATACAGAAAATAATTTGTCTAACGATTTGAAAGAATTTGGTGTTGAAACTGAAGAGCCAGATTTATTTAATTCTGCAGACGAGAACCTCGACTCAGAGAGATTATTAAACGACTCGGAAGAAGATAACGAAGAGGATGATTTAGAAATACCTGCATTTTTAAGAAGACAAAAAAATTAATGGTCTTCAAGAAAATAAATGGAAGCCACCATGGTATCGGATACAACAAAACACTATCCGGTACTGCTAAATGAATTAATTAGCATTATTACCCCTCAACATGGTGGCACATTTATAGATTGTACTTTTGGTCAGGGTGGTTATACCAAAAAAATACTAAGTTACAGTGATACTAAAATTATAGCTTTAGATAGAGACATAGAAACCAAAAAGACTGCTGATATAATTCAAGAGAAGTTCAAAGATAGATTTATATATAAGAACAAAAAATTTAGCCAGCTACTTGATCTAAAACTTAAAGATCAAATTATAAAGGCTATTTTTTTTGACCTAGGTTATTCATATACACAAATAAAAGATCCTTTAAAAGGTTTATCTTTTCATTCAAAAGGTAAATTAAACATGAAAATGGGCATTAATAATTTTTCTGCAAAGGAAGCTATTAATAATCTAGATGGAAAAAAATTAGAAAAAATTTTTAAATTTTTTGGTGAAGAGAAAGATGCTAAAAAAATTGCAAATAAAATTATAATCGAAAGAAAAAATAAAGAGATAGATACACAAAGCCTAGTTGAATTAATAGATAAAACAAAAAGAAAAAAAAACTTCAGGACTCATAATGCTACTAAAATTTTTCAATCATTAAGAATTTTTGTTAATAAAGAAATAAGTGAATTAATTTATGGACTTATAGCAGCATCAAAAGTCCTAAAAAAAGATGGAGTACTAGCTGTAGTTACTTTTCATTCATTAGAGGATAAAATTGTTAAATATTTTTTTAAAAGTTTGTCAGAAAATAAAAGTATTTCTCGATATGTGCCAAAAGTTGATCAACCTGAAATTTTATTTGATATGCTAGAAAAAAAACCTAAAACTCCTTCAAAAAGAGAATTGAGAGAAAATGTCCACTCTAGATCAGCAAAATTAAGATACGCTATTAAGAAAAAAGATTTTTATAACTTTGAGACAGATATTCTAACTAAGTTTAAACATTTAATAGAAATAGAAAATTTTGGAAATAAACTATGAAAAAATTTTTTATAATTTCTCTTATATTATTTTTGATTTTAGTTACAGCATTTATCAAAAATTCTACAAAAAGAATAGAAGATGAAATCTTTGCATTCAGTGAAGATATAAGAAGTTTAAAAAATAGTTTTGAAAATATTAAATTAGAACAAGATTATTTAAGCTCCGCAGAAAAATTATTGGAATTCCAAATTCTTTATTTTGATGACGAATTAATCAAAAAAGAAATCAAGAATATAAAAATAATTCAAAAGACTAAAAACAAACTCAATATAAAAGAATTAGAATTTATTAATGAACAATAATGACACAAGAATTATTATAGAAAATCAACAAAATGATTTCTTATATAAAAAAAATAAATCAAATTTAAATATTTCTTTTAATAGAATATCTTTTATCTTTTTTATTTTTTTTGTTGTTTTTGCAATCTATACAATTCACTTAATTCATCTTGGATCACGAAAAGCAAAAATTGAGAATTATGATAATATAAAAAAAGTATCAAATAAACTTTATCGAGCAGATATTGTTGATATAAATAATAAATATCTAGTCAAAACTGTAGACTCAATTGATATAGGAATAAGTCCTTCAAAAATTATTGATGAAAAAAAATTATTATTAAATTTAAGATTTATATTTCCAGATAAAGATTATGAAGAAGTAAAAAGAAGAATTGATAAGGGAAAGTTTTTCTATTTTGAAAAAAAAATCTCAGAGGAAAATTATGAAAAACTTATGGAATTAGGCGATAAATCTATCGAGCCAAGAGATAACTTGATAAGGATATATCCTCAAAAAAAACTCTTTAGTCATATCCTAGGTCAAATTGATAATGACAATAATGGAATATCAGGTTTAGAAAAAACCTTAGATAAAAAATTAAAAGAAACCTCAGAACCTATTAGATTAACGGTCGATAAAGACATTCAGTACTTAATAAGAAGTGAGTTAGTTCGCTTTAATAAAATTTTTAATACAAAAGGAAGTGCCGCAATATTAATGAATGTTAGTAATGGAGAAATTTTGTCTATGGTTTCCTTGCCAGATTTTGATCCCAATAAAAGAGAAAAAATTGATGATAAAAATTTTATTAATAGAGCAACAAAAGGAGTTTATGAATTTGGCTCAGTTTTTAAAACATTTACATTAGCCTCAGCTTTTGATGAAAGAATTATTGAACCCCAAACTGAATTCAATAATTTACCCAAATCTTTAACTTGCGCTGGATTTCCAATAAGAGAATACGATAATAACATACCTTCAAATTTGACAGCTGAACAAATTTTAGTCCGTTCTGGTAATATTGGATCTGTAAAGATTGGTCAAAAAGTTGGTGAGGAAAAATTTAAATCATTTTTGTTAAAAATTGGTGTTTTAAACGAGATAAATTTTGACATTGAAGAAGTTGGAAAACCTTTAAAATTCAAATGGGGCAAATGTCCTCTCGCAACATCCTCTTTTGGTCATGGTATTACAACCACTTTGCTTCAGCTGGCCAAAGCTTACTCAATAATAGTTAATGGAGGATATAATATAAATCCAACTCTAATAAAGAATGAAATATCAAATAAAAAAGAAAGAATTTTAAACAAGGACGTTTCAAAAATGATATTACCTATTTTGAGAAAAATTGTTACGTCAAAAGAAGGCACTGCATCTTTAGCCAATGTAGATGGATATGAAATTGGAGGAAAAACTGGGACTGCTGAAAAAAGCAAGTCTGGTGGTTACTCTAATAAAAAGATCAATTCATTTATATCAGTATTTCCAACTTCAAAACCAAAATTTGTCTTAGCTGTTATGCTTGATGAACCAACAAATAACAAAGAATATATTTACCACTATAGAGATGGCTCAAATATAAAATATGTAGGTACGCCTTTTAACACTGCTGGTTGGACAACTGTTGAGGTAACTGGACAAATTATAGAAAAAATCGGGCCTATTTTAGCCACAAAGTACAGTGAAATTAATTGAGCATGCAACTTAAAGATTACATTCCATCAATTAATAAAAAGCATTCTAAAATTTTTTTCTCAGGTGTTTCTTTTGAAAGCTCTAAAGTAAAAAAAGATTATATATTTTTTGCAATTAAAGGAAATAATTTTGATGGAAATGATTATATTGCTGAAGCTATAAAAAAAGGAGCTAGCGTAATAATATCAGAAAAAAAAATACACAAAAAAAAAGGAAATGTAATTTATTTGTACTCATCAAATGTGAGAAAATTATTAGCAGAAATTTCATATAAAATTTTACTTAAAAAACCAAAAAAATTAATAGCTGTTACAGGAACCAATGGAAAATCGTCCGTAAGTGATTTTTTCTTTCAAATACTCAATTTAAATTCAAAAAAAGTTGCATCGATTGGGACAATTGGCGTTAAGTATCAAAATAAAAAAAAAAGTCTAACAAATACAACTTTAGATCCAATTCAATTAAGCTCAATATTAAGTGAATTAAAAAAAAACAAGATTGAATATGTGATAATGGAGGCATCAAGTCACGGATTAAAACAAAATAGGTTAGATGGATTAATATTTGATATTGGAATATTCACAAACCTATCACATGATCATTTAGATTATCATAAAAATATGAAAAGATACTTTAAATCAAAGTTATATCTTTTCGAGAAATTAGTTAAAAAAGAAGGAAATATTATTACTGATGCTAATATTCCTCAAAGAAAAAAAATAGAAAATATTTCTTTAAAAAATAAAATTAATTTTAATTTAATTTTCAGCAATAAAAATGGAATTGAAATCATTTCTCACGAATTTTCAGGTGAAAAACAAATTTTAATTATAAGATATAAAGGCAAAACACATAAAGTAGTATTAAACTTAATTGGAAAAATTCAGTTAAATAACTTACTTATGGCTATGCTAGCTGTAAACAAATGTGGTCTTAAATTTGAAAAAATTATTAAAACAATCCATAAACTAAAATCAGTAGAAGGAAGGCTTGAAAAAATTGGTAAAATTAAAAATAACAGTAAAGTTTTTTTGGATTATGCTCACTCACCAGCTGCGTTAAAACTAGTTTTAACTAATATAAAAGAGCAATTTCCAAGAAGTAAATTAAGTTTAGTTTTTGGCTGTGGAGGTGAAAGAGACAAAAAAAAAAGAACTATCATGGGAAGAATTGCTGACAAGTATTCTGATAAAATTTTTCTAACAGATGATAATCCAAGAAATGAAAATCCCTCTAAGATAAGAAAAGATATAAAGAAAGGTATAATAAAAAATCAAATTCAAGAATTTCCCAGTAGAAAAGAAGCTATATATAAAGCTATTAAATATCTCAAAACAGGAGAATTATTATTAGTAGCAGGCAAAGGTCATGAAAAGACCCAAGACTATGGTAAGAAAAAAATTTTTTTTTCTGACTCAAGAGAAATTTTAAAAGCAATTAAAGATAAAAATAAATCTTTGTCAAACAATATAAAATTAAACATTCTTAAAGAGGAGACTAAATTGAATATATCTAACAAATTAATTTTAAAAAATATTTCTATAAACTCCAAAACAGTAAAAGAGAATGACGTATTTTTTGCGATCAGAGGTAAGAGAGTTGATGGGAATAGATTTGTTGCAGAAGCTCTAAAAAAAAAATCAAGTTTAGCAATTGTAAACAAAATCGATAAAAGATATCCATTATCTAAACAAATTAAAGTTGATAATACTCTTAACTTTTTAACACGATGTTCCTCAATTTTTAGAGGAAGTGCTAAAGCAAAAATTATCTCAGTTACAGGAAGCTGTGGAAAAACAACTTTAAAAGAAATGATTGGTTTAACCTTAAAAAAAGTATCAAAAGCAACTTTTTCACCAAAATCATTCAATAACAAGTATGGAGTTCCCCTAAGTTTGTTTAATTTAAAACAAAATGACAAATTTGGTGTCTTTGAAGTGGGCATGGACAAAAAAGGAGAGATAGACAAATTAACAAAAATAATTGCTCCTGATTTAGGAATTATTACTAATATTAGTTACGCTCACTCAAAAAATTTTAAGAATATTAATCAAATAGCAAAAGCTAAATCAGAAATAATGAATAATATCAAAGAAGGTGGCTTGATTATTTTAAATAGGGACGATAATTTTTATGATTATCTTCAAAATGTAGCGCTCAAAAGAAAGTTAAAGATTATTTCTTTTGGAATTAAAAATAAATTTTCCATGGTTAAATTACTTAAAATTAAGAAAAAAAATAATAAATTTAAGTTGTTTATAAAAGTGAAAAGTAAAGTTTTGTCTTTTTATTCTCAAAATATTAATAAAAGTCATCTATATAATATACTAGCGACAGTGGCTTCAATAAAATCGTTTATAGATATTTCTAATTTAAAAGAAAACGTCTTTTTAGATTTTAAGATCCCGAATGGAAGAGGAGATATTTCGGTAGTCAGATTAAAAAATAAAAAAATTCATTTAATAGATGAGACTTATAATTCAAATCCTTTATCACTTAAAACTGCTATAGAAAACTTTGATAATATAGTGTCAAAAAATTCAAAGAAATATATGGTGTTGGGTGATATGCTAGAATTAGGACGACACTCCTTAAAGCAACATAAATTAATTAGTAAAGTAATTAATAAGTCAAAAATTGATAAAGTGTATGTAGTAGGAAAATATATCAAAGAGACTTTTAAAGGTTTAATATCAGATAAAAAAGCCGAAATATTAGATGATAAATTAAGTATTATTAATTTGATAAATAATGAGTTAAATAATAATGATTATCTGATGATAAAAGGATCGAATTCTACTGGTCTACATAAAATTAGTGATAAATTAAAACAAAGAAACTCACATGCTGTATGAATTTTTACTTAATTACGTAGAAGTGTTCTCTTTTTTAAATGTTTTTAAATATATAACTTTTAGAACAGGATTAGCATTTTTTACATCTTTAGTAATTACACTAATGATTGGTGGACCACTCATAAAACTATTTTCTAATAAAAAAATTTTTAATCCAATTCGAGAAGATGGACCATCAAATCATATTATAAAAAAAATAGGAACACCAACAATGGGTGGTGTAATCATTCTACTTGGGCTTATTATTTCAGTTCTACTTTGGGCTGATTTAAAAAATATATACATTATATTTTGTTTATATATTGTAAGTTCGTTTGGAGTTCTCGGTGCTTATGATGATTACAAAAAGATAATTAATAGTAATTCTCGTGGTATTTCTTCTAAAATTAAAATTATAATGCAAATTTTTTTAGCTTTGTTTGGGCTAGTAATTTTAACTTATATTGTAGAATATGAGGAATTTAGAAATCTTTATTTTCCTTTTTTTAAAAATTTAATCATTAATCTTGGATGGTTCTTTATTCCTTTTTCAATTTTTGTAATAGTTGGATCATCAAACGCTGTAAATCTTACAGATGGTCTAGATGGTCTAGCTACAGTTCCTGTAATTTTAGTTGCTGGTTGTTTTGCATTTATTAGTTATGTGACTGGAAATATAGTTTTTTCTGAATATTTACAAATTTTATATATTGAAGGAACTGGTGAAATTTCGATCTTTTGTGGGGCTATTATTGGTTCTTGTCTTGGTTTTTTGTGGTTTAATGCTCCACCAGCTAAAATATTTATGGGAGACACAGGATCTCTTTCTTTGGGGGGGTTCTTTGGGTGCCGTTGGAATTATTACTAAACATGAAATAGTTTTGGCTATAACCGGAGGATTGTTTGTTCTTGAGGCTTTATCAGTTATGGTTCAAGTGATTTCATTTAAACTAACTGGCAAAAGAATTTTTAAAATGGCACCAATACATCATCATTTTGAGAAAAAAGGTTGGCCAGAATCTACCGTAGTTATTAGATTTTGGATTATTTCAATCATACTAGCTATGATTGGATTGGCTACACTAAAATTAAGATAAAGGCACAAGCTTGAATATTTTTATAAATAAAAAAATATTGATTTATGGCTTAG
>CACPCD010000004.1 GCA_902632315.1 uncultured Pelagibacteraceae bacterium
AAAATATTAATAAACTGCTTTTATTTAATATTATTAGGAATTTTAAGTTCTTTTAGTTTGCCACCCTACAATTTTTTCTGGATAAACTTCTTCACTTTCAGCTTTTTTTTTATTTTTCTCTTTCAAAATTTAAGTATCACTCAAGATCGTAAAGTTTATTTTTTTTATGGATGGTTGTTTGGTTTTGGATATTTTGTAAGCGGACTATATTGGATATCCATTTCATTAACATTTGATAATGATTTTAAATTTCTTATTCCTATATCAATAATATTAATTCCATCTTTTTTGGCACTATTTTTCGGATTAATTTCTCTTTTTTTTTCACTTCTTAGTTCAAAAAAAATTTTAAGTTCATTGTTTTTATTTTCATTATTATTTGGTTCCCTCGAGTACATACGAGGAACTATTTTAACAGGATTTCCGTGGAATTTAATAGTTTATAGTTTATCAGAAAAAATAAACCTGATAAGAATAGTATCATTAATTGGCACTTACTCTCTAAATTTAATTGCAATAACCATATTTACTCTTCCATCAATATTTTTGTTAAAAATATCAAAAAAAAATATTCTAGTTGGTATACTATTATTATCTTTTCCATTTCTTTTTTCAAAATTTGGTCAGACTTATAAAATGAATTTTTTTGACCAAGATTTAATTCAAAACAAAATTATAATCAGGGCTATAAATTCCAATATAGAAATAGATAAATTTTATGGGAATTATCCTGCAGAAATAGCTATTAAAGATCTAATCAAAATAAGTGATCCAGATAAAGATAAAAAAATATTTTTTTTATGGCCAGAGGGGATAATACCAAATACTAACAAAGATGAACTATACCTTTATAAAGATTTATTTGAAAGCAATTTTAGTGAAAACCATTTAATTGGTCTTGGGATAAATAACAAAGAAACAAAGGATGGAGAGAGAACTTATTACAATTCATTTTCAATATACGATAATCATTTAAATTTGATTAATTATTATAATAAATTAAATTTAGTTCCTTTTGGTGAATTTCTTCCATTAGAAAACCTTCTAAAAAAAATTGGCTTTAAAAGTTTAACTAATAATTATCAATCTTATTCACACGGTAAAACTCGAAAGGTGATTCAAGTAGACATGAACTCTTCATTCATAAAATTTATTCCATTAATTTGTTATGAGATTATTTATTCAGGTAAAATAACAGACACAAATGAATTTGATTTTATATTAAATATTTCTGAAGATGGATGGTTTGGAAAATCAATAGGTCCAAAACAACATTTTATCCATAGTGTATTTCGTTCAATTGAAACTGGTAAATATATAGTCCGTTCTGCAAATAATGGAGTTACAGCAATTGTGAACCCAATAGGTGTAATTGAAAAAAAATTAAGTAATGGAGAAAATGGTTTTATAGATTTTGAAGATAGGAGAAATATTAAATCGACAATATTTTCAATATATGGAAATAAAATTTTTGGATTCTTAATTTTATTGTATATTTTTTTAATAATTTCATTTAATAGAATTAAAAATGAGTAACTTAAAAAATTTTCTTTTTACAAGCGAATCTGTTTCAGAGGGTCATCCTGATAAAGTTTCAGATAGAATATCAGATATGGTTGTGGATACATATCTGTCTGCTGATCCATATTCGCGTGTTGCATGTGAAACACTTACAACTACAAATAAAGTTGTTTTGGCTGGTGAGGTAAGAGGACCAGAATTTAAAAAAGATGATTTAATCCAAAAAGTAAGGGAATGCATAAAAGATATTGGTTATGATCAACGTGGTTTTACTTGGAAAGAAGCAACAAAAATTGAGAGTCATCTTCATTCTCAGTCTTCAGATATTGCAATGGGTGTAGATTCGAGTGGAAATAAAGATGAGGGTGCAGGCGATCAAGGTATCATGTTTGGTTATGCATGCAATGAAACTGAAGATTTAATGCCAGCACCAATTCATTATTCTCATAAAATTTTAAGGTTAATGGCTGAAGACAGAAAATCTGGAAAGTTAAAAAATATTGAACCAGATTCTAAAAGTCAAGTGACTTTTGAATATATTAATGGAAAACCCGCAAGAGTAAAATCGGTAGTCATATCCTCACAACACTCACCAGATGTAAATCAAGATCAAGTAAGAAATTTATTAAGACCTTACATGATTAATTCTATTCCTAAAAAATTTATAGAAGATTTCAACGAAGACGAATTTTATGTTAATCCAACTGGTAATTTTGTTATTGGTGGGCCAGATGGTGATTGTGGCTTAACGGGAAGAAAGATCATTGTAGATACATATGGAGGTGCTGCACCACATGGCGGAGGAGCTTTCTCAGGTAAAGACCCTACTAAAGTTGATAGATCAGCTGCTTACGCAGCGAGATATATAGCTAAAAATGTAGTTGCTTCAAAAATAGCTGATAAATGTTTAATACAATTAGCTTACGCAATTGGAGTATCAAAACCTTTGTCAATTTACATAAATCTTTTTGAAAATGATTTTGATAAAAATAAATTTGTCGTGAATAAAATTAAAGAGAATTTTGACTTAAGTCCAAGAGGTATAAGAGAGATGTTAGAACTAAATAAACCTATATACGAAAAAACAGCAGCTTATGGCCACTTTGGAAGAAAACCAGAGACAGACGGCTCATTTTCATGGGAAAATACAGATAAAATAAACATTTTCTTAAAATAGTTTCTATTGAATAATTAAAAAACTTTAATATATTCCAAATACATTGTTGCATTATCAAAATGGGCCTTGGCCCATTTTTTTTTGGAGAAAACAAAAATATGTTGAATAAAAGAGCTGATAAATTGGAATTATTAAGAATTGCTGAGGCAGTAGCTTTGGAAAAGTCAATTGATAAAGAATTAATAATTTCCTCAATGGAAACAGGAATTGCTAAAGCAGCAAAGTCTAAATTTGGTCAAGATAATGAGATTAAAGTCTCAATAAATAGAGATAACGGTGATATCGAAATTTTTAGAAAACTTATTATTAAAGAAAAACCAGAAAATTCAAATACAGAAATAAAACTTGAAGATGCAATCTTAATTAATCAAGTTAATAAAGATAAAAACATAGGTGATGAAGTTCTTCAACCTTTACCATCGTTTGATTTTGGAAGAATTGCAGCTCAAACCGCTAAACAAGTAATTAGTTTTAATGTAAGGGAAGCTGAAAGAGAAAGACAGTATAATGATTTTATAGACAAAAAAGATACAATACTTAGTGGCATAGTCAAAAGATTGGAATTCGGTAATGTAATTGTTGATTTAGGAAGAACTGAAGCGATCATACAAAAAAATGAACTAATACCAAGAGAAAATATTAAACCAGGTGATAGAATAAAAGCCTACTGTTATGACGTGAGAAGAGAACCAAGAGGTCAACAAATATTTTTGTCTAGAGCTCATCCAAAATTTATGGAAAAGTTATTTGTGCAAGAAGTTCCAGAAATTTATGATGGTTTAATAGAGATAAAATCTTCATCTAGAGATCCAGGTAGTCGAGCTAAGATTTGTGTAAAAGCTGTTGATACTTCTTTAGATCCAGTTGGTGCATGTGTTGGTATGAGGGGTTCAAGAGTTCAGGCAGTTGTAAATGAACTTCAAGGAGAAAAAATTGATATTGTTAATTGGTCAGAAGATCCAGCAATTTTAGTTTCAAATTCATTATCGCCAGCAGAAGTACAACGAGTGAATGTTGATGCAGAAAGAAAAAAACTTGATGTTATACTTACTGAGGAAAACTTAAGTAAAGCTATAGGTAGAAGAGGACAAAACGTGAGGTTAGCTACTAAACTTTTGAACTATGAAATAAATATAATGACTGATCAAGAGGATTCTGAAAGAAGACAATTAGAATTTAAGGAAAAAACTGATAATTTTGTTAAAAACTTAGAGCTCGATGAAACACTTGGTCAACTTCTTGTGGCTGAAGGTTTTTCGACTATTGATGATATAAAAGACAGCAAAAAAGAAGACCTAGCAAAAATTGAAGGAATAGAAAAAGATACTGCTGAAGCTTTAATAGAAAGAGCAAAAGAATTTTATGAAAAAGATCAAGAGGACATATCTAAAAGAATAAAAGATTTAGGCTTAGCTGATGATTTGATACAACACAAAGGTCTAACACCAGGAATGTTAGTCACTCTTGGGGAACAAAAGATTTTAAATCTTACAGACTTTGCAGATTTGGCTTCTGATGAACTTACAGGTGGTTTTGATGTAATAAAAGGTGAAAAAGTAAAAATTCAAGGATATTTAGAGGATTTTGCTTTATCAAAATCTGAAGCTGATGAATTAATTATGTCTGCAAGAAATATAATATACAAAGATTGAGAGATGAAAAATGGAAAACAAAAAAACAAAACTTACAATCTCTGGCAGTCCAAAAAAGTCTTTTAAAAATTTTGATTCTTCAAAAACAAAGGGTAAAAAAACAGTAGTAATAGATAAACAATCTGCAAGAACTTCTAATAAAGGAGCTTTTAATAGACCAACATCTCCAAGAACTAATTCACCGGGTTTTAAGAGGGGATCATCATTTAATCCAAATTTTGCCCCAAAAGCACAACCGATAAGTAGTGATTTCGAAAGACGTAAACTCGCCGAACAAAGAGCAACGAAAAGGCTTAAAGGAGATTCAGAGAATGAAAAAAAAGGAAAAATAGGTTCAAAAAAAAGAGAAGTCAAACTAACTGTTTCAAGAGCTTTAAGTGATGAAATTGAAACAAGAGAGCGAAGTTTAGCTTCTGTAAAAAGAGCGAGACAAAAAGAGCTTAAAAGTACAAATAATCAGGAAGATAAAGAAAATTTAAAACCAATTAAGAGAGATGTAAATATACCTGAAGCTATAACTGTAAGAGAACTAGCTAATAGAATGGCAGAGCAATCTAGTAATGTAATAAAATTTTTATTTGGTATGGGAGTAACTGTTACAATAAATCAAACTTTAGCAGCAGATACAGCCGAATATCTTGTTAAAGAATTTGGACATAATCCGATCCGAGAGGAAAAAGCAGAGGAAATAATTAAAAAAATTAAAGAGTCGAGGTCAGAAAATTTAAAAAATAGACCCCCAATAGTTACTGTAATGGGTCATGTTGATCACGGAAAAACTTCTGTTTTAGATGTTTTGAGAAGTGCAAACGTTGTGTCAGGTGAATTTGGCGGTATTACCCAACACGTTGGTGCTTATCAAATCGAAAATCAAAAAAATAAGATAACATTTATAGATACACCAGGTCATGCTGCATTCACAGAAATGAGAGCAAGAGGTTCAAAATTAACAGATGTTGTAGTGTTGGTTGTTGCAGCCGATGATGGAGTAAAACCACAAACTGTTGAGTCGATTAGACATGCTAAGGCTGCAAATGTACCAATTGTTGTTGCAATCAATAAATGTGATTTGCCAGGTGCAGATCCCCAAAAAATTAAAAATCAATTATTAGAACATGAACTTATTGCGGAAGACCTATCTGGAGATACTTTAATGGTTGAAATTTCAGCAAAAACAAAACTTAATTTAGATAAATTAGTTGAAGCAATTATTCTACAGTCTGAAATTTTAGATTTAAAAACTAATTTTGAGTCAAAAGCTACTGGAGTTGTTTTAGAGTCAAAAATTGATATTGGCAGAGGTCCTGTAGCAAACGTAATTATTACAGCAGGTACTCTTAAAAAAGGAGATTTTTTCGTTAGCGGACTTAAATGGGGTAAAGTGAGGGCTATAATTAATGACAAAGGTAAAAATATTGATCAGGCATTACCATCAACACCTGTAGAAATTTTAGGTATTAATGGTGCCGCTAAAGCAGGTGATGATTTTATTGTTTTATCTTCAGAGAAAGAAGCAAAAATTTTAAGTGAAAATAGAGCTCAAGAAAATAAAGAAGGAAAAAATCCTCTTACATTTGCCACACAAGAATCAGCTTTCTCAAATAAAGCAAGCGAAGAATTAAATTTAATAATAAAATCTGATGTGCATGGATCATCTGAAGCTATCAAAAGTGCCGTAAATCAAATTAAACATGACGAGGTAAAACCAAAGATTATTTTATCAGATATAGGTATGGTAACTGAGACTGACGTAACTCTGGCAAAAGCATCAAATGCAGTCCTAATTGCTTTTAATGTAAAACCTAGCAAAGAGGCAAAAAAACTTGCTGAAAGTGAAAATATTAAGATTTCTTCTTATAATATTATTTATGAGGTACTGGATTTTGTTAAAAAAAGAATGTCAGGTTTACTAGCACCAGACGTTTCTGAGGCAGTCACAGGTTCTGCTCAAATTTTAGAAATTTTTAAAGTCTCTGGTGCTGGAAAAGTTGCTGGTTCAAAGGTCATAGATGGTGAGATATCTAGCAATTCTAGTGTTAGAATAATTAGGGACGGAAGTATCATTTTTACAGGTAAAATTGCCTCTATTTTCCGAGAAAAAAATCAAGTAAAAGAAGTCAGCAATGGTCAAGAGTGTGGAATTACTTTAAAAGATTATATGGATTTTCAAAAAAACGATACAATTGAAGCGTTCAATGTTACATCAAAAGAGAGAACAATATAATGGCTGATAGAATAGGAAAACCAATTTCTCAACGACAATTAAGAGTGGGTGAAATGATCAAACAATCTTTGAGTATGATTTTTCTGAGAAATGAAGCTAAATTGCCGAACATTGAAACAAATACTATAACTGTAACAGAAGTAAGGATGAGTCAAGATTTGAAAATTGCAAAAGCTTACGTTCTACCTTTGGGTGGAAAAGATGCCGATGAGGTAATTGATAAGTTAAAGGAATATTCTTTCTTAATAAGAAAAATTTTATCACAAAAGATTATTGTAAAATTTTTACCAAAATTACTCTTCAGAAAAGATGAGTCCTTTGAATATGCTGAAAAGATTGAAAACTTGATAAAACAAACAAATAAATAGGATAAAAAATATGAATAAAAGTATAAAAGAATTAGCTATACATGATAAAGATACAGGTTCTTCTGAGATTCAGATAGCTTTACTAACAGAAAAAATAGAGTCTCTCTCAAAACATATTAAACAGTTCAAAAAAGATAAACACTCATCAGTTGGATTGTTGAGAGCAGTAAATAGGAGAAAAAAATTGTTAGACTATCTTAAAAGAAATAAGATTGATTCTTACAAAAATGTACTGTCGAAATTGAATTTAAGAAAGTAAAGGTCAAGAAAGATAGAACGGAATGGAACGAAACGAACGAAACGAAATGGAAATGAAATGTTTAAAATATACAAGAAGGAAATTGAAGTAGCAGGAAAAAAAATAAGTTTAGAAACAGGCAAGGTAGCAAGACAAGCAGACGGAGCAATAATCGCCACATGTGGAGAAACAGTTGTTTTAGCAACAGTAGTTGGAGCAAAAAAAGTTAATCCTGATATGGATTATTTTCCGTTATCTGTAAATTACCAAGAAAAATACTATGCAGCCGGAAAAATTCCAGGTGGGTATTTTAAAAGAGAGGCACGACCTACAGAAAGTGAAACACTAATTTCAAGATTAATTGACAGACCAATTAGACCATTGTTCCCTGATGAATTTAAAAATGAAGTTCAGTTATTACCAACTGTAATTTCCTATGATAAAGAAAATGAAGCAGATATTTTATCAATTATTGCCTCATCTGCTGCGTTAGCTATATCTGGAATGCCATTCATGGGGCCTGTAGGAGCATCTAGAGTTGGATTTATTAGTGGAAAATACGTTTTAAACCCATCTAAAGCTGAATTAGAAAACTCAAGCTTAGATTTAGTTGTAGCAGGAACAAAAGATGCAGTGCTAATGGTTGAGTCAGAAGCTAATGGTTTGACTGAGGAAGAAATGTTAAATGCAGTTAAATTTGGTCATGAAGGATTTGTTCCAGTGATTAAAATGATAGAGGAACTTGCTAAAGAATGTAGAAAACCTGAATGGATTGTTGAAAAAAAAGATTTGTCAGAAGTAAAGAAAAAACTTGAGGAAACATTTACTGAGGATCTAAAAAAAGCTTTTGCAACAAAAGATAAGCAAGATAGGTCAAATCAAATTTCAGAAATAACTGATAAAGCTAAAAAACTTTATGAGGAAGATGAAAATTACACTGATCTAGATGTAAACAGTCAATTAAAAGATCTTGAAAAATCCATAGTAAGAACAGATATTTTAAAAAATAAAAATAGAATTGATGGAAGAGGTTTGTCAGATGTAAGACCTATCTCTTGTGAAGTCGGCGTCTTACCAAGAACACATGGTTCCGCATTGTTTACTAGAGGTGAGACTCAGGCTATCGTCACCGCTACTTTAGGAACATCTGACGATGAACAAAGAATTGAAAGCTTAGATGGTCTTCAAAGAGAACGATTTATGCTTCATTATAATTTCCCTCCTTTTTCGGTTGGTGAAACTGGAAGAATTGGAACCGGAAGACGTGAAATCGGTCATGGTAAATTAGCTTGGAGAGCCATTAACTCTTCATTACCTTCAAAAGAAGCATTTCCTTATACTTTTAGAATAGTATCAGAGATTACAGAGTCTAATGGTTCTTCCTCAATGGCAACTGTTTGTGGAACATCTTTAGCTCTAATGGATGCTGGTGTGCCGATTAAAGAACCTGTTGCGGGTATTGCAATGGGATTAATAAAAGAAGGTGATGATTTTAGTGTACTATCAGACATTTTAGGTGATGAAGATCATTTAGGAGATATGGACTTTAAAGTTGCTGGAACTAAAGATGGAATTACTTCACTTCAAATGGATATTAAAATCACCGGTATTACATTTGAAATAATGGAGCAGGCATTAAGCCAAGCTAAAGATGGAAGAATTCACATCTTAGGAGAGATGAATAAAGCATTGTCAGCTTCAAGAGCAGATGTAGGAAAACATACTCCTAAAATGGAAAAAATCACTGTGGACAAAAAAGATATTGCAGCTGTGATTGGAAAAGGTGGAGCAACGATAAGAGAGATAGTTGAAAAATCAGGTGCAAAAGTAGATGTGAATGATGAAGGTGTAGTAACAGTTGCTGCTCCAGATGAAGAATCTAGAAACATTGCTATGCAAATGATTAAAGACATAACTGCTAAAGCCGAATTAAACAAAATTTATTCAGGTAAAGTAATGAAGATTATGGAATTTGGTGCATTTGTTAACTTCTTAGGAAAACAAGATGGACTTGTTCATATTTCAGAACTTGCAGATAAAAGAGTAGCTAAAGTAACTGATGTTGTCAAAGAAGGTGATGAAGTAAAAGTTAAAGTGATTGGTTTCGATAGAGGTAAAGTTAAACTTTCTATGAAACAAGCTGCTGAATAATTAAATTCTAAAAATTAGAAACGCTCTAAGCAAGCTTTATACGCTTTCTTAGCAGCGTATTCTGTATTCGCATTAATAACATCTTTTTTTTTTGACATTGTTTAACTAATATTCTTAGGATCTGGCATTCCAACTTTATTATATCCAGCATCTACGTAGTGAATTTCACCAGTAACACCGTTAGCAAGATCACTTAGTAGATATAATGCTGAATTTCCAACATCATGGATATCTACATTTCTCTTAAGGAAAGAATGGTCTTCATTCCATTTATATAAGAATTTTGCATCTCCAATTGCAGACGCAGCTAATGTTTTGATAGGTCCAGCACTTATTGCATTTACTCTCATACCTTTGGCTCCTAAATCTCTTGCTAAATACTTAACACTTGCCTCAAGAGCTGATTTGCAAACACCCATTACGTTATAATTTGGGATTGCTTTAGTAGACTCGTAAGTTAACGTTAGTAAACTTCCATCTTTTTTCATAACTTTTGAGGCTTCTTTTGCAACCTCAGTAAATGAAAAACATGAAATTAACATACTTCTTAAAAAGTTTTCTCTAGTAGTATTTAAATATTCACCTGATAATTCTGATTTGTCTGAAAAAGCAACTGCATGAACAACAAAATCAATTTCACCCCATTGTGATTTAATATCTTCAAATAATTTAACTATCTCTTCTTTTTTTTCAACATCACAACTAAATGTTACTTTTGAATTTAACTTTTCAGCTAAAGGAATAACTCTTTTTTTTAAAGCGTCTCCTAAGTAAGTGAATGCGAGTTCAGCACCAGCTTCAGCTAACTTTTGTGAAATACCCCAAGCAATAGATCTCTCATTTGCAACACCCATGATTAAACCTTTTTTACCCTTCATTAAACTCATAAATTAAACCTTTTCAAAAATTAATGCAGCATTAGTTCCACCAAAACCAAAACTATTAGACATTACAGTATTTAAAGTTGCACCAGTTTCAGTTTTTGCAACTATAGGAAATTTTTTAGCCTCCTCATCCATCTCACTAATATTCGCTGAACCAGCGATGAAATTATTTTTCATCATAATTAAACAATATATGGCTTCATGCACAGAAGCAGCACCAAGAGGATGACCTGATAGAGATTTTGTTGAACTTATTTTTGGAATATTGTCTCCAAAAGTACTTTTAACTGCATTTAACTCCGTAATATCTCCAACTGGAGTAGAAGTTCCGTGAGTATTAATATAATCAATTTTATTTTTAGCTGTAGACATTGCCATTTGCATACATCTTACAGCCCCCTCGCCTGATGGCGCTACCATATCGTACCCGTCTGAAGTTGCTCCATAACCAGTTAATTCAGCATAAATTTTAGCACCTCTAGCTTTAGCGTGTTCGTATTCCTCAAGCACTAAAACTCCACCACCACCTGCGATTACAAACCCATCTCTAGTTTTGTCATAAGCTCTTGATGCTGTCTCAGGAGTATCATTATATTTTGATGATAAAGCAGTCATAGCATCAAACATCGCAGTCATCGCCCAGTGAATCTCCTCACTACCTCCTGCAAAAACAACATCCTGTTTTCCCATTTGTATTAGTTCCATTGAATTACCAATACAATGTCCACTAGTTGCACATGCAGAGCTCATTGTATAATTTGTTCCTTTTATTTTAAAAGGCACAGCTAGAGTTGCTGATGCTGTACTTGCCATAGTTCTTGGGACAATAAATGGCCCCATTAGTTTTGGAGTTTTAGCTCGAGTTTTATCGGCTGCTAAAATAACATTTTCAATTGATGGGCCACCTGAACCCATAACAATACCCGTCTTGAAATTACTAATTTCTTTTTCTTCTAAGCCAGAGTCTTTTATAGCTTCATTCATAGCTATATAGTTGTAAGCTGAACCAGATCCCATAAATCTTATTGTTTTTCTGTCAATATGATCTTCAAGTTTAATATTTGGTTTTCCATGAACATGACTTTTAAGGTTATGCTCTTTATATTCTTCTGCAAAAGATATTCCTGATTTAGAGTTCAACAGTGAATTATGCACCTCTTCTTGATTATTACCTAAACAAGAAACAATACCTAAGCCTGTTATAACTACTCTCCTCATTATTTAAAAAGTCCTACTTTCAAACTTTCAGCAGAATATATCTTTTTACCATCTGCTAGAACAACACCATTTGCAAGACCTACAGTTGTTCCACCTGGTGACATAATTTTTTTCATATCTATTTCATATCTAACTAAACTAATGTTTTCTAGAACTTCTCCTGTAAATTTCACTGTTCCAACTCCTAGGGCTCTACCTCTTCCAGGGTTTCCTATCCAACCTAAATAAAAACCCACTAACTGCCACATAGCATCAAGACCAAGACAACCAGGCATAACAGGATCCTCTTTGAAATGGCAATCAAAAAACCAAAGATTTTTTTTTATGTCCAGCTCTGCTTTCAATGAGCCTTTTTTAAAAGCGCCATCATTATCGTTAATTTCGGTTATTCTGTCAAACATGAGCATTGGGGGTAAAGGCAGTCTAGCATTTCCTGGGCCAAAAAGTTTTCCATTTCCACAATTAATGAGCTCATCGTATGAATATGAGTTTTTTTTCATAAAATTAAATATTCTTATTACTTGATTTTAAAGGTTAATCATATACTTTTTAAAGTTGTTTAGAACAATTATAAATTATATTGTCTTTTTTGTGAAATATATAGATAAATTAAGAAATTCTGGATTAAGACCTACAAAACAGAGACTTCAAATATGTAAAGTTTTATTTGATACTAAAAAGACATTTCATTTTACAATAAATGATCTTGCTAAAAAAATTAAGAAACAAATTAATGATAACATCTCTTTAGCAACAATTTATAATACTATTCATGCATTTGAAAAAAAAGGATATTTAAAACAAATTCCAATAAATTCTAATGAGACATATTTTGATACAAATATTTCTGATCATCATCATTTTTATGATTTAAAAGAGGAAAGATTAATTGATTTAGAAAATTCTGATGTTGGGCCAATAAATATTAAGAAAAAAATTAACGGAAAAAAAATTAAATCAGTAGAAGTTCTAGTCAAGCTTGAAGATTAACTTTTTCAATTTTTCATTTTTTATCTCATTGACACTTATTTAGAATCATTATAAAGTATTCCGAGGAGACAATTATGAGTACGGAAAGTTATAAAAAAAAATCATTTAAATCAGAACAATTAAGCAAATGTCCATTTACTGGAACAGGAACACCAGCAAAATTCTCTGCTGGTAGGGGGCAAACAAATAGAGATTTTTGGCCTAATAGTCTTAATTTAAAAATTTTAAGCCAACACTCTGAATTATCAAATCCAATGGATAAAAAATTTAATTATTCAAAAGAATTTAAAAAACTTAACTTCAAGGCTCTTAAGAAAGATTTAAAAAAATTAATGACAAGTTCCCAGGAATGGTGGCCAGCAGACTACGGTCATTACGGCCCTCTATTTATAAGACTTGCATGGCACGCTGCAGGTACTTATAGAACTGGTGATGGTAGAGGTGGAGCAGGAACAGGCAATCAACGTTTTGCGCCATTAAATGCATGGCCAGATAACGTAAATTTAGATAAAGCAAGATTACTTCTATGGCCAATTAAAAAGAAATATGGAAAAAAAATATCTTGGGCAGATTTATTTATATTAGTTGGTAACGTTGCCCTTGAGTCTATGGGATTTAAAACATTTGGTTTTGGTGCTGGTAGGAAAGATATATGGGAGCCAGAAGATGATATTTATTGGGGATCAGAAAAAGAAATGCTTGGTGTTAATAGATATAGTGGAAAAAGAGATTTAGAACAACCACTTGGTGCTTCGCATATGGGACTGATATATGTAAATCCTCAAGGTCCTGATGCAAATCCTGATCCATTACTTGCAGCTCATGATATAAGAGAAACATTTGGAAGAATGGCAATGAATGACTACGAAACAGCGGCTTTAGTTGCTGGAGGTCACACATTTGGAAAATCTCACGGAGCTGCTCCAGAATCTCATAAAGGACCAGACCCCGAGGCTTCTAAAATTCAAGATCAAGCAACAGGATGGAACAGTAATTTTAAGTCGGGAAAAGGTGTAGATACGATTAGTAGTGGTATAGAGGGTGCATGGACTCAAAACCCAATTAAATGGGATATGGGATATTTAGATTGTTTATATGGACATGAATGGGAACTTACAAAAAGCCCAGCAGGCGCTCATCAGTGGACCCCAAAGAAAAATGGTCAAGAAATAAAAATGGTTCCTGACGCTCATAAAAAAAATGTTTTACATCCACCAATGATGCAGACAACTGATATCTCATTAAAAGTTGACCCGAGCTATGGCCCTATAACAAAACATTTTCATAAAAATCCTAGAGAGTTTCACGACGCTTTTGCAAGAGCCTGGTTTAAATTGACTCATAGAGATATGGGTCCACGAGCCTGTTATTTGGGAAATGAAGTTCCAAAAGAAGAATTGATTTGGCAGGATCCAATAGATAAACCAAAATATAAGATTAAAATAAAAGATATTAAAAAACTTAAGTCAGATGTGATAAAATCTAAAATTTCTGTTTCTGACCTAGTCTCAACAGCATGGGCTTCAGCTTCAACATTTAGAGGATCCGACAAAAGAGGTGGAGCAAATGGTGCAAGAATAATGCTTGAACCTCAAAAAAGTTGGAAGGTTAACAATCCAAAAAAACTTTCTCAAGTAATCAAAGTTTTACAAAAAATAAAAAACAAATTTGATACTAAAACTAAAAGTGTTTCAATGGCTGATTTGATAGTTTTAGCTGGAAATGTAGGAATAGAAATAGCAGCTAAAAAAGCAGGTCAAAATATTATTGTGCCATTTTCACCTGGAAGAGGAGATGCTAGACAAGATCAAACAGATATTCACTCATTTGGTCTCTTAGAACCACAAGCGGATGGGTTTAGAAATTATTTAAATGAGATATCAGAAAATGTATCAGCTGAGGAAAAATTAATTGATAAGTCCCAATTAATGGGACTAACTGCACCAGAAATGACAGCTCTTATTGGTGGACTACGAGTTTTGAATACTAATTATGATGGTTCTAAATTAGGAGTTTTTACAAATAAGCCTGGAACACTTTCTAATGATTATTTTGTAAATTTACTAGATATGGCAACCACTTGGAAAGAAACAGACGAGTCGGAACAAACATTTGTTGGTACAGATAGAAAAACAAATAAAATTAAGTGGAAAGGAACTAGGGTCGATCTTATCTTTGGATCTAATTCACAACTAAGAGCGCTAGCTGAAGTGTATGCTTGTGAAGACTCTCAGCCCAAGTTTATCAACGATTTTGTCACTGCATGGGTCAAAGTGATGAATGCAGATAGATTTGATTTAAAGTTAAACTAACAGAATTATAAATTATTTTATGCCAACAGTGAGTTTCGAAGACTTTTATCAAGTTCCAGATTTAAATTTTGATATTTCAAAATTAAGAAAAGATTTAGAAAAGATTTTAAAAAATAAACAATTTAATTCTCCGGGTGTTACTCACTTTGGAGCTATCCCAATAAATCAAATTCCAAATGATGAAAATTCCATAAAAGGGAATAACATTAGGGGTAAATATTGGACTATTGCAGATGACACTGGAAAAGAGGTTTCTAGAGATATTGAAATTGATGAATCTAAATATTCACAGATAGTTCCTGAATTTGAAAATACCTATTTTAAAGAGGTATATGAAACATTAGCTAAAAAATTCAAACTAGGTAGGGTTAGGTTATTATTAAAAGAACCAAGGTCAACTTTAAGTTGGCATAAAGATCCTGAATGCAGACTCCATGTTCCTATAATTACAAATAAGGGCTGTTCAATGGTTATTGAAAACGTTGCGAAACATCTTCCTGCTGATGGAAAAGTTTGGATAACGAATAACACAAAATATCATAATTTTTTTAATGGAGGAGAACAAGCAAGAATACATTTAGTTGCATGTGTTCTAGAAAGCCCTTTTCAAGATTAAACATAAATTTTTATAAATTATCTTAAACCTAATTGATTGAACCCCAAACATTATTTGTTTTAATCCAGCCTTTAAAATCCTCAGATTTTATTTTACACCAATTAAGTTTACATTTTTGAACGACTAACATCCTACCTTTTTTGATTTTAGCAATAGGTTTTGCAAAATTATTAGGTTTTTGGAATAGGATTTTATCTTCTAAGACAATTAATGAGTTTATCTTTTTTAACTGAGAAACATGTATCCAACCACTATTATTTTTGATATCAATAATTCTTCTGAAATTTTCTTTTTTATCTATTAGTTTTATTGGATAGTCGAGTTTTTTATAAACATATTTGACAGGAGAGTCAAAACTTGGACCATATCTTACATTAACTTTATTTTTTTTTAATGATAGAAAAATTTCACCTGCGTTTGCATATGAAACAATACATGAAATAAAAAAAAATAATAAAATCTTTGTATTTATTTGCAGTGACATTGTTTTCTTTTTTTTATTTTTACTTTTCTAAAATTCAAATTTAGCAAATCAAGGATTAAAATAAACTTATTCAAATTCTTACCGATATTTAAAATTTGTTTCAAAATCTCATTAGCCTGAATAGCTCCAACTACAGCAGCTACATTTCCTAAAACTCCATCATACTCACAGTTTAATATATCATCTGAAATTTCGTTCTCTTGAAAAAAACATCTTAAGCAAGGATTTTTTAAATCTTTAAAATTAAACGTAAAGACATGACCATCAAATTTACTTATTGCCCCAGTTACGAGAAATTTTTTTGAAAGATTACATAAATCATTAATTAAAAATTTTGTTTTGAAATTGTCTGATCCATCAATAATATGAGTGTAATCTTTAAGAATTTTCTTAAAATTATTTTTATTAGCTCGTATTTTGTAAGAAATAACTTTCGTGTTAGGGTTTATTTGATTTAATTTTTTTTTTGCAACATCTACTTTAAATTTATTTAAATCATTTGTATTATATAGACTCTGTCGATGTATATTTGATAAATCAACTTTATCAAAGTCAATTATCCCGATTGAACCAACTCCTGCTCTTGCTAAAAATTCTGCTGCCGGACAACCCAATCCTCCCATCCCAACAATTAAGACTTTAGAATTAATAATTTTTTTCTGCCCTAAAATTCCTACATTTTTAAGGATAATTTGACGTGAGAATCGCTCAATTTGATCTTTATTTAATTTTGATTTCATTTACCCGTTGATCCAAAACCACCTTCCCCTCTAAGAGTTTCAGGTAGATCTTCACTTTCTTCGAATTCCATTTTGATGACAGGAGTCAATATCATCTGAGCTATTCTATCTCCATTATTAATTACAAAATTTTTATCACCATGATTAAAAATAATTACTTTAATTTCTCCTCTATAATCACTGTCAATAGTGCCAGGTGTATTTAAAACAGTTATACTATTTTTAGCTGCTAAACCAGACCGTGGTCTAATCTGAATTTCAAAATCTTTTGAAAATGCGACAGATAAACCTGTAGAGACTAATGTTGATGTTTTTGGTTTTAAAGAAATAGGGTTTTTTATAAAAGCCATTAAATCCATACCCGATGCCCCTTCAGTTTTATATGTAGGTAATTTTACGTTTGGATCTAATCTTTTAATTAGTACTTTAGCCATTACTAATATGATTGACTATTCTGTCGACTATCTCCTCTGATATTTCTGACTTTTTTCTAAATGATAGCTTTTCTGTTTTTTTTTTATTATCTTTATAATGTATTACGACTTCATTATAATCAGAATTGAAACCAGAATTATTTTTTGAAACATCATTTGCTATTATCCAATCACAATTTTTATTAGATAATTTTTGAATTGCGTTTTCATTTAACTGATCTGTTTCAGCAGCAAAACCTATTACTAATTTTGGTCGCATTGAATTGTGGTTAGAAACATAATGTAGTATATCTACATTTTTTTCTAAATTTAATGTTAAATTATCTTGCTTCTTTATTTTGGTTGAACTCATTTTTTTTAATTTGAAATCTGCTACTGCAGCAGAAAATATTGCTATATCTGCAGGCAAATTTTGTTGAGTAGCTTTTAACATCTCTTCAGCAGTCTCAACTTTGACAAGATTTATATTTTCTCCTACCTCTAGGTTCGTTGGTCCAGATATTAATGTGGTATTAAAACCTTTTTTTGAAAGAGATTTTGCAATCTCAAAACCTTGTTTTCCGCTTGATTTATTTGAGATGAATCTTACAGGATCAAGATATTCATAAGTTGGACCTGCTGTTATCAGAGCTTTAATCTTTTTGTTTTTTTGTTTATTAAGTAAAAAATCTTTAATTTCATTGAAAATATCTATAGGATCAGACATCTTTCCCTCCCCATATTCACCGCATGCCATATCCCCAGTTACTGGTCCAATAACTTTATAACCAAAGTTCTTTAAAGTTTTTAAATTATCTTTTGTTGATTGATGCTCCCACATTCTTACATTCATTGCTGGAGCCAAAAAAATTTGTTTATTTGACGCAAGTATCACTGTCGAAGCTAAATCGTCGGAAGATCCAAAACTAAGTTTTGCAATTGTATTTGCTGTTGCAGGAGCTATAATGATTACATCAGCCCATCTTGATAATGATATGTGGTCCATTTCGGCTTCGTTCTCTAAATTGAAAAGATCATCGTAAACTTTGCCTTGAGATAAAGAAGAAATGGATAAAGGAGTTACAAATTCTTTTGCACTTTTAGTTAGAATCGTTTTTATTTCTGCGTTATATTTTTTGAATAATCTAATTGTTTCAAGACTTTTGTAAGCAGATATGCCTCCACAAATTATAAATAAAATTTTTTTATTTGTTAAATCTTTCATTTCAAGAATTAAAATACCAATAATCCAAAAATTACAAGGACTAATAAACCAATAATAGATTGATTCCTAAATGCAATCATTTCTGTTTTTTTGGTATTCAATGCATTATAAGAATTTGAATTTTGTGGTATCTGCCCACTAGCTAGAAAAGTTAATGCTTGATTAGCCTTATCCATAATTTCAGGAAACTCGGGTAACCTTTTTAGGACTTCGTTGGTGTTCTCTAAAGTTTCATTAATCGTCGTAATTGGATCTTTGGTTTCTTTCAACCAACTTTCTAATACAGGCTTCGAGGTTGTCCAAATGTTTGTGTTTGGATTAAGTTTTCTCGCAACACCTTCAACTACAACCATTGTTTTTTGCAACATTAATAATTGAGGTTGTGTTTGCATATTAAATTTTTCTGTAACATCAAATAATTGTTTTAATAATTTACCTCCAGAGATATCTTTTACTGCCTGTCCAAAGATTGGCTCACCTATAGATCTTAATGCTTGCGCAAGGTCGTCTATTGGGACATTTTTTGGTACTAGGCCAGCGATTAAGTGAACTTCAGCAACTTTGCGATAATCTCTTTGAATAAATCCAAATAATATTTCAGCCAAGAACCTTTTACTCATTTTGTCTAGCCTTCCCATTATTCCAAAATCAATTGGAACTATATGACCATTGTTATCTATGAAAATATTCCCTTGATGCATGTCAGCATGAAAAAAACCATCTCTTACCGCATGTCGTAAAAAATTTTGAATAATCGCCTCAGCAATTTTATCAGTCTTAAAATTTCTTTTTTCTATCTCTTTAGTCTCTCTAATTGATACTCCATCAACCCAATCAAGTGTCATTACATTTTCACTTGTAAAATTCCAATAAATTTGTGGAACTCTAAAACCAATATCATTCTTTGTATTTTCTGCATATTCATTTGCTGCTGCTGCTTCAAATCTTAAGTCCATTTCAAGATTGGTAATTTCTTTTAATAAAAAAACTACCTCAACTAATTTAAGTCTTTTTGTTTTTTTAGCGAAAGATTCTATC
The DNA here is from genome assembly GCA_902632315.1 of uncultured Pelagibacteraceae bacterium. Taxonomy (GTDB): domain Bacteria; phylum Pseudomonadota; class Alphaproteobacteria; order Pelagibacterales; family Pelagibacteraceae; genus Pelagibacter. The sequence continues at coordinate 19,252 of CACPCD010000004.1, forward strand.
AAAAAAGCAAAAAGCATCATCGCATCTATCTCATCATTAAATATTCTCTTTATATTTGGTCTTAAAATTTTTATAGCAACATCTTTAATTGTTCCATTATCATTAATTTGTGCTTTGTGTACTTGAGCTATAGAAGCAGCGGCGACTGGTTCGCTAATATTTATAATAGAATTATAAGTTTCAATGCCAAGGTCATTCTTAATGATTTCTTTAGCTTCTAATAATGAAAATGGAGGAAGTTTATCTTGAAGATTTTCAAGTTTAGCTGAAAGTTCATCACCAATTATATCTGGTCTTGTAGCTAAAAATTGACCAAGTTTTATGAAAGTTGTTCCCATTGACTCTAGAGAACTAGATAATCTTTCACCTTCATCTTTATTTGTATCATGTTCATTTTTTTTTGAAAAAGAGAAAGACAGAAATTTGAATAATATCTTTACAGCTATTGGTGGTTCTTTAAATTTTGATGTAATATTGAGAATATCTGATTTAGCGACTTTTCTTCCAAGTTTGAATAAAGTTATTAATTTTTTAAACATTATATTTTCCACCCACTATGAATAGAAACGATACCACCTGAAAGGTTCTTATACGTGCAATTTTGAAAACCGTTTTTTTTCATTAATTCTTTCAGTTCATCCTGATTTATAAAATTCTCGATACTTTTAACTAAGTATTCATATGGCTCTTTCTCTCCAACGATTAGTTTTCCAATTTTAGGAATTATTTTTGAGTAATTTTTATATATAAAATTTAGATTTGAATTTTGAATTTTTGAGAATTCAAGACATAAATATCGACCACCAGGCTTAAGTACCCGATAGGCTTCAGATAAAGCTTTGTTTAAATTTTTTGTATTTCTTAAACCAAAACTTATAGTATAAAAATCAAATGAATTATCTTTTAAAGGAATTTTTTCTGCAGCTGAGACTATAAAATCTACATTATTAAATCCTTTTAATTTTTCTTTACTTATTTTAATCATTCCTAAGTTTGGGTCGATGCATGTAACTTTTGCATTTTTTTTTACTTTGCTCAGATAAAGTTTAGCAATGTCACCTGTACCACTTGCTACATCAATAAGCTTTTTATTATTTGATGGATTCATCAGATAAATTAAATCTTTTTTCCACAATCTATGAATACCAAACGACATAAAATCATTCATAAGATCATACTGATCATATACTTGATTGAAAACGTTTTGGACTAATCCTTTTTTATTTTGTAAATATTGTTGCATAAAAATTAATTATATAAGGAATATAATACTTAATGCCAGAATTACCAGAAGTAGAAGTTGTTAGACAATCTTTAGATAAAAAAATTAGACGAAAAACGGTAAAAAAAATTATCGTAAGGAACAGGAATTTAAGAATTAAACTACCTAAAAATTTCGCCTCTATAATGAAAAATCAAAAAATAATAAAAATTGATAGATTTTCAAAGTATATTATTTTACATTTATCTGGTGGTAAATTTTGTCTTTTTCATCTTGGAATGTCAGGGACAATACATATTCTTTTAAAAAAAAAAAAAAATTTTATTACAAATTCCAGTTTTTATAATACACCCATTCTGCCTAAAAAACATAATCATATAGAAATAATTTTTAAAGACATTAAAGTTATTTATAATGATCCAAGAAGATTTGGTTTTTTTCAAATATTAGATAATTCGTTTTTATTAAAAAAAAGGTTGTCTCACTTCGGGCCTGAGCCCTTTCAATCTAAGTTTAATCTAAATTATATTTCTTCCTTTTTCAAAAAAAAGCAAAAAAATATCAAAAATTTTTTATTAGATCAAAACTTTGTCTCAGGAATAGGTAATATTTATGCAAGTGAAATTTTATTTTTTTGTAAAATTAACCCCATTAAAGAAGTACACCTTTTACAAAAAAAGGAGTTAAAAAAAATAATTATCAATTCAAGAAGAGTATTAGTTAATGCAATTAAAAAAGGTGGTTCAACTATTAGAGATTTTAAAAACACATCTGGAAAAAAAGGTAATTTTCAAAAAGATTTTAAGGTTTATGATAGAGAGGGACTAAGATGTAAGAGGAAAAGTTGTGAGGGAATTATATTAAAAAAAGTAATCACAAATAGATCGACTTTTTTTTGTAATTATTGTCAAAAAAATTAATTATTTGATTGACCCAAATTAATTCACAAGCTATACCCCTGCAAATATGGCCAATACAAAATCAGCAATTAAAAGAATAAGACGAATATCAAAACAAACAGCCGTAAATAAAACACGAAAAAGTAGGTATAAGAACGCTTTAAAGAAGATGAATGTTTTAATTGTTGAAAAGAAAAAATCTGAAGCTTTAAAATTCTTACCTAAGTTGAATTCAGAGCTAATGAGGATTGCTAAAACTGGCATAATAAAAAAACAAAACGCGTCTAGGAACGTTTCAAGAATTACAAAAAAAATAGCTCAACTATAATCTTTTACAATAGTGGGTTGTTAAGAAGATACAACTTTTTGATCTACATAATCTGCGATTAAATTTACCTGTGGCACAATATTTAGATTTAGTAAATAACGTTACACAATTGAATTCAATTAAAAATTTTATTTATTTATAAAAATTAGAATTAAGTTTTATAAAAAAAATTTCAATTAGCGCTAGTAAACAATCCTAGATTTTATTTTTTTTTTATTTTTCAAAATTATTTGTTGCAATAACTTTATTATGGTTCTAACTGAAGCATCCCCAAAAAAATGACTAACTCTACAATAAATAAAAACTTAAAATCTGATACAGTAAATTGGAATCTAATTCAAAATGAGATGAAAACAAAATTAGGTTCAGATATATACGAAAGTTGGTTGAAAAAAATTGACTTTGTTGAAGAATTTAGAAATTATATTTTGTTATCTGTGCCAACTCGATTCATTCGTGATTGGATTACTTCAAGATATTTAGATCAAATTTTACAAATAATCAAAAATTATAAAAAAGATATTATTAGAATAGAATTTAAAATAATAGAGCCAGTTACTCTAAGAAAGGAAGAAATAGAGAAAGATAATTTTGTTGATGACAAAGAAAATATTACGTTTCTTAAAGATTCCTTCTTACAATATAATCGAATAGATCCTAACAAAAGATTTGAAAATTTCATTACTGGACCAAGCAATAAGTTAGCTTTTGAAGCATCCCTAAAAGTTACAGAAATAAAGTCTCATTATAATCCATTTTACCTTTATGGTGGTGTTGGAATGGGAAAAACACATTTGTTGAATTCAATAGGTTTTGAATTAAAGAAAAAAAATAAAGTAATGTTTATTTCAGCCGAGAGATTTATGTATCAATTTGTTAAATCAATTAAGTCAAATGATATGGTGAAATTTAAGGAGTATTTCAGAAATACTGACATTTTAATAATCGATGATATTCAATTTATGAATGGAAAAGAGGCTATGCAAGAAGAGTTTTTTCATACTTTTAATGCATTGTTAGACAAAGGGTCTCAAATTATAGTTTCTGCTGATCGAGCACCAAATAAATTGTCCAGAATTCAAGAAAGAATTAAATCAAGATTCTCTGGAGGGTTAGTTGTAGACATTCAAAAACCAGACTTTGAGTTAAGAAAAAAAATAGTAGAAAAGAAAATATATGATCTTAATAATTTATATCCAGAAGAAATTAATTTATCAAAAGAAATACAAGATTTTATAAGTTTAGAAATTAACACAAGTATTAGAGAGTTGGTAGGAGCAATAAATAGAATTGTATCTTTCGCAAGAATCTACAAAAAAATGCCGAATTTGTCAGAAACTAAGGTAGTTTTAAAAGATTTACTTAACTTAACTGAAAATAAAGTTACCATAGATTTAATTCAAACTTTGGTTTGTAGATTTTTCAAAATAAGCAAAAATGAGATGTTATCATCCCGTCGATCAAGATATTTAGTTAGACCTCGACAAACAGCAATCTATCTAACAAAAATCTTAACTTCAAAATCCTTACCTGAAATTGGTAGAGAATTCTCCAATAGAGATCACACAACAATTATCCACTCAGTGAAAACTATTGAAAAGTTAAAGAAGCAAGATCCAGAAATGGTTGAAAACATCAATAAAATTAAAAATCAAATTTTATACAATAATAAGGATAATGAAATTTAACGTAAATCAACAAGATCTTCAGCAAGCACTTAATTATTGTCAGGGCGTTATTGAAAAAAGAAGCACCTTGCCTATCTTATCAAACATTTTATTAGATTTAAAAAATTCAAAATTAACAATAACCGCAACAGATTTAGATTTAATATTTATTCATCAAATGAATAATGTAGAAGTATTAGAAGAGGGAAAAACAACAACACAGTCGTCGACAATGTATGACATTGTTAGAAAATTTCCATCAGGAAAAAAGATAAATTTTGCGATGACAGATAATGGAAAATTACACTTAGAGTCAGAGAAATCTTTTTTTAATCTAAATTGTATAAATGCATCAGAATTTCCAATTACTGATGAAAATTTTCAGCAAAACGAATTTTCAATTAAATCTAAACAGCTACTAAAATTGTTAAATAAATGTAAGTTTTCTGTTTCTAACGATGAAACTCGCCACTACTTAAGTGGAATTTATTTTCACCAAACAGAGGTAGACGAAAAAGTCTATTTGACAGCAGTCGCCACTGACAGTCACAGAATGTCAATTTCAAAAATTAGGCTTGAGGAAAAGATTGATTTTGATCCAATCATATTACCAAAAAAAACTATTTTTCAACTTTGTTCTTTATTAGATAATTACGATGGAATTGTTAAAGTTTCAAATGTCAAATCAAAAATAAAATTTGAATTAAAAGACAGTATATTAATTTCAAAACTTATAGATGGTAAATTTCCAAATTATATTCAAGTAATACCAAAGAATAATCAAAAAAAATTAAATATTGACCTAAAACTTTTTTTAAATTCTGTTGATAGAGTTGCATCAGTTTCTCTAGACAAGAAAGATGGTGTAAAATTTAACTTAACAAAAGATACTTTAAATCTGTCGGTGAACAATACTAATAGCGGAGATGGAAAAGAAACTCTGGCAGTTAAATTTGATCACGATTTAGAAATAAGTTTTAATTCAAAATATTTAATCGATGTTGCATCACAATTAGATGGAGATAATATTGAATTGTTTTTAAATGAGACTGGTTCACCAGCATTAATAAAAGATCCAGGAGACTTTGACAGTATATTTGTTGTAATGCCAATGAAGGGTTAATTTAATAAATCAAGTTCCGAATAAATTGAATTTTGCAAAGTGTAAGTGAACTCTTCTTGTGATAATCCGGTTGGTATTTGTTTTAAGATTGATACTGTAATGTTTCTGTTTGATTGCTTGTGTCCTTTTTTTGGCCATACATGTCCAGAGTTTATTGCAATTGGTTGACATGAAATTTTTAATTCTTGATAAATTCTAGACACCCCTTTTTTAAAGTCAGGTTTTTCATTGGGCAAAACTCTTGTACCTTGAGGAAATATTACCAGAGGTCTATTAGTAGCCATTATAATATTTGATATATCATTAAAAAAACTTAGGTTATCTCTTGAAATTTTGTTTCTTTTGATGGAAATCGATCCAATCTTTTTTAGATACCAGCCAAAAATAGGTATCGAAAGTAACTCCTTTTTCAAAACAAATACTGGAGAATTAAAAATTGTTTGAAGGTAGAATGTCTCAAACATGGACTGATGAGAGCATGCTATAAAAAATTTTTCATTTTTTATTATATTTTCCTCTCCTTTTAAAATTACTTTTGATGATAAAAAAAATCTTAAGCAAAATTTTGTCCAATATCCCATTAATTTTCCTCCTATTAAAACTACTGCTTGAGGTAAAAAAAGAGCAGGTAAAAAAATTAATGAAATAATTATGATTCCTGTAAAAAAGAAAATTGAAAATAAAAAGTTTTTAATCATCTTTATCAAAAGCTATATTAATTCCTTTAGCTTTTGTCTTTTTTTTATAATTTTTACTTTTGAATTTTTTATAAGCAGTTCAATAGCTTTAGGTCTTATATTGTAATTAGAACTTAATGACATGCCATAGGCACCAACATCACAAATTATAATAAGTTCTTTTTCTCTTAATTCTTGAAATTTTTTAAAAGATGAAAACCTGTCAGTACTTTCACAAATTGGACCTACAAATTCATAGTTTTTAACAAACTTCTTGTTTCTTTTTTCAGAGGGCAGCATATTATGGTGAGCACCATATAATGCTGGTCTCATTAAATCATTCATAGCAGCATCAAGTATAACAAAATTTTTCTTACCACTTTTTTTTATATAAATTATTTTAGTTATAAGAAATCCAGTATTTCCTATAATAGATCTTCCAGGTTCAAAAATTATTTTTGATTTATGTTTCTTTAAGAATTTATCTATGGCTAAGCAATATTTTTTATAATTAAGCTTTTTATTTCCAGTATATGAAATTCCCATACCACCACCTAAATCAATAAATTCGAAACTGAAATTTGTTTTTTTAATAATCCTATCGATTACTTTTAACATCTTTTCATATGGTTTATGGTCCAATATTTGACTACCAATATGAGCACTAAGACATTTAAGAATTATATTTTTGGATTTTTTACAATAATTTACTAAATCACAAAATATCTTATCATTTACACCGAATTTGTTTTCTTTTTTTCCTGTTGAAATTTGTCTTAAAGTTTTAGCGTCCGTATTCGGGTTGAGTCTGATACCAATATTTACTTTCTTATTTCTTATTTTGGCTATTCTTTCGATTTCTTTTATTTCACTCCGTGACTCAACATTTATTAGTAATATTTTTTTGCTGATTGCAAACTCAATCTCTTCTGAAGTTTTTCCTATTCCTGAAAAAACTATTTTTTTTGGATTAATACCAGCTTTTAAAGCGAGCATTAATTCTCCCATTGATACTACATCGGCTCCTAATCCAAATTTTTTTATTTCTTTAATCAAGTTCAAGTTTGTATTTGATTTTACAGCAAAACAAATTAATGGAGAAAAAGAATTAAAATTTTTTTTAAAAGTATTAATATTATATTTTAATTGATTGTATGAATAACAATATGATGGTGTACCATACCTTTTGGCTAAAGTATTTACACTTATATTTTCAATTTTAAGTTTATTATTAAAATATTTCATTAAATCTTGATTATAAAAATAGTTTGAATATCAGCCTTATTACTTAAGTCTTTATATTCAGGATCACCCTTTTTTCCACAAGAAAATATCATGAAGGATATTATAGAAATATATATTATTTTTTTTATCATTTTTGTTTTTTATATTTTGTTATCATTTTTTTAATATTACTAAAAGATGTTCCACCATAGGTTTTTTTTGAATCCACAGAATTATATAAATTAAAGACTTTTAAAACATCATCAGTTAGTTTTGGTTCAACTTTCTGTAATTCAATTAATGTTAATTGATCAAGATTTTTTTTGGTTTTTTCTGCGTAATTTACTATTGCGGCTGTTTTTAAATAAGCTTTTCTAAAAGACATTGAGTGGTTTTTTACTAAATAATCAGCTAAATCTGTTGCAGTAATATACCCTGAGTTTGCGAGTTGAAGCATTTTTTTTTTATTTGGAGTTAAATTTTTAAGGATTTCATCAAGTATTTTGAGTGAGTTTACAAGATTATCATTAGACTTAAAAATAAACTCCTTATCATCTTGGAGGTCTTTAAAATATGATAATGGCAGTCCTTTTAAAACTGTAAACATGGAAAATAAATTTCCATATGAAACTCCTGATTTTCCTCTCAAGAATTCTAACAAATCAGGATTTTTTTTTTGAGGCATTATGGATGATCCAGTTAAAACTTTATCTGATAAATTTATTAGATTAAAACCATTCGAATTCCAAATAATAAGTTCTTCGGCAATTCTAGATATGTGCATTGAACAAGTAGATACACTAAATAAAAACTCTAAAGCAAAATCTCTATCAGATACGGTATCAATTGAATTATTTGTAGGTTTTTCAAACCCCAATTTTTTGGTCGTATAATTTCTATCGATATTAAAAGATGTACCTGCTAAAGCAGCAACTCCTAATGGATTTTCATTTAGATTTTCAAAATTATTTCTAAATCTTTTTTTGTCTCTATAAAAAATTTCAACATAAGCTAGCAAGTAATGTGCAAATGAAATAGGTTGAGCATTTTTAAGATGTGTAAAGCCTGGCATAATAGTCTTTATATTCTTCTCAGCTATATTTAATGTTGTTTTAATAATCTTATCTATTAAGAAAATAATATTTTCTGTTGCTGATTTCATCCATAATTTAAGGTCAGTAATTACTTGGTCATTTCTAGATCTTCCAGTATGTATATATCCTGCTTCTTCTCCTATTATTTGAAAGAGCCTTTTTTCAATATTCATATGAATATCCTCAAAACTTGTATTGAATTCAAATTTTTTGCTTAATATTTCTTTTTTAATCTTATTAAGACCATAGATTATTTTATTCTTTATTTTGAAAGAAATTATTTTTTGTTTAAACAACATTTCTACATGAGCAATAGATCCAATAATATCCTCTTTATAAAGTTTCTTATCAATGTCTATGGAGCTCCCAACTCTTTGGAAGAGGGAGGAAGTGTTAGTTTTCAATCTAGTGGACCATATTGCCTGGTTGTTTTTATTTTTTGTCATGTTAAATAATTATACCTATTTAATATGAGATTTTTAATAATATTTATTTTTTTAATTACCAATTCTTTTGCCGAGGAGATAGATGGAATAAAAAATCTTGTCCTTATAAAACCCAAAAAGCATGATAGTTTAACGTTTTTAGATGATCAAAATAATCAATTGAGTATAAATGAGTTTCAGGGAAAACTTATTTTGTTGAATTTTTGGGCTACTTGGTGTGCTCCATGTAAAGAGGAAATGCCCTCATTAAATTTGTTACAAAAAAAAAAAGAATTGAATAATTTAGAGATTTTCCCAATTAATATTGGTCAGGATAATCCAAAAAAAGCTGTAATTTTTTTCAAAGATCTTAAAATTAATAATTTAAAACCTTATTTTGACTCACCTGATACACTTGCTAAAAAATTTCAACTAAGAGGAATACCTACCACAGTAATTATAAATAAAGAGGGGGAAGAGTTTGCAAGAATCGTAGGCTCAATAGATTTTGAAGATAAAAAATTTATAGAATGGTTAAGTAAATTTAATTAATTTTTAAAAAAGTATGCAAAACCAACTAGGGCAATTATTGCAACAAATTGTAATAAAACTCTTAATTGCATTAACTTGTTTGAATATTTTTTACTAGTTTCTCCTCCCTTGAACAATGTTCCTATTCCTAATATTAATACTATTCCTACTGCAAAAAGAAGAATTATAGAAAATATTTTTAGTAATATTCCAGATATCATCATTATATTGTAAGGTGTTTTGTAAATAAAAAAACATAAATTACATGCTATGACATTTTGTCTAGATTCCACTATCATAAAACCAGATAATAATGCCAAAATCTCACACGCAATTATTTTACTCCATGGTTATGGAGGAGATGGAAAAGACATAAGTATGTTATCAATGAATTGGAAACGATATTTGCCTAACACAATTTTTATATGTCCTAATGGTCATGAAAAATGCTCCATTAATCCAACAGGATTTCAATGGTTTGATTTAACAAAAGATGACCCTAATTATATTTTAGAACAATCTTTAAAGGCAGAAGATATATTAAATAAATTTATTAATGAAATTAAAAGCGAATACCATCTAGAAAATGACAAAATTTGCTTATCAGGATTTAGCCAAGGTTGCATGATGTCTATCAATCTAGGCCTTACTGTAGAAAAAAATTATAATTGCGTTATAGGTTTTTCTGGAAAAATCATTGATCAAGAAAACCTTAGAGAAAGGAAAAAAAATTCTACAAATATACTACTTTTACATGGAGATTCTGACGCAGTTGTGTCACCAAGTTTTTTATTAGAGGCTAAAGACTTTTTAATAAGAAATAATGTTAATATAGAAACACATTTAATAAAAAATTGTGATCATCATATTCCCATACAGGCATCAAGTATAGCATTAAATTATATCTTAAAAAAAATTTAATCTTACTAATCATTGAAATAATTTTTTATTTAAGTTAAAAATATAAAATGAGTAATTTTATTGAACAAGATATTTCATTAGAAAAATGCCCAGCATTGGTCTTAAATGCTGATTATAGACCTTTAAGTTACTATCCTTTGTCATTATGGTCTTGGCAGGACACAGTTAAATCAGTTTTTTTAGATAGAGTAATTATAGTAAGTAATTATGATAGGGTTGTTAGAAGTCCATCATTTAATATGCGATTACCAAGTGTTATTGCTTTAAAAGATTATATTATTCCACAATCAAAACCGAGTTTTACAAGATTTAATGTTTTTCTAAGAGATAAGTTTTCGTGTCAGTATTGCGGCAGTGGTGAAGAACTAACTTTCGATCACTTGTTACCACGATCTAAAGGTGGCGAAACGAATTGGGACAACGTTGTTACTGCGTGTTCGGCTTGCAACGTAAAAAAGGGTGGAAAGTTATTAAAAACTTCAGGCATGAAGCTTCATCAATATCCTTTTCAACCATCAACAGAAGATTTACACCGTAATGGTAAAAATTTCCCACCAAATTATCTCCATAAAAGTTGGATGGATTATCTATATTGGGACGTAGAATTAGAAGCTTAAAATTTAAACTTTTTCCGAAATTCGAATCGCTATTTTTGAACCAGTTTTAATAATCTTATCCATGATTGAATAAAAACCTTTTTTTGAAGCACCCTCTTCATAGGCAATATCTTTATGGTCTAGTTCATCTTGTCTAAATTTAGTTATTTTTTTTTTTAGTTCCTTCTCATCAGAACCTAATTGATTAATTTGATCTAAATAATGTTTATCAATCACTTCTTCGACAGATGCTGTACACAACATTGCTGCTTTTTTTCCTAACAAAGTCGACCCAAAACCTAAGCCGACACCTAATAGATCCCACAAAGGTAAAAATTTAGTTGGTCTGATGTTTCTTTTTTTAATTTCGTTTTCGAAATATTGACAATGTTCTATCTCATGTTCTTTCATGTCTTCAATCGTTTTTTTTAAACTGTCATTTTTTACTATTGTATTAAGAGCTAACAATTGACCTTCATAAATTTTTACTGCACCTCTCTCACCCGCATGATCAACTCTTATAAATTCTTCAACTTTGCTATTTGTTTTTTTCATATTTAATATAAATTTTTGTAAGGGTTATAATTAAAAATAAGCTTAATACAATATTAATACTCGTTAAGGATAATCCAAAAATCCTAAATGTCACATCTTTACAACTTACAATTTTCTTATTTAGCTGTTTAATTAAATCCTCCTTAGACATACTTTCAGTTAAATCTTTTACGCCACAAACAGTAGATTCTTGAATATAACCTTGCTCAATTCCAAGATGGTAGATTGAGATCGCAAAAGAAAAGATAAAAACGAGGATTAACAATATAACGAAAAATCTCTCATTCTTCTTGAAAATAAACATTGTAATTATTAATATTGCACTTAATCCATAAGGAATTCTTTCTATTAAACACAAATTGCAAGGCTGATGTCCAAGAACGTGTTCAATAAAATATGCAGAAATTAATGCAATCAGACTTAATATTAAAATTATTTTTAAGTATAATGTGGTTTTGAAATTAAACATTTAATTTGAAAATTAGATAGATTATTAAACCAATTAAAACAATTGATATTCCGACCATTGTAAACCATTTGGATCCATGTTTGTCCATAAATTCAGAAAAATAATCTCCAAATTTGTATGATAAATATGACACAATAAAAAATCGTAAACCCCTAGAGATTAAACTTATTAAGATAAAGATAAAAAAATTAAAACCTATAAGGCCACTTGCGATAGTAAAAACTTTATAAGGGAGTGGAGTAAAGCCTGCTAAAAAGAGTATACTTAGCCAAGCATAAAAACCACTATTATCTATCAAATTGTTTTTGATATTATACAATTTATTTTCGTAACCATAGAAGTTCATTATTTGAACTCCAAAGTCAAAAAAGAAAGCACCAATCAAATAACCGAACATTCCACCAATTACAGAAAATATTGTTGTAATAAGAAAGATTTTAATGAAATCCTTTTTATTTGATATTACCATTGGAATTACCATCACGTCTGGAGGAATAGGAAAAAACGAACTTTCAATAAATGATACAATTGCTAAGTAAAATTTAGAACTTTTATGGGCTGCTAAATCTAAACATTTTTTGTAAAGACTTTTAAACATTTTTTGGTTTTAATATAATTTTAGTTCTTATACTATTTAATAAATTATTAAACAATTAAGGGCGAATGGCGGAACTGGTAGACGCGCACGACTCAAAATCGTGTTTCGCAAGAAGTGAGAGTTCGATTCTCTCTTCGCCCACCAAATTATGGAATTAAGTAGAATTAACAGCTTAGTTGAACTTTTTTTTAAAAAGCATGAGGAGATAAGCTCTGTTTTCGATAGGCCATTTTTAAAATGGTTAAAAGATGATAAAAAAGAATTTTTAACTTGGAGTCAAGTTGAGACAAAGATCAAGATTTTATCAGACCACTTAAGCAAAAACTTATCTAAAGGAGACAGATGTATTCTATTATCTGAAAATAGACCTGAATGGCTCATTGCAGATATAGCAATCATGAGCGCTGGAGGAGTGACAGTCCCATTATTTACAACATATTCGGAAAAAGATTACGAGTACATTATAAATGATTGTAAACCAAAAATATGCATTATTTCAAATAACGCACAATTTAAAAAAATAGAAAACTTTATTTCAAAAGAAATGAAGGTTTTATCAATTGAAAATATCAATGATAAAATAGAGAGTATACAAAGTATCTTTGATAAATCTTTTCAACAAGATAGATTAGAAAATCAATTAGCTACTTATCAAAAAATTAAAAGAAAAGATCTTGCTTGTATAATTTATACATCTGGAACAACTGGCAATCCTAAAGGTGTGATGCTCAGTCATGGAGGTATTTTATCAAACTGCGAGGGTGCTCAAGAAATTTTAATGTCATTAGTTAAAAAAAGTAATCCGGTTTTTCTCACTTGGCTACCTTTGTCTCACTCTTACGAACACACTGTCCAATACGTTCAAATTTCACTAGGTGCAAAAGTTTTTTATGCAGAAAGTCTAGAAAAATTATTGCCTAATATGTCAATTGCAAAACCAACAATTATGACTGCTGTACCAAGATTCTATCAAAATTTGTACAGTAAAATTTCATTTAATTTTTCAAAGCAAAAAGGGTTTAAAAAAAAGTTGATAGAAAAAACTATTTTACTTGGTACAAAAAATTTAAATAAAGAAAACCTCTCTTTTAAAGAAAAAATTGAGAATCTTTTGTGCGAATTTTTAGTAAGAAGAAAAATAAAAAAGCAGTTCGGTGGGGAGTTAAAAGCCTTTGTTTCTGGAGGTGGAGCATTAGACCAAAAAATTGGCGAATTTTTGAATTCTATAGGGTTGCCAACACTTCAAGGATATGGATTGACAGAAACGTCACCTGTTGTGAGTTGTAATATTCCTGATGAAATCAAGATCGAGACCGTAGGGCCACCTTTCAAAACTAATCAGGTAAAAATTGCCAAGGATGGTGAAATCTTGGTAAAAGGTGAAAATGTAATGCTTGGTTATTGGAACATGAAAAAAGAAACTGATGAAGTTTTAAAAGATGGCTGGCTATATACAGGTGACATAGGAGAAATAACTAAAGAAGGAAATTTAAGAATAACTGATAGAAAAAAAGAGATCATTGTGTCCTTAGGTGGTGACAACATTTCTCCCTCAAAAATTGAAAATTTATTGTGTTTAAATGAAAAAATTAAACAAAGTTTTGTTTATGGAGACAAAAAAACTTATTTAGTAGCTCTTATCGTGAGTGAAAGTGAAAAAAATAAAAAAGAAATAGAATTTTATATTGAAAAATTAAATAAAAGTTTATCTTTAGTTGAAAAAGTAAAAAAATTTAAATTAATTAGTGAAGAATTTACAATTGAAAATGGAATGTTAACACCAACTTTAAAACTAAAAAGAAAAAAAATTTTAGAAAAATTTCAAGAAGATTTAGAAAAACTTTATTAATTTCATTAAAATTTTTGATTATTAAGCGCATAAACATTAACTTTTTTAAACATTTAATAAAAAAATAAATATTTTTTTTATTTTATTTTTTTTCAAAATTTTAACTTTAATTAAAGAATTGACATAACGCGTATAAAAAAATAAAAATAAGTAAATAACGAATCAATTGATTCGTTTAACTAAAAAGGGAGCTAAAGATGCCTAAGAGAAGAAAAAAAGCAAAGAAGGCTAAGAAAAAAGCTAAGAAAAAAGCTAAGAAAAGAAGAAGAAGATAATTACTTAGTATTCTTTATTAAAAACGCTTCTCATAACGATTTACGTGTGAGAGGCGTTTTTTTTACTCTAAATTCTCCTCATCAGTTTCTGTAATAGGTTCTTGGTCGGCTAAATCAGATGTTTCAGAAGTTTTTGCCACAGGAGGTGTTTTTGGTTGAGCTTCTAAGTTTCTTTTAAGAGCTTTGTCCAACTTTTTTTGTGTATCTTCAGTAGAAATATTCAATATAATTTGAAATTCAGATAACACTCTCTCGTAAGCTTTTTCAAAAAGTTGTCTTTCACTATATGATTGATCAACCATTAAATCATCACCTTTATTTAAATCTCTAACAACTTCAGCTAATTCATAAATTTTTCCTGAAGATATTTTAGCTTCATATTCTTGTGCCCTTCTACTCCACATAGATCTTTTTATTTTTGGCTTACTTTTGAGAATAGAAATACATTTATTCACCTGATTTATTGTGGCTAGGGGGCGAAGGTGAGACTGCTTATTAACAGGAACCATGCCGTTTGCTTTATCTTTCTCAAATTTAATTACATAAGTCTCCACGTCAATTCCACCAATATTAATTTTTTTAAATTCAGTGATTTGGCCGACTCCATGTTTTGGATAAACTACAAAATCTTTTAGCTTATATTCCCTCTTTTCTGTTTCTTGTTTTTTAACTTTCTTTATTTCAGGTTTTACTTCGTTAGATTTGGAGATTCTTAAATTATCAGTTTTGTTCTCTTTATTTTTATCATCAATTTTTGTAATTTTTTTTGGGTTCCTTTTTAGTTTTGGTTTGATTTTTTTAGTTTTTACAGATGATAGTTTCTTTGATTTTGCAACCTTTTTTTTAGGCGCTTTTATTTTTATTTTTTTGGATTTTTTTTTAAATGTTTTCTTTAAAATATTTTTCAAACTTATTTTGCTCATCTTTATATTTTTCATGATCCGATGGAGGATCTTTTTTTTCTGTTATATTAGGCCAGAACTCTGAATATTTTTTATTGATTTCTAACCATTTATCGCTACCTGGTTCCGTATCAGGTTTAATAGCCTCAACAGGACATTCAGGTTCACAAACGCCACAATCTATACACTCATCAGGTTTAATTACAAGCATATTTTTACCTTCGTAGAAGCAATCTACAGGGCAAACGTCCACACAATCCATCAATTTACATTTGATGCATTTGTCATTTACTATGTAAGTCATTTAGAAAATTGATTTTTAATTTTTTCTTTAATATCGCCCATTGTTTTATTGTCAATGTATAAAAGTCCCGCGAGTCTTCTCATTAAACTAGTTTCATAAATATCAGCCTCATTATTAGAGTAAATAATTTTCCATAAAGCCTCAATTATCTTTATTTTATCTTCATTCTTTAAAGTTTTAACTTCTCTTGTAAATTCTAAAATTTGATTAGCATCACTCTCAATTTTTTTGGCATCAATTAATATATTTTTTATATTTTCTTTTTTCGCACCTAATTGCAATATTGTTTCCTCAATTATTTTTTCTTCAGTTTCTGAAAAGTTTTCATCAATTTTTGCTGCATGAATTAATAAAGCAGTAATATTATTCAAATTCTTATTTTCATCTTTAATCTTATTTTTTCCAAAAAACATATTTTTTATTTAAAATTTAGATCTTTTAAGACACCAAAAGGGCTTTCTTTTCTACCTTTTTTATCAAAAGTTTTTTTAATAATCTTTCTAGGCATGTACACAAAAAAGATTTCGTTTTTTTCTTCTGTAACTTTGTAATTCATTTTCTTTAATAATTTTTTAAAGTTTTCTTTACTACATCCTAATAGATTTATCATTTCAGGGACCATTTTAATTTTTTTCTCTTTATTCGAGTTTATTATTTGTACGAATAACCTTTCTAAAATATCAATTCTAACAAAAAAATTATCAAACTTTTCAAAGCCACAAAGAAGCATAAAATTTTTATTTACCTGATTTTTATTTTCTATAAAATTAAGACCAAATTTTGGTGGTTGTAAATCAAAATACTTTTGGTGAAAATTTTTCCAAAGTAATGTTCTTAATGAGACTGCCTCAGGTTTAATCAATCTGTATAAAAAAACATGATATCTTCCAAATTTAACTCCCAATTCTCTTAAAACTTTTCTTTCACTTTGACCTAAAACATTGAGATATTCAGAAACTTGTTCTCTTTTTAAAACACCATTATTCTCATAAAGTTGATATGCAAGAGCTTTAATTGACGAATTTTTTTCTTTTAAATCTTTTAAATCAATTAAACTTTTTAAAATAAAATCAATTTTATTTTTAATCCATTTATTTAAAAAATTTGTTAATTTTTGCTTTTGATTTAATTCTAAAATATCATCAACTATTAATTCAATATTTGGATTTAAATAATCTCTACCAGGTATAATTCTTCCTATTGCATTATCATTCCAATAAATTCTAAAATTGTCCTTTAAATCAACTAATCCTGTTTCAATAATTATTTGAATTCTTTTTTCAAGTTCTGGACCAACAGTCTGTCTTGCAGCTTTTTTAAGAGATTTAATATCTGTTTCTAAAGCTCCTTTTTTTAAATCAAGCTCCAGTTTTAAACCATTTATTTTACCAATGAATTGATTGTCTATCATTACTTTGTTGTCATCTAAAATTTTTGTATCAAATTCCATATCTTGCTTTAAACCTCGGACAAGCACACTGGCTCTTTTATCAATAAAAGTTTTTGTAAGTTCCTCATGAAGTCTGTCTGAAAGTCTATCTTCTAATAATTTTGTTTTTTCTATCCAATAATTTTGATTTTCTACCCAATTATTTTTATTTGAAACATAAGACCAAGTTCTTACATTTGCAATTCTATTTGATAAAGAATCAACATTTCCCTCTAATTTATCTAATTTAACTAATTGAAGACGCATAAAATCGTCTGTGATTTTACCTTTATCTTTATTCAGATATGTAAATACATTTTTAATCACTTCATAATGGTTTCCGTAAGTTTTTTTAACAAAATCAGGTATCTGACAACATTCCCATAATAATTTAAGTTTTTCTTTACTCAATTTATCATTTTTAAACTTTTGTTCTTTTAAGAAAAATTTAAGTGCTTTTTCATCTTCGCATTCATGAATTTTTCTTAACCAATCCTTATTTTGTTTTTCATCAAGTGATTTTATTAGAGCGAACGGGTTATTAAAATCTAAATTTGAATTCCTCCAAAAAAGAGATCGAATTTCTTCAAACTTATGATTTTCAATTAAATTAACTTCATCTGCATTTATTTCTTTACAACTTCCAGTTATCCCAAAACTTCCATCATTCAAATATCTCCCTGCTCTTCCTGCTATTTGTCCAATTTCAGATAGATTTAATTTTCTTAATTTTTTTCCATCAAACTTTTTCAAATTAGAAAAATAAACATTATCCAGATCCATATTAATCCCCATTCCAATTGCATCAGTGGCGACTAAAAAATCAACATCACCTGACTGATACAGCTCGACTTGAGCATTTCTAGTTTTAGGACTTAAGGAGCCCATAACTATAGCTGCTCCACCTTTTTGTCTTCTTATCAATTCAGCAATTGCATAAACCTCTTCAGCTGAAAACGCAATAATTGCAGTTTTTCTATTAATTCTTGAAATTTTTTTGTGTCCAGAATATGAAAGTTTAGATAACCTTTCTCTATTAATAAACTCTATATCATCTTCTAATTTTGAAATTATATTTCTAATAGTATTAGAACCCATAAACATTGTTAATTTATTACCTCTCATATTCAGTAAACGATCTGTAAATATATGACCTCTCTCGTGATCTGCGCACATTTGTATTTCATCAACTCCAACAAAATCTAAAAATTTATCTATAGGCATAGACTCTACAGTACATAAAAAATATTTTGCGTTTGAAGGTATTATTTTTTCTTCTCCTGTTATTAGTGCGACTTTATCTGATCCGATTTTTTTGCTTACTTTGTCATAAACTTCTCGGGCCAATAATCTAAGTGGAAATCCAATCATTCCACTATCGAAAGATAACATTGTTTCAATAGCTAGATGAGTTTTACCCGTATTTGTTGGTCCTAAGACAGCAGTGATTTTATTTTTATACATTTCTATCTTTAGTGTATTTTAATTTTAACCTACCAGATATTGTTGGTGTTAAAGAACAAAAATGGACTAAAACATGACCGAATCGTTGAATTAAAAGTTCTCATTTTACTTTTTTTAATTAATTTTAGTTTAACACAATTAAAACCATTTCAAAAATATTTTAGATAAATGTCTTTTTCTTAGAACTTGATATTAAAGGATAAAAACTTATCCCCCTGGTCCTAAATCTGAAGGTTTTATTTTGAGAATTTTCCAAACTCCAGATGCAGAAGTAATAGTTTTATTATTACATCTCAGTTCACAAAATAAAAAAACAAGTGTTTTTGTTTTTTTTAAAATTTTAACATTTCCTAAAATTTCATCTCCAATCTTAGTTGCACCTATAAACTTTAAATCTAAAGAAATAGTTACACATGGTGCGTTATCTGCAGATCGGTGAGCTGCAGTACCTGCTCCAGCATCAACTAAAGCTGAGAGATAACCTCCATGAGTGATACCAGCAGCGTTGAGGTGATTTTCACTAACTACAGATTTAAATTCATACTCAAACTCAGAAATACTTCTGAACAAAAGACCTCCATTATGTTTCATGAAACCTGGTTTAAGACTTATTTGTTCAAATTTTTCAGACATAATTCTTTATAATATAAAAGTTAAAACTAATAAAATTATAAAAATAATAATAAAAAAATAAATTACAGACATTTGCAAAGAACACCTAAAAATCCATTTAAACATATGTTTACTCTCATGGTGCGCCTGCTAGGAGTCGAACCCAGAACCTCCTGGTCCGTAGCCAAGCGCTCTATCCAGTTGAGCTACAGGCGCATTTTTAATTTTTATTTAATTATAGTATACCAATTTTTAGTGTATTTTAATTATAAGACAAATTTAAAATTTTATGAGCAATAAATCAAAAGAAGTGGTTATTGTAAACGCAATTAGAACACCAATAGGAAAATATGGGGGTTCATTAAAAAATATTAGATCTGATCAACTTGGATCTATTGTTATAAAAGAAGTTCTAAAAAAATCTAAATTTGTTAATGAAGAGATTGACGAGGTAATAATGGGCCAAGTATTAACTGCAGGGACTGGTCAGAACCCCGCAAGACAAGCCGCAATTAATGCTGGCATACCTATTTCAAAACCAGCTCATATAATTAATCAAGTATGTGGGTCTGGCCTTAGAGCGGTAATATCTGGTTACCAATCAATCAAATTAGGACAGTCAAATAATGTAATCTCAGGAGGTCAAGAAAGCATGTCTTTAGCTCCACATTCAATTTTTTTTAGAGATGAAAAAAAAATATCAGAAGATAAATTATTAGACACAATGGTTAATGATGGGTTGATAGATGCATTTAATAAATATCATATGGGCGTGACGGCAGAGAATGTTGCAAAAAAGTTTAATATAACAAGACAAGAACAGGATGAATTTGCTTTGAAATCTCAAAAAAAAACAGAATTAGCAATCACTAATAAAAAATTTAATGAAGAGTTAGTAAAAATAAATCATAATGAGAGTATCTTAGATGTGGATGAACATCCAAGGATTGGATTAAAAATTTCAGATTTAGAAAAACTAAAAACTGTTTTTCAAGATAATGGAACTATTACACCGGGAAATTCCTCAGGTATTAACGATGGTGCTGCAGCTTTGTTATTAACCTCATTAGATGAAGCAGAAAAAAAATCGATAGAACCGCTAGTAAAAATTGTATCGTGGTCTTCAGTTGGTGTAGATCCATCTGTTATGGGCTTAGGTCCAATAGAGGCTGTTCGTCAAGCAAGTAAAAAAGCAAAATGGAATTTAGATGAAATTGATTTATTTGAAATTAATGAAGCTTTTGCATCTCAAAGTATTGCAGTGATTCGTGAATTAGGTATTGATCAAAATAAAGTAAACGTTAATGGTGGAGCCATAGCTCTTGGCCATCCTATTGGTGCATCTGGTGCAAGAATACTTGTAACTTTGATACATGAAATGAAAAGGCAAAAAAAAAATAAAGGTTGCGCAACACTCTGCATAGGTGGTGGAATGGGTATAGCTTTGTGTGTGGAGAGAATTTAGGAATTAATTTTTCCGTATTTCTCTTCTAATAAAATTTTTTGTATCCATATTTTAGCATCTACGTAAGTGCTAACTTTTGGCTGAATAAGTGTTTTTAATAACTTTTTAAACATATTTGAAGCATGCATGTAAAGAGTGTCAAAAAATTGAGCAGAATGTGTTAAGATTTGCATTTAACAACTTTTTTATAGTGTATAAGACATAAAAATGACTGAAAAATTATTAGTTCCTGATATTGGTGATTTTGAGAATGTCGAGGTAATTGAATTATTAGTTAAGGAGGGTCAAGAAATAAAAAAAAATGATCCTGTCATAACCATAGAAAGTGATAAATCTAGTGTTGAAATACCCTCAATTTTTTCGGGTAAAATTGATAATATAGTTGTAAAAGTTGGTGATAAAGTTTCAAAAGGAGATTTAATTTTAAATATTTCAAGCATTGATCAAAAGCCTTCTTCTTCGCTAGATGTTCCAAAAGATACTGAAAATTTAATACAAGAGGCAGAAAGTTCTTTAAAAAAAACTCAAGACCAAAAAAAACCAATTCAAAAAACAGAAAAAGAAAAAACTGGAACAATACAGGTAGTGAATGAGGGAGATATTGATCCATTGGAGACGAACGAGTGGTTAGAATCTCTTTCAGACGTCATAGAAAAGGACGGAAATCATAGGGCTCACTATTTAATCAAAGAACTTATTAATAAAGCATATATGGAAGGGGCTAATATTCCATATACACAAAACACTCCTTACATAAATACAATCCCTGTAGGGGAGGAAAAAAAATCAAACGGTGATCAAAATATAGAAAGAAGGATTAGATCTTTAATAAGATGGAATGCTGCTGCGATGGTAGTAAGGGCAAATAAAAAATTTCCTGAACTTGGAGGTCATATTGGAACTTTTGCATCCGCAGCTACCTTATATGATGTTGGAATGAATCATTTTTGGAGAGCTAAAAATAATAAATTCGGAGGAGATTTAGTTTATTTTCAAGGACACAGTGCACCTGGTATGTATGCAAGAGCATTTCTTGAGGGAAGATTAAATGAAAAACAATTAGACAGTTTTAGACAAGAGGTCAATCCAGGTGGTTTGTCTTCATACCCTCATCCATGGTTAATGCCGAACTTTTGGCAATTTCCAACTGTTTCAATGGGCTTAGGACCAATGCTAGCTATTTATCAAGCAAGATATATGAAATATTTAATTAATAGAGGTCTAATTAAAGATGAGGGCAGAAAAGTTTGGGCATTTTTGGGAGATGGAGAAATGGACGAACCAGAGTCTCTTGGAGCAATAGGTTTAGCAGCAAGGGAAAAATTAGATAATCTTATATTTGTTGTAAATTGTAACCTTCAGAGATTGGATGGACCTGTACGTGGTAATGGAAAAATCATTCAAGAATTAGAGGGAATTTTTAGGGGTGCAGGATGGAACGTCATTAAGGTGATATGGGGCTCATATTGGGATCAATTATTAGCAAATGACAAAACTGGCCATTTAGTAAAAACAATGAATGAAACAGTCGATGGTGAATATCAAGCGATGAAAGCAAGAAATGGAGCTTATGTTAGAGAAAAATTTTTCGGAAAATATGCAGAAACAAAAGAATTAGTTTCTAGCCTTTCAGATAAAGATATATGGAGATTAAATAGAGGTGGCCATGACCCTCATAAAGTTTTTGCTGCATACGATAAAGCATCTAAAAATATCGGAAGCCCAACGGTTGTGATCGCTAAGACTATCAAAGGTTATGGTATGGGCAAAAGTGGGGAAAGTGTAAATACTACGCACCAGACTAAAAAATTAGATGTCGATGACTTAATGTATTATAGAGATAGATTTGATGTTCCTTTGACCGATCAACAGGTTAAGAATATTGAATATTATAAACCTGATCAAAATTCTCCAGAAATTAAATATATAAAAGAAAGAAGACTTCAATTAGGTGGATTTATTCCAGAGAGAACTACCTATGCTAAATCAATTAAAGCACCTCCTAAAGATATTTTTGAAAATATGAAAGTTTCAACTGGCAAAAAAGAAATGTCTACTACCATGGCATTAGTGAGAATGCTAACAAATCTTCTGAGAGATAAAAATGTAGCACCCCGATTGGTCCCTATTATTCCAGATGAAGCTAGAACATTTGGCATGGAAGGTTTTTTTCAAAAAGTTGGAATATATGCCCATGAGGGACAAAAATATGAACCTGAAGATTCTGCCCAATTGAGCTCTTATAGAGAGGAAAAAAGTGGACAGGTTTTAGAAGAAGGAATTACAGAAGCAGGAGCGATGTCATCATGGATTGCTGCGGGAACTTCATACACAAATCATGATATTGAGATGATACCTATTTATCTTTTTTACTCGATGTTTGGATTTCAAAGAATCGGAGATCTAGCATGGGCAGGTGCAGACAGTCAGTCTAGAGGATTTTTAATTGGAGCAACAGCTGGAAGAACAACTCTAGCAGGAGAAGGTCTACAACATCAAGATGGTCATAGTCATCTTATGGCATCAACAATTCCAAACTGTGTATCGTATGATCCAACCTTTCATTATGAATTAGCAGTTATTTTTAGAGATGGATTAAAAAGAATGCACGAAAAAAAGGAGAATATTTTCTACTACATTACGACTATGAATGAAAATTACTCTCATCCAGCTATGCCTAAAGATAAGTCTTGTGAAGAAGGAATTTTAAAGGGCATGTACAAAGTTAAGGAGTTTAATAAATATAAAAAAACTAAAATTCAATTTTTGGGATCTGGCACAATTTTAAGAGAAATGATTGCAGGTGCTGAAATATTGCAAAAAGAATATCAAATAGATAGTGAGATTTGGAGCGTGACAAGTTTCAATGAATTAAGAAGAGACGGCCTAGAGGTTGAAAGATATAATCTTTTAAATCCGGATAAGGAACCAAAGAAGTCATATGTTGAAAAATGTTTAGGTAAAACAGAAGGACCTATTTTAGCTGCTTCGGATTATATGAGAATGAACTCAGATCAAATCAGACCCTACGTTAGTAAAAGTTTTTATTCACTCGGAACAGATGGTTTTGGACGAAGTGATACTAGAAAAAATTTAAGAAATTTTTTTGAAGTTGATAAGGAGCATGTTGTTACTTATGGATTAAGTGTATTAGCTAAAGAACAGCTTGTAGCATCTAAGTACGCTAAAGAAGCAATTAAAAAATATAAAATAGATATTAATAAACCAATGCCAACAAAATTATAATGTCAGAAATTGAGATAAAAGTACCCAATATTGGAGATTTTAAGGATGTAGAAGTGATTGAGGTTTTAGTTTCCGAAGGGCAAATTTTAAAAAAAAATGACCCTTTAATAACAATAGAAAGTGACAAATCTAGTGTAGAAATTCCTTCAATTTTTGATGGTAAAATTAAAACTTTAATAATAAAAGTGGGAGATAAAGTTTCAGAAGGAGACTTAATCTTAATTTTAGAAAATATTAATGAAGCACAAGAAAAAGTTGAAAAAAAACCATTAATTGAGAAAGAAATTAAAAAAAATCAGGAAATAAAACCAAAGTCTCAAAAAATACTAACTGATCAAAATAAAGTTTTAAATATATCATCTGCAAGTCCAAAAGTTAGAAAATTTGCGAGAGAACTTGGCGTTGATATTAACCAAGTTGTAGGAAGTGAACGCAAAGGCAGAGTTATTGAGAGTGATGTAAAATTATTTGTCGCTTCGAGATCTAGTAATTTAATTAACAATTATAATAAAAGTAATGAAAAGATAAAACAGGAATACTCTCATTCAGAATTTGGAGAAGTAGAAATAAAAGATATACCAAGAGTAAAAAAATTATCATCAAAATACTTGATGAATTCTTGGACAAATATTCCTCATGTGACTAATCATGATGAAGCAGATATCACAGAGTTAGAAGAATTTAGAACATCCCTGAGGGATATTTATACTGGAGAAAAAAAAAAAATTACACCTTTAGCTTTTATAGTCAAAGCTTTGACAGCTTCATTAAAAAAATTTCCTAATTTTAATAGTTCTATCGATGATATTGATAGTGGAAAAATGACTGAAAAAAAATATTATCATATTGGAATAGCGGTGGATACTCCGCACGGTTTAATGGTTCCCAAACTAAGAAATGCAGACAATAAAAATATTAATCTTATAAGTTCTGAGCTTAAAAATCTTAGTGATCAATGTAGAAATCTTAAGATTGATAAAAAAGAATTATTTGGTGGATCTATGACAATAACAAGTTTAGGTGGAATTGGAGGATCATTTTTCACACCTATTATAAATTTTCCTGAAGTTGCAATATTAGGAGTCGGAAGAGCTGTAAAAAAACAAGTTTTCGTTGATGGAAAATTTGTTACTAGAATTATGTTGCCTTTATCATTGTCCTATGACCATAGAATTATCGATGGAGCAGAAGCCGCTCGATTTAACAATGAGTTAAAAGAAAATTTAGGAAAGAACTTTGCTTATAAATTAGCAGTCTAAAAAAAATTATGTCTAAAACAGTCTCATTATTAAGTGCATTATTATGCACATTTATTTGGGGAACTACTTTTATTGCCCAGGATACGGGTATGGACGATATAGGTCCTTTTACTTTCAACGCAGTAAGATTTTTTGTCGGATTTTTAGCAATTATTCCTCTTGTTTTTTTATTTGAGTTAAAAAAATTTAGATCAGAGTTTAAATTAGATTTCAAAACTTTTGCTACACTCTCCTTTTTAATCGGATTATCACTTTTTTTAGGCTCAGCATTACAACAGGTTGCTCTTTTGTATACCGATGTTGCAAATGCAGCTTTTTTTACAATTTTCTATGTCCCTATGGTACCAATAATAATTTTTCTATTTAGAAAAAAAACAATACATTGGAGTGTGTGGCCATCTGTGGTTCTATGTTTAATTGGTGGTTATCTACTTACCAATTTTCATGATGCAACAGTAAGACTTGGTGATACACTCGTTGTATTAGGAGCTTTGTTTTGGAGCACTCATATTATCTTTACTGGAATAATAGTTACAAAATATAATTTACCTTTAACTTTAGGTGCCGTTCAAACTTTGTTAGTAGCCTTATTTTCTTTTGTGATTGGATTTATTTATGAAGAATTTATAATAGAAAATATTTTGAATGAGATAGATTCAATTTTATACGCAGGAATTCTTTCAGGGGGTTTTGCTTTTGTTTTGCAAATTTATGCACAAAAAAATATTACACCTGCTCCAGCTGCAATAATTTTTTCATTAGAAGGAGTTTTTGCAACAATTGCAGCTTGGTTTTTATTAAATCAGATATTAGGAGTTAATAATTTATTAGGATGTTTCTTTATATTATGTGGTGTTTTATTATCTCAATTACTACCTTTAATTAAACGGTCAGTCTAAAAATAAATTGTTAACAATAAAATTAATGCAACTATCAATCTATAAATTACAAAAATATTTAATGAAAATTTATTTAAATAAATTAAAAAAAATTTTACCGTTATATACGAAAATAGAAAAGACAATACTATCGCAATAATTACTAATAAATTAATCTCTAAAGTTTCATTCTGTATATCTTTTAATCCAAGAAAACTTGCTCCTGCTAACGCAGGGATAGAGAGCAAAAATGAAATTTTACCTGAATCTACTCTATTAAAATTTAAAAATCTTGCAGCTGTCATAGTAATACCTGCTCTACTAACCCCAGGTACTAATGCGAGAATTTGAAATAATCCAATAAATATCATGGATCTTAAGTTAAGGTTAGTAGAAATATTTTGATCAATTTTTCTCTTATCAGCGAAGTATAAAATGACTCCAAATAACAATGTAGTCCATGCTATAACCTTAATATTTCTAAGAAGATGAATTAATTCAGATGAATGAAGTATGTATCCAAAAATAATGAGCGGTATAGAACCAATTAAAATTAATTTTAATAATTTTTGATTGTGTTTCAAATTGAATAAATCTTTTTTAAAAAAAAATATTATTGCTAATAAAGAACCTAAGTGTAAACTTATGTCTATTAAAAGTGAACTTGATTTAAGATCATATAGGTTAGACACTATTATTAAATGAGCTGATGAACTTATCGGTAAAAATTCAGATATTCCTTGTATGGCTGATAGAATAAGAATTTCTATAAAATCTTGGAACATATATCTGTGGTAGCTTAAAAAATATCTATTTAAAACACTTCGATTTAAACATAATAGATATGCAAAAATTAAAAATTCTATGTTTTAAGCTGTTTTTATCCAAATATAAGTCAATATTACTGACCTAAATAATTCTTTTACTAATAAAAACAATGTATATTTTGCGTAGATTCAAAAAAGATATGACTGATAAAATGTTAAAATTTGTAAAAATAGGTCAACAAACTCCACCTAAAAGAGAGGTAAATGAGCGAAAAGATGATTTTAATGAAATTTATGATGAATTTATAAATCAAAAAGCTCAGGAGCAATCAAGCAGGTGCTCGCAATGTGGAGTTCCGTTTTGCCAAGTACATTGTCCTTTAAGTAATAACATTCCAGACTGGTTAAAATTAACTGCTGAGGGCAGGCTTAAGGAAGCTTATGAGCTTTCTCAAAGCACCAATAATATGCCTGAAGTGTGTGGTAGAATATGCCCTCAAGATAGATTGTGCGAGGGTAATTGTGTAATTGAGCAATCAGGTCATGGAACAGTTACAATTGGTTCAATGGAGAAATTCATCACAGATAATGCCTGGGAACAAGGCTGGGTAAAACCAATTCAAGTAAAATACGAGAAGGAGCAAAGTGTTGGAATAATAGGTGCAGGACCAGCAGGATTAGCAGCTGCTGAACAATTAAGAAAAGATGGATACAAAATAACTATTTATGATAGATACGATCGAGCTGGAGGATTACTCATATATGGTATTCCAAATTTTAAACTAGAAAAACATGTAGTTCAAAGAAGAACACGACTTTTAAAAGATGGAGGAATAGAATTTATACAGAATTTTGAAGTAGGTAAAGATGCTACTTTAGATCAACTAAGAAAAAAACATGATGCAATTTTAATTGCTACAGGTGTTTATAAACCAAGAGAAGTTAAATTACCTGGAAATGATTTGAATAATATTTTCCCAGCTATGGAGTTTTTAACAGCTTCAAACAAAAAAGGTCTAGGTGATAAAGTAGAATTGTTTGATAAGGGTGTTCTAAATGCCGAAGGAAAAGATGTAGTAGTTATAGGCGGAGGAGATACTGCTATGGATTGCGTAAGAACATCTATTAGACAAAAAGCTAAATCTGTCAAATGTCTTTATAGAAGAGATAAAGAAAATATGCCTGGATCTGCAAGAGAAGTTGCAAATGCTGAAGAAGAGGGAGTTGAATTTGTTTGGTTATCAAGTCCAAAAGAATTTAAGGGTAAAAACAAAGTTGAAAATTTAATAGTTGATCAAATTAAATTAGGTTCACCTGATGATTCAGGAAGAAGAAGACCTGAGATTAAAGAAGGCTCTGAATTTGAATTAAAAGTTGATATGGTAATCAAAGCTTTAGGATTCGACCCTGAAGACCTACCACTTCTTTTTGATAATAGAGAATTGCAAGTTACTAAATGGGGTACAATAAAAACTGATTTTGATACTATGGAAACAAACCTTAAAGGAGTTTTTGCTGCTGGAGATATTGTTCGAGGAGCATCACTGGTAGTTTGGGCTATAAAAGATGGAAGAGATGCAGCAGTAGCTATCAAGGCCCATTTAGAAAAAACTGAAATAAATAAAACAAAAGTAGCATAATGGAAATTTATAAAAAGAATCTTGAATTACTCTCAAAAAATCATGTTTATTCCAAAGAAATGGAACATGATGCTTGTGGTGTAGGTGTAATAGCTTCTACAGAAGGTAAAAAATCCAGAGCTATTGTAGAATATGGAATAGAAGCATTAAAAGCAGTTTGGCACAGGGGAGCGGTTGATGCTGATGGTAAAACAGGTGATGGGGCAGGTATACACGTCGAAATTCCAAAAGACTTTTTCATAGAAAAAATACAAGTCACAGGACATGATTATGATAATTCTGAAATTTGTGTTGGAATGATTTTTTTACCTAAAAATGACTATTCCTCACAAGAAAGTTGTAAGACAATCGTTGAAAGTGAATTAACAAAAAATAATTTCAGCATTTATGGTTGGAGACAAGTTCCTGTAAACCCCAAAGTTTTGGGTGAAAAGGCTCTTCAAACTATGCCAGAAATAATTCAAGTTTTATTTAAATCAAACGATTCAAATTTATTAGATAAAGAATTAGAGAGAAAAATTTATGAGACTAGAAAAAGAATTGAAAACAAGGCCTTTAATGCTTCATTAAATAATTTTTATATTTGTTCGATGAGCTCAAAATCAATAATATATAAGGGTCTATATTTAGCTGAGGCTATATCAGATTTTTATCATGATTTGCAGGACAAAAGATTTGTTTCGAGATACGCAATTTTTCATCAAAGATTTTCAACCAATACCGCACCAAGTTGGAGTTTAGCACAACCTTTTAGAGCGGTTGCTCATAATGGAGAAATAAACACTTACAAGGGAAATAAAAATTGGATGAAAGTTCATGAGCAAGAAATGAGTAGTCCACTTTTTGATGATGTAGAAAATTTAAAACCTGTAATTCAAAAAGGAGTTTCCGACTCTGCTGCCTTAGATAACGTATTTGAATTGTTAAACAAATCAGGACAATCAGCACCATTAGCTAAGTTGATGTTAATTCCTGACGCATGGTCAAAAAAAAATAAGACTTTACCCAAGAGCCATCAGCAATTGTTCAATTTTTTGAATAGCACTATGGAACCTTGGGATGGACCAGCTGCTATTGCCGCTACAGATAATGAATGGGTGATAGCTGCCAATGACAGAAATGGACTGAGACCTCTTAGATATGCAATCACAAAAGATAAAATGCTTTTTGCTGGGTCTGAAACAGGTATGATTGAATTAAATGAGAAAAAAATTCTTTCCAAAGGTAGATTGGGGCCAGGTGAGATTATTGGTGTTAGAATTGAAAAGGGAAAAGTTTTTTCAAATAGTCAAATTAAAGATTACTTAGCAAAAGAATTTAAACATTTTAATTCCCAAATCGTAGATTTAGATGAAAAATTATCAATCTCAAACGAAAAAAACACTTTTGAAGGAGAGGATTTAAGAAGAAGACAATATACTTTTGGAATAAGTTTGGAAGACTTAGAGCTAATTTTACACCCAATGGCTGAGGATGCTAAAGAGGCAACTGGCTCGATGGGGGATGATACTCCTCTAGCTGTTCTTTCTGACAGGTATAGACCTCTTTATCATTTTTTTAGACAAAATTTTAGTCAGGTAACAAATCCTCCAATAGACTCACTTAGAGAGAATAAAGTAATGAGCTTAAAAACAAGATTTGGAAATCTAGGAAATATTCTCGATTTTGACACGCTTACTAAGGAAAATATTTATGTTTTAAACAGTCCAATTTTATCAAATTCTCAGTTTAATAAATTTATAAATTTTTTTGGAAAAAATTCAGTAGTAATTAATTGCACATTTTCTCAAAATGATGACTTGTCAGGTGCGATAGCAAGAATCCAAAAAGAGGCTGAGATTGCAGTAAGACAAGGAGTAACCCAACTAGTTTTAAGTGATAAAGAGCTCTCACCAAAAAATATGCCTATACCAATGTTATTGTGCGTTGGGGCTATAAATTCTTTTTTAATAGAAAAGAAATTAAGAGGATATGTATCTATCAATGTTCAATCTGGAGAAGCTTTAGATACACATTCGTTTGCAACATTATTAGGTGTAGGCGCAACAACTGTAAATCCTTATCTAGCGTTTGACAGCTTATATCAAAGACATACAAAAAAACTTTTTGGACAATTTAGTTTTGATGACTGTGTTCAAAGATATATAAAATCAGTTAATGCTGGTTTGTTGAAAATCATGTCTAAGATGGGAATTTCTGTTTTAAGTTCTTATAGGGGTGGTTGCAATTTTGAGACTGTTGGATTAAGTAGAACAGTTGTGAATGATTACTTTCCAGGAGTAATATCAAAAATCTCTGGTATTGGATTAGTTGGTATTGAAAAAAAAATTCGAGAAATTCACAAAGAGGCATTTGAAAGCACAGAAACTGTTTTGCCTATCGGAGGTATATACAGGTATAGAAAGAATGG